>CAYLTW010000083.1:0-11860 GCA_964386735.1 uncultured Woeseiaceae bacterium
ATTGCCTAGCGAAAAGTGTAGACAATCGTCGCCGTCAGCAGCAATAACAATACCGAATAGAAGCGGTAGTTTCGCCACATTGGTACCGATTTAAGAGCGGCAGTCTCCTCTCGAAATGATTCCGGAGACCAGCTGAAACTATCCGCCCGGCTATCGTCTGCATCTGGCATTACCAGGCTCGCGACAACCAGTATCAGCGATGACAACACGAACAACAACGGCGCAACGTACAAGAAATGCAACGCAAACAGATCCAGAATCTCCACGGCGATAAACAAGCCAACGCCGGCGAGTGTGCCGACGACCAGCGTTAGGTGCGCACCCGCAGTACTGGCGCGTTTCCAGAAAAATCCGATCAGGAACAAAGCGATGACGGGCGCTACGGCATAAGACAAAATCTTTTGCAGGTACTTGAATAACGAGCCGAAATTCTCGATTTGCGGGGCCCAGAGGACCGCCAGGAACATGAATACCACCGTTACGATCTGTCCCACTCGCATAAGTTGCCTGGGCGACATTTCGGGCCGATAGCGACGTACGAAATCCATGGTGACCAGGGTCGACGCGGAATTTAGCGTCGAGTCGATCTGAGACATCAGCGCAGCCGTAAATCCGGCAACGACCAAACCCAGAATTCCTGCCGGCAATAAATCAAACATCAGGGTCGGATACACCAGGTCGGGTTTGGGAAGGTCCGGATACAACAGGATTGCGATCGTGCCCGGCAATACCATGATGAACAGAACCGGCAGCTTTAAAAGGCCGGCGAACAACGCACCGGCGCGACCATGAAACTCGTTTTTGGCGCTCAGAATTCGTTGCGCCATGAACTGATTGGTGCACCAGAAATAGAAACCAAGTAACACGACCCCGGTTACGAGCCCCGGCCAGGGGACACCCGGATCGCCTGGCGGTCGAATCAGGCTGAGTTTTTCGGGACTTACCTGGCTGACAACATTGCTCCAGCCGCCGACTTCCTCGAGCGCGAATACCGTGATCAATACCGAGCCGATTATCAACAGAATCGCCTGAATTGCGTCGGTATAGATGACCGCCGATAAACCGCCCGCCGCTGTATAGATTCCCGCGACGATTGCGAGCCCGGCCACAGTTTGCCAAACAGGAATGTCCGGAAAAATGAGCTGAATGATCAGCGCACCCGCATACAAACTACCGGCCGTGTCGACGAGAATATTCAGAAAAATCGTCAGGGCCGAGAAATACGTTCGCGCGCGATGGTCAAATCGTCGCTCCAGGAGTTCCGGCATCGTAAAGACGCGCAACCGTAAAATCGTGGGCAGAAAAAATATCGCGAAGAACACGAGGATAACGGCGGCCATCCACTCGTAGTTGAACACGGATATTCCGGTGCTGTACGCATCACCCGCGAGACCGACCAGCGTGGTACTTGATATATTCGACGCGAATAATGACAGGCCAATCATTGGCCATAACATGGATCGGCCAGCCAGGAAATAATCCTCGGCCGTCTCGTGCGAACGGCTCAGGTACAGGCCGAGGCTGACGACGAGAACGAAGTAGATACCGATTATGGCCAGATCAAGCGTCTGCAACTCGAACGAGACATCCCCGATCATTTTCCGCCCCCCCTGGTACCTGTTATTTTCCGAATTGCTGTAGCCGCGCAAATACAACACAGTGATTTAATTAAATCAACTACCTGCAACAGGCCCTGCCAGTCCGCATCAGTCAAACCACTGCCGATAGCCAATTCGTGGGATGCAATGCCGATGCACTAATGTACAATTTGAATTCATAAATTGAGGAGGCAACATGGGGAAAGGCAGCAATTCGTCAGGGCTGCGGCGCTACAACGAACGCGTGCTGATAACCGCGCTGCGCAAACTGGGCAGCGCGTCCAAATCCGATCTCGCACAAATCGTCAACCTCACGCCACAGGCCGTAACCCGTATTGTTGACGACCTTGATGAAGCCGGGCTGGTCTCGCGCCGGGGCCGACGGCTCGGCGCTATCGGGCAGCCGTCGGTGCTGTACTCCGTGGAGCCCGAAGGTGCGTACTCCATTGGCGTAAAGCTGGGCCGCGATGATCTCGAGATTCTTCTCATGGATTTCGGTGGCGAGGTCCTGAACCGCCTGCATTTTCGCTACGACGTGCCCGAGCCGGTGTTTGTTCTCGATTCGATTGAATCGAGCATTCACCAGCTTATTGGCACATTGCCTGCGAACAAACGCGAGCGGGTTCTCGGCGTAGGTATCGCAATGCCCTGGTTCATTGGTGAATGGACCGAAGAAACTCAAATGTCGGATGAGCTGGCTGGTCGCTGGGACGAGTTTAATTTTGAAGAAGAAATGACGTCGCGCACCGATCTGCGGGTAATTTTTGAGAACGACTGCGCGGCCGCTGCGGTTGCGGAAATGATCTTTGGCCGTGGCATGGAAATAGCCGAATTCCTGTATGTCTACATTGGGACGTTTGTTGGTGGCGGCCTTGTCATGCAGGGAAAGCTGGAGCCAGGATTTCATGGCAACGCAGCCGCACTCGCATCGATGCCGGTTCCCGCATCCGGTCTCGGCACCGTTCCACCTGCGTCAGGCCAGCCGCAGACGCTGCTCAATCGTGCTTCCCTGTTCGTGCTCCGGCGTCACATTAATGCCAGCGGTATCCACCTTCGCCGGGAGGAGAGTTTGTCCAAGGTCATGGACCTTGCGCGGCCGCAGGTTCAGGAATGGATGGACGATTGTGCCGACGCACTGGTCTTCGCCCTGCTTTCTGCCGCCAGCTTGCTGGATCTGGAGGCAATTGTGATCGACGGTGAACTGCCCCGCTACCTGGTCGACGAACTGGTGGAAATGGTTGGGCGCAGAATGGGCAATGCGGGCATCTCAGGCATTTTCGCGCCACGTATTTTGTCCGGCCATATTGGCGCCGATGCCGTGTCTCGTGGCGGTGCCATCCTGCCTTTTTACGCCGATTTCGCCCCCGACAAGTCTGTACTCCTGAAAGGTGGCGTTCCGGCCCGAATCCAGGTCTAAACCTGGCCGATTTCGGCGCCTAAGTGCCTTCCGGCGGCTTAACCCGGTGTTAATCATACTTAATTCAATAAGATCAAATTACACAAATTTCTTAACCGGTTGATTTTTATACTTTTGTAATAAAAACGATCACAATCAGAAACTCTTTGCAATTCTTAAATAACTGCGCTTTAATAAAAAAATGCGGATTCCGAGCGCTCGCCAGAGTTTGGCTACTAAGGTCGCGCGATTGCTTGCCGTAGACAGTTCTTTCCATGAATTGCAGGGGGTAAGTCATGAGGGCACTAACTAATACCAAGCCGGTCTGGTGGCGCTACGCAGTGATCGCGGCCGCAGCATCCACAATGGTTCCGCTCAGCGTTCAGGCGCAGTCTGAGGAAACCATGGAGGAAATAATCGTCACAGGCGTCCCACGCGGCGTGACAAAACTCGAGTCGAGCGTTTCCGTCAGTTCGTTGCCGGCAGAAAACGTCATAGAGCTTGCGCCAAGGTCGATCGCGGAAATCTTCCGTGGGCTACCCGGCATTCGGGCCGAGTCCTCGGGCGGTGGCGGCAACGCCAACATTACGATTCGCGGCATTCCACTGGCGACCGGCGGCTCGAAATTCATGCAGCTACAGGAAGACGGCCTGCCAGTCCTGGAGTTCGGGGATATGAATTTCGCCAATGCTGATAATTTCCTGCGCTTCGATTGGACTGTCGACCGAATTGAGTCCATTCGCGGCGGCTCCGCCTCAACACTGGCAAGCAATTCGCCGGGAGGCATCATCAACCTTATCAGTAAAACCGGCAAGACAGAGGGTGGTTCCGTCGGCGTTTCAGCCGGCATCGACTACGACGAATTTCGCACCGATTTCGAGTACGGCGGGCCTCTCACCGACTCGATCTACTTTCACATCGGCGGCTTCTATCGGGATGGCGAGGGCGTCCGGGATACCGGATTCAATGGCGACAGCGGCGGCCAGATCAAAGCTAATGTGACCAAGGAATTTGACTCCGGATTTATTCGCTTTTATGGCAAATACCTGAACGATCGCGTCACCACGTATTTACCTGCTCCGGTGCTGGTCAATAGCAATGGCGACTTTGGACCGGTGCCAAACTTCGATGCGAGCTCGCAGACGCTGCAGTCAGCAAACTACACCAATCTGTCGACGTTCGATGCATTCGGTAATCCGGTCAATCGCGACCTCACCGATGGCATTGAGTCAATCGTCGCATCGTTCGGCTTCGAAGCAGAATTTGACGTCGGTAACGACTGGACCGTGAATAACAAGTTCAGAACATCCAAGGTAAGCGGCGGCTTCATCTCGCCGTTTACCGATACGTTCGGTGACTATGGTCCGCAGCCGGCCCAGAGCATGGCCGATACGATTTGCGCCAACACGACGCTGGACACAGGGCCACCCGACTGCAGCAATACTTCCGTAACAATTGCAGGCGGCGGCGGTGCATACACCGGCCTGGCGTATCTGGACCTGATGTTCGACACGACATTTAACGACGTTGGTAACCTGATTAATGACCTGAGCGTTTCACGTGAGTTCGACAGCGGACTCTCTCTTACATTCGGAACTTACTTCTCCAAGCAGAATATCAACATCGACTGGAACAGTTGGCAAACGCTGATTCAAACGGTCAACGGTAACAACTCGGAAAATCTGCACATCGTCACAAACGATGGCGCTTTGCTGGTCGATAACGGCGTCTGGGCTCCGAGTTTCCTGTCCTTTTCGTGGGACCTTCAATATCGTACGGTGTCACCGTACATTAACGTCGGCTTTAATCTAGGCGATCGCGTCACGATAGACGTCAGTGCGCGACAGGACAACGTGCAGGCCAACGG
The DNA here is from genome assembly GCA_964386735.1 of uncultured Woeseiaceae bacterium. Lineage (GTDB taxonomy): Bacteria > Pseudomonadota > Gammaproteobacteria > Steroidobacterales > Woeseiaceae > UBA1847. Next base: position 4,862 of record CAYLTW010000083.1, read on the forward strand.
CGAATTGATCGCCATATGTTGCGGCGGCAATACGGAAATTGACTACAACGGAAATGGTGTACTCGACCCTCAGGACGACCCCGACAACAGCATCGCTTTTTTTAGCGGCGGTGTTATCAACCTGACCCGCAACGCCACGACGCCGACACGAGTCAACTATGATACGGACAAGACATCCTTCTCGCTCGGTGGCTCCTTTCTGCTGACTGACTCAATGACCGTGTTCGCCCGCTACAGCGAAGGAAATCGTGCGCTTGCAGATCGATTATTGCAGATCGGTGGCACGCTGCAGGGCAACGGTGCGCTCTCGTCAACAACCAGCGGCTTCGACAATGTCAAACAGCTTGAAGTTGGCTACAAATGGCAGGCGGAAAACTTCGACATCTATGCGACCCTGTTCGATACCACGACCGAAGACACGCAAGCCGAGATTACCTCCGGCCTGACATTCATTCGCGAGTATCAGGCAACCGGTATTGAACTCGAAGGTAGCCTTACGCTGGCCCAGGGATTTGTCGTGAACGGAAACCTGACGTGGACCGATGCGGAAATATCAAAAGATCAGGATAACGCCGCTATTGTAGGCAATACGCCTCGTCGACAAGCCGATGTGATCTGGACCATTATCCCCAAGTATGTGGGGGACCGCTTCATTGTTGGCGCAACGATCCAGGGATCTACCGAATACTTCACGCAAGACAACAACGACCTCAAGCAAGATGGATACAATCTGATCCATCTGTTCGGCAGTTACGATCTCACCGATGCGCTGTCGGTCAACATCAACATCAACAATGTCACCGACGAGTTTGTTGTCACGGAGACGGAAGATGGCTCGGCAACTCCTGGTTCTATCGTTCGCGGTCGGCCGCTCAGCGGAACGTCTTCAGTTATTGGCTTCCGCTTCTCGTTCGATTAATCTGACAATCGCGAAAAGACAGGAATAGCGGGAACCTCAGGGCTCCCGCATTCCACTTCCGCCGTGTTACCGAAAAACTCTCAGGATCAGGTGTTCGCCGGCGTCGAGGCAGGTGGAACCAAGTTTGTTTGCGCCGTCGGCAGGAACCCTGAAGACATTGAATCGCTGATCGAAATTCCGACCAGCGATCCCGCGTCGACAATAAGGGCGGCCGCGGACTTCTTTCGGTCGTTTGATCAGTCCAGGCGCCGATTGGCGGGTCTTGGGATTGGTTCCTTCGGACCGCTGGATCTTGACCCCGGGTCCCCGAGATTCGGTCAAATCACGACAACGCCGAAACCCGGTTGGCAAAACGTTGACATGCTTGCCGAATTTCGCACTGCGCTGGAACTACCAACAGTCGTGGAGACAGACGTCAACGCTGCGGCGTTCGGCGAGTGGGTCTGGGGTTCCGGTCAGGGGTTGGCACATTTCCTCTATGTGACGGTTGGCACCGGCGTAGGTGTCGGCGCCCTTGTCGACGGCAAATTGTTACACGGAGAACATCATCCCGAGATGGGACATATGTATTTGCCGCTCAGCCCGAACGAGCCGGACTCGTTTGCCGGCATCTGCCCTTTTCACCAGGGATGCGTTGAAGGCCTGGCGTCCGGCGAAGCAATAATGAAACGCTGGAATACAAAACTCTGTGATCTACCGGACGATCATCCGGCGAACGAACTTGAAGCCGACTATTTGGCAACGTTTTTTTCCAACATGACATTCGTATTGCAGCCGCAAAAAATCATTGTCGGCGGCGGCGTTATGAATGAACGACTGTTGCAATCGACTCGCGAGAAATTGCTAAAGAAAATAGGCGGCTATCGGGCGTCGTTGGGAAATCGATCGGCAATTGACGACTACCTGGTCATGCCCGGACTTGAAAACCGGGCCGGCGTCCTCGGCGCAATTGCCCTGGCAAGACGTAATAGTTAGATCGTGGCCGAGAGTGTGGACCGTCTACCGGCGCGCCCTGACATTGCAGGTTCATTGTTTCTCGTGGTTCAGGCCACCCTTCTGTGATAGCCTGCCGACTGTATGAATCTCAAGGCACCCAGGTTTGTTACTTTTCTTGTGCTGCTTGGTCTGCTGTGCAGCCAGTTCGCAAGCGCAACAAATATGCCGATGACGATGGGCGTGGGCAACGGACTGGGCGCGGATAGCCAGATCGCGGGGGAAACTTGCGATCAGGTAGCCAAGATTCACGCCACGCGCCACAGCGATTCAGCAATGAATGACTGCTGCAACGGTCAGCATGAAAACTGTAACAGCGGCTGCAATTGTTGCATCAGCCTGATAGCGATTCTTATTTCTCCCGGTATTCGTTTGATCGACTTTACTCCTGTATTTCCGGAACCGATCGAACCACAGAACCACTCTGTTCCCCCCGTACAAGCTTTGTACCGACCACCAATTTTCCTCTCCTGATTGCAGATAATTGGCCGTTGCGCGGGGCAACCCCTGCGCGACGCAATCACCGCACTATGTTTTCGAGAGAACTCCCATGAAAGATCGACCTTACCTTTCTCCGTGGTACCTGCTAACCGTGGCGATGATAGCGGGCGGCTGCAGCAGTACCGGTTCGCCCGTCCCGTCCGGATCGCATCATCCCGCGGACCCTGCTGCTCTTGAAGCACCGGGCTTGACAACAGCAGTCAACACGCTGAATTCCGATGCTATTTCGGCGCCGGAGATGCCAGCTATGGATCACTCTCAACACCGTATGAAAAAATGAAAGGACACCCGATGATCCAGAGCCAATCCCGATTAACAGGATTCGTAATTGTGGCGCTGCTGATGAGCGGCTGTGCCAGTATCGATCCACAACCTGGTTTTGACGAGACCCGGACGGCCGTAGCCGAGCGTATCGGCAAGGACATTCACTGGAAGCGCGGCGGCAGCGAAGATGCCGCAATTCGTGCAAAAGTTCGCACGCTACTTGGCAGTGCCCTGACCATCGACACTGCCGTTCAGGTCGCGTTGCTGAACAATCCCGGCCTTCAGGCCGGATTTAGCGAAATCGGCATTGCCCAGGCGGACTATGTTCAGGCCGGCTTGTTGCATAACCCGATGCTACAGGCAACATCGCGATCCCCACGGGAAGGCGGTTCAGCAAACGTTGAGTTTGACCTGTCGTTCGACTTTCTGCGACTTTTGACGATGCCATTGCGCAAGTCGATGGCAGAGCAGGAATATGCCCGAGTTCGGGCTGACATCACTGTGCGGGTTATCGACCTGTCGGGCCAGGTCAGGCAGGTATTTCTTGCGGCTCAATCTGACTCGCAACTTGTCGAGATGATGCAGCAGGTCGTCACTGCAACGGATGCCAGTCTGGATACTGCGAGGCGCCTAAGGGCCGCCGGAAATATCAACGCACTGGAGCTTGATCGCGAGCAGGCATTGAACGAGTCGGCGCGACTGCAGCTTTTCAACGCAGAACTCGCCTTGATCCAGGACCGGGAGCGCCTGAACCGGCTGTTGGGCTTGTGGGGGACCGCGACAACCTGGCGATTGAATCCCAGGCTACCGCAGCTACCAACGGAAAGCATCGACCCGAGCCACCTGGAGAGCGAAGCGATCGGCTCCAGTCTTGAACTCGCGATGACGCGCAGGACCCTGGAGTCTCTTGGAAAAAAGGCTGGCATTGAAAATATCGAGTCCTTCCTTCCTACTCTGGACGTTGGCTATTCGTGGGAACGTGAGGAGGTTACGGGTGAGATAGTCGACGGCCCAACAATCGGCCTGCAAATTCCGATATTTGACATGGGACAAGCGCGCAGAGCGCGAGTCAGCAACCAGATCGAACAAGCATTGGCGGATTATCGGTCTACGGCAATTCGAGTGCGCTCGGTCACGCGCCAGGTTTGGCGGGAATTGCAGTACAACCGGGAGCAGGTTGAATTCTATGAAAGAACATTGCTGCCGCTTCGCGAGCGCATTGTTCATGGTGAGCAGTTGCAATACAACGCCATGCAGATCGGTGTCTTCGAACTACTGGTCGCGAAGCAGCAGCAAATCGATACCGGTATTCAATACGTACTGAAACTGAAGGACTATTGGCAAGCCGATACCCGGTTGAATCTGCTTTTGGCCGGTTCGATATCTGCGGCAGAGATGGCGCCAGACATGTCTCCCACTCCCTCTATGATGAACCAGAACAGCGGAATCCATTGATCATGAAACGAAGAGATTTTATTGCCGGAAGTACGATTGTCGCTGCAGCCGGTGTTGTTGCCACAGGCGCAGCCGCTGCGGAAACGCCAACGAAGATGAAACAATGGGAAAAAACCTACAGTGGCGGATCACCGAATATCAAGCCGAAACGCCCGGGATTGCCGGGGCGGGATTACCGGCCAGTAACCGTACCCAACGGTGCGGCCCTCCCCTTCGAGATATCCAACGGGGTGAAAGTTTTTCATCTCATCGCCGAAGAAGTAGAACATGAATTCGCCGCAGGCCTGACGGCCACTTGTTGGGGGTACAACGGACGAGTCAACAGTACCGTGATCGAGGCCGTTGAGGGTGAGCGCATTCGTATCTACGTTAGCAACAGGCTCAAGGTCCCCACAAGCGTGCACTGGCACGGTCTGTACCTTCCGAACGGCATGGATGGTGTTGCCGGTGTTACCCAGCGGCCTATTCCGCCGGGTGAAACCTTCAAGTATGAGTGGACATTACGTCAGCACGGAACCTTCATGTATCACTCCCACTACGACACCATGACGCAGGAAGGTATGGGACTGACGGGGATGATCGTCATCCATCCACGCGACCCCGGCCCGGACGATCAGGTGGACCGGGACTTCGTACTTATATCCAACGAATATCGGGTTGATCCGGGCACCTCCCGTCCGAACCCCAATGAAATGACCGATTTCAATGTGCTGACGTTTAACGGGCGCGCTTTTCCGGGCACAGAGCCGCTGGTCGCGAAGACCGGGAACCGGGTTAGAATCCGCATCGGCAATTTGAGCCAGATGGACCACCACCCGATTCATCTTCATGGTTATCGATTCAAAATTACTGCGACCGACGGGGAAGGGATTCCCGCTTCCGCACAATGGCCGGAAACGAGCGTTCTCGTCGCGGTGGGGCAGACACGGGATATGGAGTTAATTGCCGACGCGCCGGGTGACTGGATCATGCATTGCCACATGACGCACCACATCATGAACCAGATGGGCCATGGCCTTCCGAACATGATCGGCATGGATCCGTCAGGTCTCAATCAAAAGGTGAACTCATTGCTGCCGGCCTATATGACGATGGGACAGGGGGGTATGCACGATATGGCATACATGAACATGCCTGTGCCGGAAAACAGTATTCCCATGCGCGGCGTCGATCTGCAGTTCGGCAGGGGGACGATGGGTGGAATGTTCACGGTCCTGAAGGTTCGCGATCAACTCGAGGATTTCAGCGATCCCGGCTGGTATTCGAACCCGCCAGGAACAGTGGCAGAAACGGCCACACCCGAAGAACTGAAAAAAGACGGCATCAACATCTAAAACAATTAATCGAGGAATTATCATGAAAAAATTTACCACAATTTTTTTCTTCGTCGCCAGTCTCTTCGCGGTACAGGCCTGTTTAGGAAATTCAGGTGATGAAGAGGCACAAGAGCCCACGGTCGCTGCCGAGGATGCCCATGACGAGGGTGCGCCGGAACATGGCGCGCCCGGGCACCATGACGACGGCGAACAAGCGGCGCCGGGCCACCACGACGACGGCGAACAAGCGGCGCCGGGCCACCATGACGACGGCGAACAAGCGGCGCCGGGGCACCACGACGGCGGTGAAAATGCCGCACCGGGCCATCACGGCGACGGCGCGCAGGCTGCCCACTCGTGGAACGCACCGGAAGCTGCAGCGAACCGGGCCAACCCGATCGCGGCAAGTGAGGCGTCGATCGCCAAAGGACGTGAAAGTTATGAGACGTATTGCGTTTCCTGTCATGGCGAAGACCGCAGCGGAAACGGGCCCGCCGGGATGGCGCTGGATCCGAAGCCGGCCGATCTCGCGATGATGGCTCCCATGCACCCGGACGGCGACCTGTTCTGGAAAATCCAGACCGGCAAAGGCGCAATGATTTCATGGAAAAGCGTACTCAGCGACGAAAGTACCTGGGATGTCGTCAACTTCCTTAAGAACGCGGCATCAAATGACATGCGCGACGCCGATGGAGAAACCGAGCACGGCGAGCACACACACTAAGCGCCGCACAGTCTCAGGGTCCGACCTCGGCGTCCCCAACCAGGCGGAATTCGATCTCGATTTCGTCGGCGACTCGCAGCAGACCTGCCGCAGCGGCAAAAGGTTTCAGGCCGAAGTCGCTGTGCCTGATCGTTGCGCATCCGCTGACGACGAGACGCTTGTCATCGATCTCAAGATCGACCGCTAGCCGGTACTCGAAAGTCGTGCCGTGCAGTGTGATTGCGACATTTAGCATCGGCCGCACGGCATCGGGCGACGCTATCCGGGCATTCACTTCGACCCACGGATACAGCCCCTGCTCTAGCACGTTAAGCATGTTGGTGTAAGTGCCCGCCACGTTGGCGGCGGATGGTTGGGTATCGTACCCGAGGCGTTCGCGATACTCAGGCTTGTCAACAATTAGTTTTCCGAGCGGCACAGCGAGATCCGCCCGCGCTACTGACGGGTCGTCACCAAACGCGACGAGACCCTGCACATCCTCGCTGGCCACGACATGATCGTGGCCGAGCCTTTTCAGAAAGCCGGCGCGACCGACGCGAACCAAAATGACGGATTCCTGCGGCAGTATGCGATAGACAGTGGCGCCCGATCGAGCGGCTGCGGCGTAGCTGGCCTCGGGCAACGGCGGTGCTGGTGGTTCTTCCGCGGCCGGAAAGGTCTGGGCAATGGCAGCGTGCGCAAGCAGACCGGGAATCAGTATCGCGAGCAGTCTGTGCAAGCGACAAGAAGTGACCATCATTGTGAAACCAACGGCGCGCGTCAGTGCCGCGGCTCCCATGGCGCACGAACGCGATGCTTCACGACGACAAGTACCAGGAAAAGCAGGA
>CAYLTW010000084.1:0-11702 GCA_964386735.1 uncultured Woeseiaceae bacterium
ACGGTGCCCGATGACGCCATCGCCAGCGTCAGTTTTGTGGCCTCATCGCCACTCATCGATTTAAGACAGACCGCCATGGCCAGTGCCGACACCTGCTCCGCGGGAATGCTGCTGTCGGCTAAACCATCGACGAAAAACTGGATTTGTTCGTCGGACAGCTCGAAGCCGTCGCGCTTGGCGCGAATGACATCAGTAAAAAGCATTAGATTCTCTCAAAGCCCCTGAGCGGCAAGTCGGGGCTGCGTTGCAACCAGTTATCAGCTGGATAATGACACTGTTTGTCGATCACATGCAGTGTATAGGCGTGTCGTGATTCGCTGGAGAGATTCGGGCCGCTCATGTGCGGGGTGCGGCCTTTGAATATCGCCAGTGTGCCCACGGGTGCTTCGGCGGCAATTATTTTCTCCTCGGACCATGGCGTGTCATCCAGTATTTCGATAACGAAAGTGCCGTCTTCCTGGCGCCGGTTACGTTGTTTGAGCGGCATCGTGTGCGCACCGGGTATGAAGTGCATGCAGCCATTCTCGAGCGTGGCATCCTCGAGCGCAAACCAGAAACCGACACAGGAATCCGGTTCGGTGTACAGGAACGTCGAGTCCTGATGGCAAGTCACTTCACCGCCGATTTTCGGTGGCTTGAATATATACATGGACTGGAGAATGCCGGGATCGACAATATCCAGGCTGCCAACAAGGGCAGCAAGCTCGGGCGTTCGCGAGAATTCGTCGAATACCGGATCCAGGTCATGCATCGCATGCCCCATTTTGTTGAGACTATGCTCCTTGGCCTGGCGCAGTACGCCGGCGTCGTCGAATGCGCCATCTTCGAAAAAAAAGCGAATCTTGTCCCCGGAGCCATTGAAGTAGTCGTCGTTAAGTTGCGTCTGCTTCGTGACGGAAAATATGCTGCGAACTGAATCAGCGTCGAATGCATCGACCAGCTCCAGTGTCCTTTCTCGCAAGCGCCGGCATTCGGCCGGCGGAACGAAATGGCTCAGAATGATCACACCATCGCGCTCAAACGCGTCGATCATGTCCTGCGACAAGTGGCCATCCTGCGGTGCAATAAAGCTTTGTAATTGCGTGGTGGTCATATCTCGCGATCACTATACGCTGCAGCCAATTTAATGTCGCAAAAAGCGCTGTAATTGGTGTCGGAATCCGCATCGTGGGCTATACTTCGGCTATTGAAAAAACAAGAACTGATCGGGGGAGATTAGTCATGAGAAGAATCAGAGCTTTCAATTCTCTTGTTGCAGTACTGACGGCTGCGGCCGCAACGTTGCTGTTCGCGGTATCGCCAGTCCACGCTCAAGGCACATCATCGTCGATCCGGGTCATTGTTACAGACGCAGGTGGCACGGCAGTGGGTGGAGTTCCGGTAGCGATCACGCATGTACCCACGGGTCGCACGCAAATAGCAACGACCACCGGCTCAGGTGTTGTCACAGCGCGGGGCCTTGCGGTCGGTGGTCCCTACACGATTAACGTCGCGAACAATTCAGGCTATACGACCGACGGCGTCGACGACATCTTCCTCAAGCTTGATGAAACAGAGGTCATCGACCTGCGAGTCCGCACCGAAGCAATCGAAGAAATCACCGTGGTCGCGACCCAGATGATCCAGGAACTCCGAACGGGTGTTGGGCGAAATTTTGGGCGCGCTGAAATTGATGCAACACCATCGATTGCCCGCGATTTTGTCAGCGTCCTCGCAACCGAACCCAAGATCCTGGTCGATAACAGCGTTGCCCGTGGTCCTGCCATATCAATGGCAGGTCAGAACTTCCGCTTTAACAGCATAACCATCGATGGCGTAGCCCAAAACGACAACTTCGGTCTGTCGAAAAACGCCTCGGCGACGCAGCGCACACCGATTTCAATCGACGCGATTGAAGCCATCAACGTCAACATCGCCCCTTACGACGTGACCTACGGCAACTTCATCGGCGGCAACATCAACATTGTTACCAAGTCGGGCACCAACGAATTTCACGGCAGTGCTTTCTACAACAAAACCGACGACAGCATGACCGGTAACAAGTCGAAAGGCGTCGACCTTGGCATCGGCGACTTCAAGGAAGATATCTACGGCTTCACGCTCGGCGGCCCGATCGTGAAAGACAAATTGTTCTTCTTTGCCAATTACGAGAAATTTGAGACGACTGTTCCGTCAAACACGCAGACGATTGACAATATCGCCGGCGTGACACAGGCCGACGTGGACCGCGTGCGCTCGATCATGCAGACCGAGTACGGTTTTGACCCAGGCGCTTTTGCGGCCAGCGACAAGGACGAGGATGAGAAGATCCTCTTGAAGCTCGACTGGAACATCAATGACGACCACCGCGCAGTTGCGACTTACCAAAGCGCGGATGGCGATGTATTGTTCGACGATTTCCCTGAAGTTGCTGTACTGCAATCCAATCGCTACAACATCAACGAAAAGCTCACTGCATTTTCTGCCCAGTTGTTTTCGAACTGGACCGATCGCCTGTCGACGGAACTCAAGATCGGCTCCAAGGATGTCGAGAACCGACAGATCAGCGTCAGCACAACGACGCCGGACTTCTCAATCGCCTTCCAGCCATTCGGTCCGACCCGTATCGCGGCGGGCGGGGACCGCTTCCGGCATACGAACGAACTCGATAACAAGTCTCGCCTGTTCAAGCTGAAAGCGGACTATGATCTCGGCAACCACCTGATTACGGCCGGATTCGAGCAGGAAAAATACACGGTACGCAACCTGTTCCTGCCGTTCTCGAAAGGTAATTACGTGTTCTTTTCCATTGATGATCTGGAAGCTCGCAATGTTGGCTTTGTGCTGTACGGCAACTCGAATACGGGCGTCGCAGCCGACGCCGAGGCAAACTTCAGCCTTGCCGTGAACAGCCTGTACCTGCAGGACGAGTGGACGGTAACTGATGCATTGACACTGAAGTTCGGTGTGCGTTACGACAAATACGATAACGGCGACGCAATCCCGGAAAACCCGGCCTTCCTTGCCCGGAATGGATTCTCGAATACGACGAACCTGGACGGCAAGGACCTGGTTTTGCCGCGCTTCGGCTTCAACTGGGCGGCAACCGATCGCCTGACGCTGCGGGGTGGCGCGGGCCTGTTCGGAGGTGGCGTACCGCTGATCATCCTGTCCAACAGCTACTCGGGCAATGGCGTGACAAGGACCTTCGCGAGCTTCCTCGCGCCGTTCTTCGGACCGCCGGTTAGCGACTCGATCGACAACGCGGTTGCGGCATTGCCGGACCCGAACGCGGCGTTCCAGGAGCTCCAGCAGTACATCGGGTTCAATCCGGATGGCGATGTTGATGCTATAGCACCTGACTTCGAAGTCCTGAGCACCTGGAAGTACAGTTTGGGCGCCGAGTACGTGTTTGGTGACGACTGGTTTGTCAGCGCCGACGTCGTGTTCACGGACGTCAACGATGGCTACAATATCTATGAGGGCAGGCGTGTGCAGGTCGGCACAGCACCGGACGGCCGTCCGATCTACGACTTCCCGGCTGGTGGCGACTACATCGTCACGAATACCAGCCAGGGCAAGAGCACGGTATTCACGTTGAGCCTGGACAAGTCTTTCGATACGAATTTCGGCCTTTTCGACGTCAACATTGGTTATACGAACCAGAACGTCGACGAACTGCGCTCCTACAACCGCTTTGTCGGTTTCGAGACCTACGCGTTTGACGCACAGACCGACCTCAACAACGGCCAGGTTGCGCCGTCCAAGTTCGAGGTCGAGAACCGCGTCGTCGTCAATGTGCGCTGGCAGAAGGAACTGTTTGGCGATAACACGACGTCCGTCGGACTCGTTTACGCCGGTCGTTCCGGCCGTCACTACAGCTACGTTTTCGGTAGCGCCAACGCGTCCTTCGGCGGCACGTTCCTGGCCGACTTCGGCAGTGAAGGCGACAACCCGGGACCGATGTTGTTCTACGTACCGACCGGCACAAGCGATCCGCTGGTCACCGGCGACCAGGCATTCCTTGACGACCTCGACACATTTATCTCGAGCGAAGGGTGTCTGAATGGGTCTCGCGGCGCAATCACCACGCGCAATGCCTGCGAGACGAGCTGGGTCAACATCACAAGTCTGCTCCTGCAACAGGAAGTAAATGGATTTGGAAACACAAAGTTTGATGTGTTTCTCAACATCGAAAATTTCGGCAACCTGCTGAATGACGATTGGGGGCGCATCGACAGCTACACGGCACCGTCCAATGTTGCGCCGGCAACGGTTGACATCGTCAATAACCAATATGTCTACACGCCGAATGCTTCGTATAACGGCACGCCTGAAAGCGTCGTAAACCGGCCGGCCATTGCGCGCGTTCCGTCGGTATATCGCATTCAGCTCGGTGTAAGATTCCGCTTCTGATCGCGGCACGAAGGACTGGCAGAAAAGGGGCGGCTTTGCTGCCCCTTTTTTTGTGCGAAAATGGCTCGATGAAAATCCGGATTCAGCGTATTGCCTGTTTTGCCGCGGCAATTGTCATACTCGGTTGTAGCCCACGAGATGCGGGCGCGCCAGATTCGGCCGGAACCGACAATGCGATCGACCTCATCGTGCTTGGCGACCACATCGTCACGATGGACAGCGACCGAACTATGATCGTGAATGGCGCAGTTGCAGTCGACGGTGGTGTCATAGTCGCCATCGGCCCGAGAGTGGATATTCAAGGCCGGTACACGGCACGGCAAACGCTGGCCGGCGACAAGCGCGTCGTAATGCCGGGCCTCGTCAACGGTCATGGCCACGCAGCGATGACCCTGTTGCGCGGCGTTGCCGATGACCTGGCGTTGATGGACTGGCTCAACAACTACATCTTTCCGGCAGAGGTCGAATTCGTCGACTCCGAGTTCGTGCGCATCGGCACTGAACTTGCCTGCTGGGAAATGATTCGCGGCGGCACGACGACATTCGTCGACATGTATTACTTCCCGGACACGATCGCCGAGACTGTTGAACGCTGCGGCATGCGTGCAATGATTGCTGCTACCGTCATCGATCAGCGCAGCCCGGATGCTGAAGGCGCATCCGATTCGATTGCCAAGGGCGCCGGCTTCATCGAGCGGTGGAAAGGGCGCAATTCACGCATAACCCCCATGTTCGGACCCCATGCCAACTACACGCTGAACGCGGAACAACTGGCCGCGACACGCGCGGCGGCGATCGAACTGGGCGTGCCCATCAGTATTCATATGTCGGAATCACCGTTCGAACTGCAGTACTCCAAAGACACCTTTGGCATGACGAGTATCCAGATGTACGAGTCGATTGGCTTTTTCGAGGGTCCGACAATCGCTGCCCACGTCGTCTGGCCGACGCAATCCGAGATCCCGATCCTTGTCGCGAGAAAAGTCGGCGTGATTCACAACCCGACATCCAACATGAAAATTGCATCGGGCATCTCCCCGGTTGCCGAGATGCTCGCGGCCGGCGTGCGTGTCGGGCTCGGCACTGACGGCGCGGCCAGTAACAACGACCTCGACATGTGGGAGGAAATGCGTCTCGCGGCATTCCTGCAGAAAGTCGACCGCATGGATCCGGAGGTGCTGCCAGCCGACACAGTGCTGTCGATGGCGACCACGGGCGGCGCGACAGCCGTGGGCCTGGGCGACAGCATCGGCTCGCTTGAGATCGGCAAACGCGCTGACCTGATCCAGGTCGCGTTTGATGACGTCCATCATGTTCCAACCTACAATGTCGTATCACACCTTGTCTATGTTACCGATGAGCAAGACGTCGCCTCTGTCATAGTGGATGGCCAGGTACTCATGCTCGAGGGCGAAATGTTGACCATCGATACCGAACGGGTCACTGCAGAGGCCACGGCATTCGCGGCAAGAATCCAGCAGGCGCTCAATGGGCGAAATGGTGAATAGTCATGCTGCGTAATGCTTTGGGCCTGCTCGCCGGAATTGCCGTCGCGATTCTTACCGTGATACTCCTGCAGTGGATCAGCCACATGGTCTATCCGCCGCCGACCGGCTTCGACCTGACAGACACCGATGCGCACAACGCACTCCTTGCGGCGGCGCCCTTTGGTGCCCTCCTGCTGGTGCTCGCCAGCTACCTGGTCGCCACCTTCGACGGTGTTTTCGTCGCCTGCCTGATCGGCCGCACGCGACGGCTCGCCTATACGCTGATTATCGGGGTCCTGATGCTCGCCGCTACCTCGAGTGAGCTGATCATGTATCAGCATCCAGCGTGGTTTTCGGTTTCCGCTATTGCCGGCATCGTCGCTTCCGCCTGGCTGGCATTGAAAATTGCACGCGCGGTGCAGAGCGCGAGGCCCGACGCCGAATGACCGCGATACAGGACCTGATGCCCGGCAATCATTGCTACGGCTGCGGGCCTGAAAATCCCGACGGCCTGCAGATCAAGAGCTACTGGGATGGCGAGGAATCCGTCTGCACCTACATGCCGAGGCCGGAGCAATGTGCCGGACCGACACAATTCCTGTACGGCGGCACGATAGCCAGCCTGTTCGACTGTCACGGCAACTGTACCGCGATGGCACATCAGTACGAACGAGAAGGCCGCGGCGTCGGCGAAGGCGATGCGATCTGGTGCGTAACCGGGAATATCAACGTGCGTTACCTCAAGCCGACACCGATTGACAGGCCGGTTGAGATACGCGCAACCGTCGCCGAATCGGCCGGAAAAAAAACTGTCATCGAGTGCACGATGACGTCAGGCGGCAATGTTACAGCCGAGGCGACGGTCGTTTCGATTCGGGTACCGGATAGCTGGCGGGATTAGTGGCCATGGAATTTAGGTGCATAGCCCGCCTGTCGATAACAGTGGCCTTGCTGACGCTGATCGCCTGCGAACGCCCGGCGCCAACCGAATTCGCAACAATGGTTATTAGTAATACCCGTGTCTGGACCGGCGATCCGACCAGGCCTTGGGCTGAAGCTGTTGCCATACGGGACAACCGGATACTCGCCGTTGGTTCGGCGGCCGATATCGGCAAACTCACGAGCCCACAAAGCACTCAAGTCATTGACGCACCCGGAAGGCTGCTCGTTCCCGGATTTATCGACACGCATGTGCACTTTATTGACGGCGGCGCCGCCCTGGCATCGGTGCAACTTCGCGATGCGGCGTCACCACAGGAGTTCACGCGCCGAATCGCAGCATTTGCCAAAACTGTCGAGCCGGGCGAATGGATTCTCGGCGGCACCTGGGACCACCAGAACTGGGGCGGCGAGCTGCCGCGCCGTGACTGGATCGACGCGGCCACACCCGACAACCCGGTCTGGGTTCACCGGCTTGACGGCCATATGGCGCTGGCGAACTCGCTCGCACTCAAGGCGGGTGGCGTCGATGCCGATACACCCGATATTGCCGGCGGCGAAATTCTTCGTTATGACGATGGTCGCCCCGCGGGGGTTCTCAAGGACAATGCGATGTCGCCCGTTAGCGCAGCGGTCCCGCCGGCCAGTGACGCATTGCTCGACCGCCAGGTCATGGCCGCCATGAATTACGTCGCGAGCAACGGTGTCACGAGCGTGCATGACATGGCAGGCTGGAAGAGCCTGGCGGCATACCGGCGGGCTCAGGCACGCGGTGATCTGATAACACGCATTTACTCGGTCGTCCCGCTGCCGGACTGGCGGCGGCTTCACGATGAACTGAGCGCGAACGGCAGTGGCGATGCATGGCTGCGAATCGGGGCGCTCAAGGGCTTCATGGACGGCTCGCTGGGTTCTCATACGGCGGCTTTTCTCGAGCCGTTCACGGACGCACCCGGAGAACGTGGTTTTCTGATCAACGAACTCGAAGATATGCGAGCCTGGATTTCCGGCGCCGACAAGGCCGGGCTGCAGGTTAATGTTCATGCAATCGGTGACAGCGCAATCCGGGATCTGCTGGATATCTACCTCGACGTCGCCGAGGCAAACGGCCCGCGTGACCGGCGCTTTCGCATTGAACATGCACAACATATCCACCCGGACGATATCGAACGCTTCGCGATCCAGGACATTATTGCCAGCATGCAGCCCTATCATGCGATCGACGATGGTCGCTGGGCTGAGCGGATAATCGGCTCCGAGCGCAGCAAGACGACCTATGCGTTTCGTTCGCTGATCGAGGCCGGAGCGCACCTGTCATTCGGCAGCGACTGGTACGTCGCGCCGGCAACGCCCATTGAGGGCATCTACGCGGCTGTCACGCGCCGCACGATTGATGGCGCGAATCCGGGCGGCTGGGTACCGGAACAACGAATTACGGTCGAAGACGCGCTGCGGGCCTATACTTCGGAAGCCGCCTACGCCTCGTTCGAAGAGAATATCAAAGGCACCATAAAGGAGGGTATGCTCGCTGACCTCGTGCTGCTGGACCACGATCTGACGGCGATCCCGCCGGAGTCCATTGCCGGGGTTCAGGTACTCATGACGATCGTCGGCGGAAAAATCGTGTATTCGGCCGACTAATCGATATAATGCGCGACTTTTCGCGGCGGACCTCCCGTGTTTCCCAAAGACAAAATTCGAAATATCGCAATCATTGCGCACGTTGACCACGGCAAGACCACCCTTGTGGACCAGTTGCTGCGGCAAACCGGCACGCTGGGCGCGCGTGCGGACGTCCCAGATCGCGTCATGGACTCGAACGATCTCGAGCGTGAGCGCGGCATCACGATCCTGTCCAAGAACACGTCTATCCGTTGGCACGACTGGCACATCAACATTGTCGACACGCCCGGACACGCGGACTTCGGCGGCGAGGTCGAGCGCATCCTGTCAATGGTTGACGGCGTACTGCTGCTCGTTGACGCGGTCGATGGACCAATGCCGCAGACACGTTTTGTCACACAAAAAGCCTTTTCTTACGGCTTCACGCCGATTGTCGTCATCAACAAGATCGACCGCGACGGCGCCCGCCCGGACTGGGTGTTGGACCAGACCTTTGAGCTATTCGACCGGCTTGGCGCGAGCGATGAGCAACTCGACTTTCCGGTCATTTACGCCTCCGCCCTGCACGGTTACGCGGGCACGGAGCCTGATGTCAGAAGCGGCGACGTCACTCCCCTGCTCGATACGATCGTCAGCAGCGTGCCGCAACCCGACGTAGATCAGGACGGCCCGCTGCAGTTGCAGGTCTCCAGCCTCGATTACAACTCCTATGTTGGCGTACTCGGTATCGGCCGCATCAACCGCGGCGTGGCACAGGCGAACAAGGGCATCAGCCTCGTGCGCCGCGATGGCAGCGTCCGAAACGCCAGGCTCATGCACCTCTATGGTTTCAATGGACTCGAGCGCGTACCGGTGGAAAAAGCCGGCGCAGGCGACGTTGTCGTATTCAGCGGCATCGACGACCTGCAGATCTCCGACACGCTGTGCGCTCGCGATGCGCCGGAAGGTCTGCCGCCGTTGCAGGTCGACGAGCCGACGATCAGCATGACGTTTCAGGTCAACAAGTCGCCGTTCGCCGGCCGCGAGGGAAGGTTTCTGACGAGCCGCCAGATCCAGGGGCGACTCGATCAGGAGCTCAAGCACAATGTTGCTCTGCGGGTCGAGGAAACAGGCGACCCGGACAAGTTCAGGGTATCCGGTCGCGGTGAGCTGCATTTGTCGGTTTTGATCGAGACGATGCGCCGCGAGGGATTCGAGCTGGCCGTATCGCGCCCGACCGTCATTGAACATGACGTCGACGGCGAAATGCATGAGCCCTGGGAACTCGTGACGGTCGATTTCGCGGAAGAATTTCAGGGCGGCGTCATGACCCGCCTCGCCGAGCGTAAAGGTGAGTTGCTGAACATGACGCCCGATGGCCGCGGGCGCGTTCGACTCGAGTACCGCATTCCTGCTCGCGGCCTTATCGGCTTTCGCACCGAATACCTGACGGTAACGTCCGGCACCGGCCTGCTCTATCACGTCTTCGAAAAATACGCACCGAAAGTCGGCGGCGACATCGGTCAGCGCAACAACGGCGTAATGGTTTCAAATATCGCCGGCAAGGCGCTGGCCTACGCATTATTCAATCTGCAGGAGCGCGGCAAGCTGTTCCTTGGCCATGGTGCCGAGGTGTACGAGGGCATGCTCGTCGGCATCCACAAACGCGGCAACGATTTGCCGGTTAACCCAACCAAAGCCAAGCAACTGAACAATATCCGGGCTGCGGGCAACGACGAGAATATTCAGCTCACGCCACCCGTCCGGTTTTCACTTGAAAACGCCCTTGAGTTTATTGATGACGATGAGCTGGTTGAGATCACGCCGCAAAGCATTCGCCTGCGCAAGAAGTTGCTGAATGAAGGCGAGCGTCGGCGCGACGCTCGAGTTCGGGCGAAAGAAGCCGCGTTGTAGGCGCGCCTACAGAAAACTCGTACCGTAATCCATCGGCGGCAGATCGAAATAGCTTGCCAGGCTTTGCCCAATATCGGCGAACGTGTCGCGTTTCCCCAGTGGGCCGGGTACCAGGCCTGCCCCGAGCGCAATTACCGGAATATGCTCGCGCGTGTGATCGGTGCCTGGCCAGGTTGGGTCGCAGCCGTGATCGGCCGTGATGATCAGCAAGTCTTCGTCCTTGAGTTTGGCCAGTAACTCGGGCAGTCGCTCATCGAAATATTCGAGCGCTGCCGCATATCCTTCAACGTCCCGTCGATGTCCGTAGAGCATGTCGAAGTCGACGAAGTTCGTGAAGATGATTGAGTTTTCCGTCGTGTCGTCGAGCGCCTCGAGGGTCGCGTCGAAAAGCGCCGCGTTGCCACTTGCTTTGACCTTCCTGGTGATGCCCTGGTGTGCGTAGATATCGGCAATCTTGCCGATGCTGATCACATCCCCACCTGCCTCAACCAGCTTGTCGAGTACCGTCGGCGCCGGTGGCGGCGTCGTGAGGTCACGCCGGTTACCCGTGCGCACGTAGTTGTCGGGACCATCGCCAACAAATGGCCGGGCAATTATGCGGCCAATGTTGTACTCATCGACAAGCCCACGAGCAATGTCGCAGAGCTCATAAAGGCGATCGAGGCCGAACGCCTCTTCGTGACACGCGATCTGAAATACGCTGTCTGCCGAGGTGTAAAAAATGGGCTTGCAAGTACGGATGTGCTCGTCGCCGAGCTCTGCAATGATGGTCGTGCCCGACGCGTGGCAATTTCCAAGATAGCCGGGTAATTCGGCGCGCTCCACAAGCTTGTCGAGTAAGTCCTGCGGAAACGTATCTGTCCGCTCCGTGAAGTAACCCCAGTCGAACAAGACCGGGACGCCGGCGATCTCCCAGTGACCACTCGGCGTATCTTTGCCACTCGAAAGTTCGGCCGCAAAACCATAGCTGCCGACGACTTCTACGTCAGGATCCGCACCGGCTGGAAACTCGCCGGCGCTGTCTTTGCCCGCGTGAAACAGGCCGAGTTTTGCAAGATTAGGAAGTTTCAGCGGGCCCGCGTCTGAACCCGCCCGCTCCTGGGCGATGTGACCGAAGGTATTCGCGCCGACATCGCCAAAACGATCGGCATCGTCAGTCGCACCGATACCGAGCGAATCCAAAACCAGAATAATTGCCCTTCCCATAGGGCTACTCTAGCAAAATCAGTGGTGTGGCACTGCCTCCGGTACGAACGTACTCTCCCCGAAATGCTCCACGCGCGTACCCTCGACGTAGCTGCCCTCGGAAGCCATTAGCCCGATCAGCACCAGTATTGCGACGGGCGGCCCGAGGATCGCGAACTT
>CAYLTW010000085.1:0-3963 GCA_964386735.1 uncultured Woeseiaceae bacterium
CTTGTTCGAACCCCCGGCATCGACATCGCCGCTGACTGTCTCCACATCGACGTCAGCCGAAAAAACTTCGGTTTCGATATCGCCACTGACAGTCTGCAGCTCTTGTTCACCCTGCACGCCCTCGACGGTGATGTCGGTGCTGACGCCACTGACTTCGATCGAACTACCCTCCGGGACGCGGATAAACAGCTCACTGGTCACATGCTTGCGACCATGGCTGCGCTCCGGCACCTTTACCTTGATCGTCGTCGAATTGCCGCTGCGCTCAAAGACAAATTCTTCAACGTCGCTACCCAGCTCTCCCGTCACCTGGATTTGCTTGCGATTCCAGCCGACGACCTCGATCTCTCCGGCGAGATTGAATATCTCGACCTGACCTTTCGCATCCGCGTCCTGCGTTTGATCGATGCTCTCGGCCAATGCCGGTGACACCATCAAAAACCCAAACAATGTCAGTGCTACCTTTTTCATACTATTTCTCTCTTGCGGTCTCGCGTCACCTCCTGGCGACGCGCTAAATATCGTTCCTCGACATGACTTTCTGGGTCAGTCCGCCAACATCACGCATCATCCCGAGTTCTTCGCGATACGTTTTTATCAGCAGGTTCTGCAACAGAGCATTGTCGGGCTCTTGTTCAAGCGCTGAGTTAATTTCGATGATCGCGCTACGGATCACCGCGAGGTTCTGTTCGACCTCTGTTCGAGCATCCGGTGACAAGCGATCCAGCTCAAGATCGAGTTGAGCCGCCAGGTCGCTACGTGCATCCTGGAATCCCTGGCTCAACTCATAATCACTACCGAAAGACACGAACTCTGAATCGAGCGTCATCGTCGGAACGACCGGTGAAACGCTGCCACCGCCTTTCGTCATCATGTAAGTAACGCCCGACGACGCACCTATCAGCAATACAATCGCTGCGGCCTGCGCCAGATACGGCGTCCATCCCGAGCGGCGCTGCGGCGCCGCAATCGCGGCCTCGACGTCAGGCCACAGATCCCGCTCCGGCGCGATCTCGGTCGACAGCTGCGCTGCCGCGCTCATCAATTTGTCTTCAGTCTCGATGTTCATGCCTCATATCCTTGTTCGGTCAGCTGTTGCGACAACAACCTGCGCGCTCTGTGCAGTTGTGCCTTGCTGGTACCGACCGCTATGCCAAGCATACTGCTCGACTCTTCATGGCTGTATCCGTAAATACCGCTCAACACAAAAACATGTCTTGCGCCTTCAGGGAGACGGTCCACGGCATCGGAAAGATCACGCAGATTTCCGCTGTCACCAATCGATGCCGGCCCCGGCGAAATCTCGGCGGCGATCTGGATACGATCCTGCTCGCGCTTCGATTTGCGCATCCGTCCCAGTACCGTATTTACCGCGATTCGGTGTAACCAGGTACCGAATGCGCTGTCGCCGCGGAATTTCGACAGCTTGTCCCATGCCTGGATAAACGCGTCCTGGGCACAGTCCTCAGCTTCCGCAACATTGCCGGTCATGCGCAGGCACAGGCCGTACACTTTATCTATGTGCATGCGATACAGCTTCTCGAAAGCGCGCGAATCGGACTTCTGTGCCCGCCTGATCCAGAGCGCTTCCTCGCTGATCGCCGGTTTTGTGGCAGCTACCATTCCGTGACTATAGTCGCTGGTCTCTGCCGTCAAAAGCGCGGCCATTCGGCAAATCTCCCTTTATCCTGTTTCTTTGATGCCTGTGGGGCTCCCGGGGTTTATATGGCAGCCGTTTTAGCGCCCCTTTTCGGTCGATAAGCGCCTGTAACGACTCGCAATTTAAGTTATTATTCCGCTGGCCCAGTTTTGACGCTGGCCACCTTCTGGGGCTTAAAAAAAGAAACGATCTATGGCGGGGCATTCGATTCTCTATCTCGGTCGCGGTGAATTCGCAGCCGAATACCTGTCAGAACTTGAAACCCTGCCCTGTTGTACGATGCTGACGCGTTCTGCCGAGCTCGAGTTGCCGGCGGAGATGCCCTCGGTCATCGACGTCATCATGCTGGAGGCCGGCCCGGCGATTTCGCAGTCCGGCAAAACGCTTGCAGCGCTGATTCGTTCACTTCGCGGCTTTCCGGTCGTCGCGCTCACACAAAAGCAACATGAGCATCGCGGCATCGCCGCGGTACGTGCCGGCGCTGCAGCCTATATTTGTGTCGACGACATTAGCGTTGAAGGTCAGGACACGGTCCTGGATCACGCCGTAAAACGCCATTACCTTCAACAGCGCCTGTCGGACACCGACGTGACCGTCCTGTCGATTCTCAAGAGTATCAACGACGGCGTTATTGTGGTCGATCGTCAGGGGCACATACTTGACATTAATCCTGCCGCGAGAACGATACTCGCACTCGGTCCAAGACTTCAGCCGGATCCAACGTGGGAACAGACATTCTGTTGCGTTGACGAATCGGGCGACAGCTATCGCAACGCGGCCGACCTGCCGCTTGTGCGGGCGCGCAACGGCGAAAAGTTTGCAGATCAGGTAGCGATCTATCGTGTTCCCGATCAACCCGACACCTGGCTTAGCCTCAATGGCCAGGGTCTGTACGATGGCAATCGCGAGATTATCGGCGGCGTTGTCACTTTCAGAGACATTACGGATGTAAAACGTCGTACGCATGAACTCGAAAAGCGGGCTCAGTACGACGACCTGACAGGTCTGCCGAATCGGAGTGCTTTCGCCGAGCACCTGTCGCGTGCGGTCGGCCGCAGTCAGCGCAGGTCTATGTCACTCGCAGTTCTGTTTATCGATCTCGACCGCTTCAAGTCCGTCAACGACACGCTCGGGCACGACATCGGTGATGCCCTGTTGATCGAGGTCGCCGCACGACTGAAGAGCAACCTTCGTATCGGCGATTTCTCCGGCCGCTGGGGTGGAGACGAATTCGTTGTCTGCCTCGAGGACTTCGGCCGGACGGAAAATGCTGCCGCAGCAGCTCAAAAATTGCTGTTAGTCCTGTCGGAGAAATACGAAGTTGGCCATAGCGAAGTGTACGCGACGCCAAGCATTGGCATTGCCTTGTGCCCGGAGTCCGGTACCGACACGGAACGGCTGATCAAGGCCGCGGACATCGCCATGTATGAAGCCAAGAAGCGTGGCGGCGGGCGGTTCCAGTACTACTCGGACTTCCTGAATACCAAGCTCGCCCAGCGTGAAGAGCTGGAAGTCGGTTTGCGCCACGCGCTGGTTCGAAGCGAATTTGTGTTGCACTACCAGCCCCGTATCGATCTTTCGAGCGGTCGTTTGATAGGTCTTGAAGCGCTGCTTCGGTGGCAACACCCGCGTTTCGGACTGTTACCGCCTGCACGGTTCTTGCCGATACTGGAAAGCAGCGGGTTGATTCACTCGGCGGGTGAATGGGTAATCGAAACCGCGTGCAGGCAACTTGCAACGTGGCAACATCAATTCGAGTTGCCCGACCTGTCGATTGCAATCAATTTGTCCGCGCAGCAATTGTTGCATGCGCGACTGGTCGACGCGGTTGCGAAAACGATCGCAAATACTGCGCTCGATCCGGGTTGCATCGAACTTGAGATTGGCGATGGCGAAATTGTTCGCCAACGAGCGGCGCAACTCGAGACGCTGAAGGGCCTTCGCAAGCTGGGCGTTCGGCTGTCACTCGATCACTTTGGAACTCGCGATGTGTCGTTCGAGTCACTCGACAATGGATTCATCGACAGCTTCGTACTGGATCAGTCACTGATTGCCGATGTTGAGAACAACGACAGTCATCAACGGATCGTGCGCGCCGCCATCGCAATGGCGCAGGGTCTCGATATCGAGGTCGCCGCCGAGGGCGTGGAAACCGTAACGCAACTCGAGTTCCTTCGAAGCTGCCATTGCGATCTTGCGCAGGGCTTTCTGATCAGCCGGCCGATGCAGTCCGAAAAAGTTCCGGCTATTTTGCGTAGCGAGATTGCCGGCACGCGTTTGCTCGCAAGAGGTATGCCGTAGGA
>CAYLTW010000085.1:4063-11552 GCA_964386735.1 uncultured Woeseiaceae bacterium
TTGCAGCGCCAGCTTTCCGACGGACTTTCGTCCAGCGCCGAATCGTCAATCAACTGCAATGCACGTTCGTAATCGAGGTCGTTGACAACCCACAGCTGCACCCACGTCTCCGTGAACGGCATGTCTCCGAGGATGCCGCCGAAAAACTCGTTGCGAATTTCGCTGGCAATTCCTTCCGCCGTCAGGATGTTGCGGTAGTGGTGAATCGTCACCAGTGTCGGTGCTGAGGTTAGCTTTTTCATCGGGAGGTCAGTGAGTTCAGAAATTCTGCCGGGCTGCCACCATTCTCGATCACCTCGACAAGGGCGGATCCTACGATCGCGCCGGCGGCGTGCTTGCCTACGTTAGCTACATCCGATCGTGTACGAATACCGAAACCGGCGCAGACGGGTAGCGTCGATGTCGATACGACTTTGTCCAGGTAGTTCGCAAGTTCGGGCGGCAACGTGGCTGCGCCGCCCGTTATACCCATGATCGTCACGGCATAGACAAATCCGCGTGACGCATCGCAAAGAATCCGGAGCCGTTCGTCCGGCGTCGCCGGCGTAACGAGTTGAATCAGCCCCAGGCCGTTTGCCTCAAGCGCTGCCCGCAATTCCGCGCTCTCTTCGAATGGCAGATCCGGAACGATGAAAGCGCACACGCCGGTTTCGAGCGCACGCTCAGCCAATGCCTCGTAGCCATACGCGAGCAGCGGATTCAGGTACGACATCATTACGAGCGGCGCGCCAACGTCACCGGCCTTGCCGAGTTCGTCAAAAATCCACTTCAGGCTGATGCCTTTTTTGAGCGCTTCAAAACTCGAGCGTTGAATCGTCATGCCATCGGCCATGGGATCCGAGAAAGGAATGCCGAGCTCGACGACGTCTCCCGCCGAAGCAACCTCGCGCAAGGTGGCGATGAAATCCTTCGGCTCGGGGTAGCCGGCCGTAATAAAGGGTATGAGTCCCGGCCGGCCTTCGTTGTTCGCGGCCTTGATCGCCGCCGTTATGCGCTCGCTAGGCTGCATGCGTCCTCACCTTCGCCGGGTATTTTGTCAACGTCGGCATGTCCTTGTCGCCTCGCCCTGAATTGCCGATCAGAATACGCTTGCCCGGATATTGTTTCGCCCACACGCGTGCGGCCGCGAAAGCATGCGCGGTCTCGAGCGCGGTAAGAATGCCTTCTGCCGCGCTCAGCTCCTCGAGCGCCTCGAGGGCGTCGTCATCTTGCGCCGACAGATATTTGACACGACCGGTTGCCTGCAGCAGCGCATGCTCTGGTCCAACCCCGGAGTAGTCGAGACCCGCCGATATCGAGTGTGTTTCACGAACCTGTCCGTCCTCATCCTGCAAAATGATTGTGTAAGCGCCGTGCAGGACGCCGGGCGTTCCCGTGGCGAGCGTGGCGGCATTCTGTCCCAGCCCGTCGCCGGTTCCACCGGCCTCAACACCGATCAGCTCGATGTCGTCACCTATCAATGGATAAAAAAGCCCAATCGCGTTTGAACCGCCGCCAACACAGGCAAACGCCACGTCGGGAAGGCCGCCGGCCTGGTCGATCATCTGTTGTCGCGCTTCGCGGCCGATCACCGATTGCAGTTCACGTACGAGGTAAGGATAGGGATGCGCGCCCACGGCCGAGCCGAGAATATAGTAAATGCCGTCCGGGTCCGTTACCCAGGCTCGAAGCGCCTCGTCGATGGCGGCGCGCAGGGTTTTGTCGCCGCTTTCCACCGAGATCACTTCGGCGCCCAGCCGGCGCATGCGATCTACGTTCGGCGCCTGACGAACGATGTCGACAGCGCCCATGTACACGGAACACGGCAGCCCGACTCGCGCACAGGCCGCCGCCGACGCCACGCCGTGCTGCCCTGCCCCGGTTTCCGCGATGACGCGCTTCGCACCCAGGCGCTTTGCAAGCAATGCCTGGCCAATGGCGTTGTTTATCTTGTGCGCTCCCGTGTGTGCGAGGTCCTCACGCTTTAGCCAGACCTCGGCGCCCCACCGTTCGCTTAGTCGCGGCGCATACGACAATGCGGTCGGACGACCAACCCATTCGTGAAGTTCCTTTTTATATTCGGCCTGAAACGCATCAGCGTGCAGATGCTCCCGTACACCCTGCTCGAGTCGCTCGAATGCGGGTACGAGTGTCTCGGGCACGTAGCGGCCACCGAACGGACCGAAACGGCCACGATCGTCGGGCAGCTCCCCGGCAATGCTTGCCTGCAACAATGCCTTTGCTTCCTTGGCCTGAAGGATAGAACTCATAGACGTTGCTCCGCAGCTCGCACTGCATTGATAAACTCCCGGATCAACTCCGGGCTTTTAACGCCCGGCGCCGATTCCACGGCGCTCGATACGTCGACGCCGAAAGGCCGTACAACCGCGATTGCTTCGCCCAGGTTGTCGGCACCAAGACCACCGGCGAGGATCATCATGCCTCGCGATGCGATTTCAGCTGCTTTTTGCCAGTCGACTGTTTGCCCCTGGCCGCTGCGAACGCCCTCATAAAGGAAAACGTCCGGCAGGTCGCCGTCGAGAAGAGGATTGCCTTCGCGAATTACCGGGAAGCGCTGCACCGTGTCCGGTACATCGAGTAAGGCAAAGTCTTCAATATCCGTCTGCAACACATCCGGTCGGAACTCCAGTAAGACGTCCTGCCACTCCTCGTTGCCCGGGTGTCGCATGACCGCCACTTTTCGAATGTCGTTGTGCATTTTTTCCGTTGCCTCTGCGGCCTCTGTTGCTGTCACGCGCCGTACTGACTCTGCGAACACGAATCCAACCGCGTCCGCACCTGCCTCAACAGCAGCCGCAACGTCTGCTTCGCTTCGCAATCCGCAGATTTTGACAAGCAGGCTCATGTTGCCAACCCGGCCGCGCCCGCACTCCGCATGCCGGCAACAAGGGCTGTCGGGTCATTGCTGCGCATCAGCGCGGTTCCGACGAGCGCCATCGAGTAGCCCCAGGCCGCCACACGCGCCGCATCCTCGGGCGTGTACAAACCACTTTCGGCGACGCATCGACCCTTCGGCAGTGCGGGCGCCAGGTTTCGCAGGCGGTCGGGATCGACACCCAGGGTTCGCAAATTTCGTGTGTTTACCCCGAACAGCAACGACCCTTGCTCCGCCTGAGACAAGTCGTTCGCGTTCATCAGCGCCGATGTCCGCGACAAGTCCTGCTCGTCGAACGACTCCAGCAATACGAACAGGCCGTGCTCGCGCGCGCAATCGAGCATGGATCGCAAATTCCTGTCGGAAAGCATTGCGACAATAAGTAATACGCCACTTGCGCCCGCTGCCCGAGCTTCCAGAATTTGTACGGGATCGACGAGGAAGTCCTTCCGTATTACAGGAGTCCCCGGAACTGCCGCAACAATTTCATCGATGTGCGCGATGTCACCCGAGAAACAGCTTGGTTCCGTTAGTACGGAAATGGCGACAGCCCCGCCCGCCGCGTAGCATCGCGCCTGCTCCGTACGCTTGCTATCCGCAGGCGCAAGAGCACCTTCGGCCGGAGAGCGGTCTTTCAGTTCGGCAATCACATCGAAGGCGCCTGCTTGTAGCGGCACCAGGGCTTTGTCGAGATCGCTCGCATGGATGTCCGGCACCGCCGCCGCACGCTCGGCGCTCAATACCGCCATTTGTTGCAGGAAGTCGCTCATCAGCCCTGGAAATGCTGCCGCAAGCGATCAAGCAATGCTGCCGCATCGCCATTGTCCAACGCGGCGTTCGCGATCTCAACGCCTTCTCTCGCGTCACCTGCGGTTCCCTGCACCTCGAGCACCAGGGATGTTCCCATCAACAAGGCATCGCGATGCGCGCCTTTGTCTTCGCCTGCAAATACTCGCTGCAGTTCTGTGGCGTTGTGCGCGGCATCGTCTCCGGCAAGGTCTTCGGGCGCGCAGCGCTTCAGGTCGTAGTCTTCAGGCGTACGAACGCTTTCTTCGACGGACCCCGGGCGAACATCGTGGAGAATGAACTCACCCACGGGCGTCGCTTCGTCCCAACCTGGCGCGCCGTGCACCACGAAAGCGCGCTCGATCGGCATTCCTGCCAGTGCCTCTGCCATCAGCTTCGCAGCCGCCGCGCTCCAGGCGCCGATCAACTGAAAAGGTGGTGCCGCCGGGTTCGTCAATGGGCCAAGCATATTGAATACGGTTCTGACCGAAAGCGCGCCTCGAACCGGCACAACGGCTTTCATTGCCGGATGATAGGCGGGCGCAAAAAGAAACGTGAAACCAGTCGCCTTCAGGCAGGCAACAGCTTCCTTTTCATGCAGCGGCAAAGGGATGCCGAGGCACTCGAGCATGTCGGCACTACCCGAGCGACTGGAAACGGAACGATTGCCGTGCTTGACGACCCGCGCGCCGCTGGCCGCGGCCAGTAAACCTGTGCCGGTCGACAGGTTCAGGCTTCCCGAACCGTCGCCACCGGTACCGACCGTGTCGACCGTGGGCTTGCCGTCCGGAATCGACGGGTGCACGGCGAGTTCGCGCATTGCCGTCGCGAAACCGCGAATTTCGTCGGCCGTTTCGCCCTTGGCACGCAAGCCCGCGAGCAGCGCTCCCGCCAGCGCCGGCGCCATATCGCCTTCGGCGAGTTTCAACATCAGGTCGTGCGCCTGCCGTTCGGTCAGCGAGTAACCATCGAGCAGCCGATCAAGCATTTCGCTGAATTCTTTGCTCACTGCGCCGTCATCCGCAGGAAATTAGCCATGAGGTGGTCGCCCTCGGGCGTCAGTACGCTCTCCGGGTGAAATTGTACGCCTTCGAGTGGCAAGGTCTTGTGGCGAACACCCATTATCTCACCGCGCCCGGTCTCGGCCGTCAGTTCAAGCTCCCCGGGAAGCGACTCATGTTCGACACAGAGCGAGTGGTAACGGCCGACCTCGAATGGTTCCGGCAGGCCTTCGAAAATAGTGCTGCCATCGTGTTTTGTCATCGACGTTTTGCCGTGCATTAGTCGCTCGGCCCGCACGATGTTCCCGCCGAAGTGATGTACCAGGCATTGGTGACCCAGGCAAACGCCCAGCACCGGCACCTTGTCCGCAAACGCCGCTATCATCTGCACGGACACACCGGCGTCTTCCGGACGTCCCGGGCCAGGCGAAATAACGAGATGCGTGGGCTCAAGCGCCAGGCCTTCTTCGATGGAGATCGCGTCATTTCGATAGACCATAACGTCGGCGCCTTGCGCGGCGAAAGCCTGCACGAGGTTGTAGGTAAACGAATCATAGTTGTCGATCAGCAGCATCCGCACGTTCGCGAATTCCTTTGACGCAGCCATTAAAGTCCCTCCCCGGCGATTTCGAGCGCGTTACGCAGCACGGCGCTCTTGGCGAGCGCCTCCTGGTACTCACGCGCCGGCACCGAATCCGCGACGATACCGGCCCCGGCCTGAAAACTGTACTCATCGCCCGAGAAAACCAGCGTCCGAATCGTGATCGCCTGATCCATGTCGCCGGTCACGCCAAAGTACCCGGCCGTGCCGGCGTACAGTCCGCGACCGACCTGTTCCATATCCTCGATGATTTCCATCGCCCGGACCTTCGGCGCGCCAACCAGCGTGCCCGCCGGGAAGCTTGCGGCAAACAGGTCGAACTGGTCGAAGCCATCGGCGAGCTCGCCCTGCACACCGCTCACGATGTGCATGACATGGCTGTAGCGCTCAATCGACCGGTACGGATCGACACGCACGCTGCCGGCGCTCGCCACGCGGCCGAGGTCATTGCGCGCAAGGTCGACCAGCATGACATGCTCGGCTGCTTCTTTCGGGTCAGCCAGCAAGGCCTGCTCGTTTGCGAGGTCTTCTTCAATAGTTGCGCCGCGCGGCAGGGTTCCGGCAATGGGTCGCAACGATGCGGCCTTGCCGTGCAGGCGCACCAATGCCTCGGGCGACGAGCCCACGACTTTCACGTCATCGAAATCGAAAAAGAACATGTACGGTGACGGATTTATCAGGCGCATCGCCCGATATACTTCAAACGGTGAAACATTGCTCCGACCCCTGAACAGCACCGAGAGTACGATCTGGTAGATGTCGCCGGCCGCGATGTGCTCCTTGCAGGCGATTACGCGGTCTGAATACTCGGCCTCGCTCATGCTCGCAACGGCGTCCGAAATCTGTATCGAGTTGTCCGACTTCGGTACTGCTCCGCGCAATCGCTTAATGACCTCACTGCGCAGTTGCCTGCGCTCGTCATCCGGCCCGTCGTGCAACAAGGCGACTCTTCTCGTCAGGTGATCGAACACCAGCAATGACTCCGTTGCCGCGAACGCCGCATCCGGCACGTTCGTTTGTGGAGTCGTATTCCGCGGCAGCCGCTCAAACAAGCGCACGACGTCATACCCCGACACCCCGACAAGACCGCCCGAAAACGGCAGCTCCGCGACCTCGGGCTTCGGCCGTGGCGCAAGCGACAAGGCCTCTCTTAGCACGTCAAGGTAGGCCTGCTGCGTCGTGGGGCGCGGCCGCTTGTCGCCATTGATCGTCAACGAATCGCTGTCCATTCGAAGCTCGAATGCCTTGCCGAATCCCAGGAACGAGTAGCGCGCCAGGCGCTCGCCACCCTCGACGCTCTCGAGCAAATAGCGTGGCCGCAGCGGCGCCAGCTTCAGGAATGCCGATACCGGCGTGTCCAGGTCTGCTGCTATGTCGAACGGTGCTTGCATTGTCCTTCTCGTCCAAAAAAAAGCCCATCTGCGCTGTCGCGGAGATGGGCTCATAAAATTCGTTTTGCTCAGCTACAGGTCAGCCGGCCGCCCACTCCTTTGCGGGAAGCCACCACCAGTTATTGTTCAGCTGTACATTCATGTCCTCAGTATTACCGCCCATTTCAGCTACGTCAACCGTTGCCGCCGCAACCAGTGACCTGCCGCACGCTTGAGATTCCGGCATCACTCGCCTGACCGTCAAACTGTAGAACTTCCGGGAACCTGGCTGGTTTCCGGAGAATCTGCGGAGTAGGTAGACGCGTAATAAAGCACCGGGATGACGACAAGAGTAAGCATCGTCGATACCAGGATTCCGAATATCAGCGAAACCGCCAGGCCTTTAAAAATTGGATCATCAAGAATAAAAAACGCGCCGAGTGTCGCGGCCAGCCCCGTCAGGACAATGGGTTTGGCGCGCACGGCACCGGCTGCGATGACAGCTTGCTGAAAATCGACTCCTCTATCAACTTCATGGCGAATGAAATCAACCAGGAGAATCGAATTACGGACTATGATACCTGCGAGGGCAATCATGCCGATCATCGAAGTCGCCGAAAATTGCGTGCCGAGCAGGGCATGCCCGGGCATAACTCCTATAATAGTCAGCGGTATCGGTGCCATGATGATCAGCGGTACCAGGTACGAGCGAAACTGGGCGACTATTAACAAGTAGATCAAAATTAGGCCAACGGAATAGGCAATGCCCATGTCGCGGAATGTCTCATAGGTAATCTGCCACTCGCCATCCCACTTCAGGCTGTACTTGTACGGATCATCCGGTTGCGAGATGAAG
>CAYLTW010000086.1:0-11247 GCA_964386735.1 uncultured Woeseiaceae bacterium
AGGGCGCGGCTCTAAATAGCGTCCAAATTGCTGAAATATTGGCAAAAAACTATCTATAAGCTATAGTTCGCAAGCAACTGGGCCGGCTATCCGGCGGCCATGGACAAGGGTCCCATGGAGGCCGGTTGCGGTGCCTTTGGGGAGTTGGAGAAAAATTATGCCGCGACGTTTTATTCGTCTCTTGCTTGTACTTGTGATCATGCTGTCAAGCGAGGTCTGGGCCCTTGGGCTCGGCGAAGTACGTCTGGATTCGGCGCTAAATGAGCCGCTGCGCGCCAAAATCGAATTGTTAGGCGCAACGCCCGAAGAACTGGAAAACCTCAACGTTGCTCTGGCCTCTGCCGATACCTTCGAGCGTTACGGTATCGACCGACCGTTTTACCTGCAGGATATGGTTTTCGACATCGTCCCCTCGGGCCAGGCTGATGGTAACTACATTAGCGTTCGTTCCACGTCGGCAATTACCGAACCGTTTCTGACGTTCCTCGTCGAGGCGACATGGTCTCGCGGTCGTTTGCTTCGCGAGTACACGGTTCTTCTGGACCCGCCAACATTCGCGCCGCCGTCCATAGCGCAGCCACAACCCGCTGTAACGGCGCCGCAACGAAGTACCGCCACTGACAGCGGGCGAATCGAACGCGAATCCGCCCCGCAGCCTGCACAGCCGCGCCCGGCGCCTGCACCGGTCCGGCCGGCGGAGCCTGTCCGGACAAGCCCGGTACCGCAGGAAGCCGCGCCGAAGCCGCAAGCAGTCGCTGACGACACGCCGTACGAGACGGCTGACGGCGGCGACTACGTCGTGCAACGCGGTGAGACCTTATGGGGTATCGCATCGGCTATGCGGCCGGACAGCCGTCTTTCGATGAATCAGACAATGCTTGCGATATTTGAGGCCAACCCGCAGGCGTTCCAGGGCAACATCAATGTTCTTAGCGCCGGGTCCAGTCTGAGAATGCCCAGCGCCGACGAGATTTACGGCATTGATCGCCGTGACGCGCTGAGCGAAGTTCAGCGCCAGCATTCCGCGTGGGGCGGCTATGCGCCGCCACCGCCAACCACGAGCCAGCCCGTCGCGGACGCCGAAACACGGCAAACCGTAAGGCTCGTGCCGGCCGATGAAGAACCGGTTGGCGTGGACACGGGCATCGATACGGGCTTTGGCGACGAGCCGATGACCCGTGAACAGGAAGTTCTGGACCGGATCGCCGAACTTGACGCAGCCGACGTGCCTATTCAGCAATCCCTGATCGAGATACGGAACAACGAACTCGCAGCATTGCGTGCGGAGCTCGCTGACATTCGCGGCGAGCCCTACGAGCCACTAATAGAGGACGTGCCAGGGTCTGACGACTTGGCGGTTGACGATGAGATTGTTGACGATATGCTGGCGGACGAAACTGTTGACGCTGCCGGTGTTGACGAAGTCACGGAGCTTGACGAAGAACCGGTCGTTGAAGAAACCGCAGAACCGGTGTCGCAAGGTCCGGCGTCGATCTTGCGCGAGGACCCGAGCTCACAGTCAATCATCGACCAGGCTCTCGGCTGGTTGACGAGTATCTGGGCGTTCATCGCGTACGCCGTGATCGTCGTCGTCGGAATTTTGTTCTGGTTCGTTCGCCGTGGCAGGGAAGACGACGATGATTCAGGTGTCTGGACCGAACTCGACGCCGATGAACAGCGAATAGATCCGCTGGACTCGACCGAATCAATCCAGGCGCCGCGACTTGACGAGTCAATCGTCGTCGTGGAACAGGATTCGATTATTTCCGCGCTCGACGACGACACGGTCGAAGCGTCGATGCCGGAGCCTGTGGCGGACATTAACGACGAGACCACGCAGTTCGGCTCGCTGGAAGATACGTTCAGCAGCGAAACAGCGATCAATCTCGATCAATCGGATCCGATTGCCGAGGCCGATTTTCACATGGCTTACGGTCTTTACGATCAAGCCGCCGACCTTATAGACGGCGCGCTGCAGATCGAACCCGATCGTGAGGATTTGTTGACCAAGCTTTGTGAAATCTACTTCGTCTGGGGCAACCGGGATTCCTTTGTCGACGCCGCGCAACGCCTCAATGGCGTAGTTGGCGGCGGTGAAAGTGCGGACTGGGACAAGATTGTCATCATGGGTCAGCAGATAGCGGCCGATCACGAGTTGTTCGCAGGCGCAGGCGTCGCGGGAGCAACCAAGGCCATCGACCTGTCCTTCGAAGCAGATTCGGGCGGTACCGGCGCACTGGACATGGAATTCGGTGGCGACGACGGCAGCGATGACGTTATCGATCTTAGTGCCTTTGACGACGACCCAACCGAACTTGCCGATACCTCGGCGACCGCCGCGACGGGTGTTGATTTCAACGTTACAGCGGAAATGCCGACAATCGAGGCCTCTATCAACGACGACACGGCTGCATTGCCGACGACGGAGTCGACCGTGGAGACGCCGACGATCGAGCAACAGTTTGAGGGTTTTGGCGATACGTCCGCACTACCGTCAATCGACGAAAATGAGCTCGGCGGGGAATCGGATGCAACAGCCGAGATCGACCTCGATGATCTCGATCTCGGCATCGACGGGCTTGCCGAGACCGAGCTGGCGAGCCTCGATGATCTCGACGTAACCGGTACCAACGAGGCGCTTGCTGACACCGGCTTGCACAGCGCGCTTGGCGATTCGGCTGACGCGACGGGCAGGAATCCGCAGATCGATCCCGACGCCACGGGCGTACAGATCGGGCTGGATCCGGACGCGTCCGGCATGTCCGAGGCAGTCATGATTGACGACGAGTTGTCGTCGACGTCAACCGGGATGCGTCTCGCGCCCGATGAAACCGGCCAGAATCCAATGGTCGAGTCGACGGATGCCAGCTCGATCGATTTAGACGTCGACCCAAGCCTGCTCGATGCAACCGGTCACACCCAGATTCTCAGTGAGGACCTGGCGGTCGCAACCGCGAGCGAAGAGGCAGGCATATTGTCCGACAGTGATGCGACGATGCTTGCACCGGGATATGGCGACGATGACACGGTTGAAGGTCTTGGCGACGATCAGGAAACAGTGCTCGCCTCTCTCGACGACGAAGACGATTTCGACTTCGCCAAGACCGAGGCGTTACCGCCAGAGGTATTTACGGGCAGTTCGAATCTCGACGAGACCGGCGAACTGCCGGCACTGGCCAGTACCGATGTTGATATGGATCTTGACGACCTGACGGCGGCGCTCAAAGTCAGCGAGCTCGGCGATACGGTTGAACAAGCACGCGACGATGCAACGGTTGAGCAACCGAAGCCTCATATGCGGGCCGATGAGACCGGCGAGACCATCGCGCTCGAGCCGGCGGACATGAGCGACGATCTCCAGGAAGCGCGCACGATGACCGAGGTGGGTACGAAGCTCGATCTCGCACGCGCCTACGTTGACATGGGCGACCCGGCGGGAGCCCGCGGTATTCTTTTGGAAGTGCTCGACGAAGGCGATGAGAGCCAACGTCAGCATGCGCAGACATTAATCGACTCTTTACCCTCCTGAGTTCCGACACTCCCTGAGTGACGCCGCGAGTGCGCATCGCGATTGGCATCGAATACGACGGTACGGCCTACAACGGCTGGCAGCGCCAGCGTACCGGTGATGGCGTGCAGGAGCGCATCGAAAAGGCGCTAAGCGGGGTCGCGAATGAAGACATTGAAGTCACTTGCGCGGGAAGAACGGATACCGGCGTTCACGCGAGCGGCCAGGTCGCGCACTTTGACACCGACAGCGAGCGCAGCGACCGGGGTTGGTTGCTCGGCGCAAACAGCAGTCTCCCGGATGATATTGTCGTAACCCGGGTACAGCATGTTGACGGCGAGTTTCACGCGCGATTCTCGGCGACGTCACGGCGTTATCGATACGTGATCCTGAATCGTCCCGTGCGTTCGGCGCTGCATCGCGACCGGGCCTGGTGGATCTATCAGGCGCTGGACGCATCGATGATGAATGAGGCATCACAGGCGTTGCTTGGCGGGCACGATTTCTCGGCATTCAGAGCAGCGGGCTGCCACGCCTCGACGCCGCATCGTGAGATCACGTCGATCGCGGTCACCCGACGCGGCGACTGGGTGACCCTGGATGTCACGGCCAACGCCTTTTTACAGCACATGGTGAGAAACATCGCCGGCACGCTCGCGACGGTCGGTCGCGGCGAGAAACCCGCACGCTGGGTCGCAGAGGTGCTGGCGGGCGGCGACCGCAGTCAGGCCGGTATTGCTGCGCCCCCGCATGGCCTGACGCTCATGGAAGTGGGGTATCCGGAAAAATTCGGACTTGTTAACATGGGCTCGTGAGCTGGTTCGAAAAATTGATGCCGTCGCGCATCAGCACTGAGAAACGTACGCGGTCTGTTCCGGAGGGTGTCTGGATCAAGTGCGCGAGGTGCGATGCGCAGTTGTACCGCAATGAACTCGAGCGCAACCTTCAGGTGTGTCCGAAGTGTGATCACCACATGCGCATCGGTGCACGCATGCGTCTCAAATTTTTCCTGGATCCCGAATCATCAGAGGAGCTTTCGGGCAATCTCGAGTCCGAGGATCCACTAAAGTTTCGTGACAGCAAAAAGTACCGGGATCGCATCGCCCAGGCGCAGAAAAAGACCGGTGAAAAGGACGCGCTGATCACCGCGACCGGGATGTTGCTCGACCGGGCCGTTGTCGCCTGTGCGTTCGAGTTCGCGTTCATGGGCGGGTCGATGGGATCGGTGGTTGGCGAGCGCTTTGCAAGAGCAGCGAACTACGCCACCGAGAACAACATGCCATTGATTTCGTTTTCGGCCAGCGGCGGCGCGCGAATGCAGGAGGCACTTTTCTCTCTGCTGCAGATGGCCAAAACCGCGGCAGCGCTCGCCAGACTTGCAAACGCCGGCGTGCCTTATGTCTCAGTGTTAACGGACCCCACCACGGGCGGTGTCTCCGCGAGTCTCGGGATGCTGGGCGATGTCAATATTGCCGAGCCCGGCGCACTGATCGGATTCGCAGGCCCGCGAGTCATCGAACAAACGGTTCGCGAAAAACTGCCGGAGGGTTTTCAGCGCAGCGAATTTCTGCTCGACCATGGCGCAGTCGACATGATTGTCGACCGTCGCCAGATGCGCGATCAGATCGCTGATTTGCTCGCCAAGTTCGAGCAGCGCCCGAGCCCGATCGCGAAGTAAGAACCTGTGAACCATTCCGGTTCGTCACTGGCTGACTGGCTGGTCCGCCTCGAAAGTTACTCCCCTCGCGAAATCGAGTTAGGCCTCGACCGTGTGATTGATGTCATCGATCAACTCGGGCTGGTGCTGCCACGACGCGTCTTTCATGTTGCAGGAACCAACGGCAAAGGGTCTTCGGTGGCTTTCGCACAGGCGTTGATAACGCAATCTGGCGCGCGTGTCGGCACCTACACATCACCGCACGTCATTGCCTTCAACGAGCGTATTTGCGTCGACGGAGAGCCGGTGTCGGACAATGACATTGTGGCGGCATTCGAACGGGTTGATGCGGCCCGGGGCGGGACGCCGCTGACGTATTTCGAGTTCGGCACGATTGCCGCGCTCGTCATCTTCGAAGCGCTTAAGCTCGATGTCGCGATTCTCGAAATCGGTATGGGTGGTCGGCTGGATGCAGTCAACGCTGTCGACGCGACCGCCGGGCTGATCACCAATGTTTCGCTCGATCATTGCGACTGGCTTGGCGATGATGTCGAAACAATCGCGCTCGAAAAAGCCGGCATCATGCGCGCGGGCAAGAGTACAGTTTTCGCATCGGTCGACGTACCCGAATCGATTCGGCGACGTGCCGATGAAATTGGCGTCGATCTCGTGCTTGCCGGCAGGGACTACGATTGGACGATTGGCACAGACAACTGGGCGTGGCATGGTCGACGCCACGCCATGGAAAATTTGAAGATGCCATCGCTGATCGGTGATTTTCAAATCGCGAACGCCGCGGGCGTGCTGGCATTGTTTGAGGCGGCCGGGCTCTCCGAACTGCTCGACGCCGAGTTCGTCAATCGCGCTTTCGCGAAACCGGCGCTCGCCGGCCGGTATCAGATGATCGAGACAGATCGCCGCTGGCTGCTCGATGTCGCGCACAATCCTGCCGCAGCCAGGGTGCTGGCGAATACCCTCGCCGCGAACAACTTCAGCGGCCGAACGGTCGCTTTGCTCGCCATGCTCGATGACAAAGACGTCGAGGGTATTGTCCTGCCATTGGCCGATCACGTCGACGACTGGATCGCCGTTACGGCTGACAGCCGCCGCGCCATCGATGCAGCCGAACTGGGGCGGCGGGTTGCGAACCTGACGAACAAAGCCTGTCTGGTTGCGGAGTCGCTGGATCAGGCAATGGCGCACGCGCGCCACCTTGCGGCGGCCCGTGATCGAATCCTGGTAACGGGGTCGTTTTACCTTGTCGGCCCCGTGCTCGGAATACTTGGGATATACTCGCCGGGCATGGGCGAATCATGATGACCAAAGCATTAAAAGAACGCATTATCGGAGCGATCGTGCTTGTCTCGGTAGCGGTTCTCATTGTGCCCGTATTCCTCGACGGTCCCCCGGCCGATGGCGAAATGATCAGCGAACGTGTGCCGCTACCGGGTCAGGGTGAGCAAAAAAACCAGACGATCGTGCTTCATCGTGATCGCGAAGAACCGGTCCCGGCACCGCCGCCGAAAGCAGCAGTGGCCGTGGCGCCCAAGCCAAAAGAACCCGAGCCGAAACGCCAGACAGCGAAGCCGGTTCAGGCGGCCGGGTCCGGAACCGGGATGTGGGCTGTGCAGCTTGGCAGTTTTTCGAATCAGCGGAACGCGGAAAAACTTGCAGCCGATTTGCGCAAGCAGGGCTTCGCGGCATTCCTGAGCCAGCTTTCGACGTCCTCGGGATCGTTGCATCGCGTTCGCGTCGGTCCGCAAAAAGATCGCGAAGCGGCAGAGGCTATGGCTGCCCGGTTGCAAAAAGCTGGCCACAAGGGTCAGGTTCTGCCACAGCCCTGAGACAGGCAAAGAATTAGCACCGGGGACGATGCGTTGGCCGAACGTTCTGATAGACTCTGCTCCCAATCCAACCTGCCGGTATTGCTCCGACACGCCTGATGCCGATCATCGACATTATCATCGCCGTCGCCATCATCATCTCAATCATTGTGGGCTTCATCCGCGGCTTCATCAAAGAGGCAATTTCGATTGCCGCGCTGGTGATCGCGATCTGGGCTGCGCTGTATTTTGGTCCGGCCGTAGGCGACGTTTCCGAAAGCTGGATTAGTTCGGAGGAATTGCAGGTGTGGTTCGGCCGGATTCTCGTGTTTGCCGTTATATTGTCGATCGGCGGATTGCTGGGATGGGGTTTATCAAAGCTCGTCCGCCTGTCGGTCCTGGGCGGCATGGATCGATTTCTTGGCTCCCTGTTTGGCGCTGTACGCGGCATTTTGCTGGTTGCGTTGTTTATTCTGGGCGGAAAATTTGCCGGATTTTCGAACGACAACTGGTGGGACAACTCTGCGTTGATCCCGCACCTGGAGGTCATTGCAGACTGGGTCGAAGTAATGGCGCCACAGGGGCTGGATCTGATTACGCCGGATGAGGCAGCCGACGCGATGCCGGTCGAAATACTAACGGAAATATTGGGCCTGGACGGGTCCTGAATCACGGAGCGAAGCATGTGTGGCGTTGTTGGAATCGTCAGTAGGCAGCCGGTCAACCAGGCGCTACACGACGCGTTGACCGTAATGCAACATCGCGGTCAGGATGCCGCGGGAGTTGTGACCTGGAACGAGGAAGGCTTGCATCAGCGTAAGAGCAACGGCCTGGTGCGCGATGTCTTCAAGCACCGGCACATGATTCGACTCCCCGGGAATGTTGGTATCGGGCATGTGCGCTACCCGACGGCGGGCGGCGCCAGGTCGTCCGAAGCACAGCCGTTCTATGTGAACTCGCCGTACGGCATTTGCCTTGCGCACAATGGCAACCTCACCAATCATGATGAGCTGACCGATCTGTTGATTCGCGAAGACCGGCGCCATCTGAGTACCACGTCGGATTCCGAAGTGCTTTTGAATGTGTTTGCACACGAACTACAGAATCGTGCCAACGGTGAACCGACGCCGGAGCAGGTTTTCGATGCCGTTACCGCGGTGCACCGGCGGTGCAGCGGCGGATACGCGGTTGTCGCCATGATCGTCGGTTTTGGAATCGTGGCGTTTCGTGACCCGAACGGCATCCGGCCGCTGGTGTTGGGTGAATGCAAGACTGACGAAGGTTCGGATTACATGGTTGCGTCCGAGAGCGTGGCGCTGGACGTACTGCGCTTCGAGCGTCTGCGGGACGTGAAACCGGGCGAGTGCCTATTCATCGAGAATAACGGTGGCTTTCACAGTCGCGAGTTTGAGGGAGAGACGCGCCACACACCGTGCATTTTCGAGTATGTGTACTTCGCGCGTCCCGACTCAATCCTCGACCGTATTTCTGTCTACAAGGCAAGGCTGCGCATGGGCGAAGAACTCGCCGGGAAAATTGTGCGGGACTTTCCGGAGCACGACATTGACGTCGTCATTCCAATACCGGACACGAGTCGTACGTCGGCATTGCAGGTGGCGTATCACCTTGGCGTAAAGTATCGCGAGGGATTCATCAAGAACCGCTACATCGACCGAACGTTCATCATGCCGGGTCAGGAACAGCGTGCGAAATCGGTGCGGCGCAAATTGAACGCTATCGATCTTGAGTTCCGCGGAAAAAACGTCTTGCTTGTGGATGACTCCATCGTCCGCGGCACGACGTCCCGCCAAATCATCAAGCTTGCCCGCGAAGCTGGCGCACAAAAGGTTTACTTCGCCTCGGCGGCGCCCCCTGTACGATGCCCGAATGTCTACGGCATTGATATGCCGGTAGCGTCGGAGCTCATTGCGAACGGCCGCACAATTGAAGAGGTTCAGGAACTGATCGGCGCCGACAAACTTATTTACCAGGACCTGCACGGGCTGATACGTTCTGTTCGACATGGCAATTCCGGGATTACCGAATTTGATACCTCCTGCTTCTCCGGCGAATATGTCACCGGAGACGTCACCGACGAGTACCTGGATGAGCTCGAACAGCGCAGAAATGATGCGGCCAAGCAAAAACGAAAAGCCAGGCGCAAAGGGCTCGCGGCCGTCGGTACGTAACATAGCCGCGATCTGCCCGGCCGCGAATGGGATGCTGCTCCACAGCCAGGTGTCATCTCAGTGAGCGTTAAGATCATGATCATCGATGCCGAGGCGGATTTTCGGTCCTTGTTGATTCATCACATCACGACCCACTGGCCTGATGCCGTCATCACCGAGTTCGACCCGACTGAGTCCGGTCACCTGCCCGACGAATTCTCCGGGGCCGGTAACGACATGGTCCTGTTGGGCAATGCGCTGGGCGAACGGGATGGCATCGAAGTATTCAAACGATTTATAAAGACGCCCGGGTTTCCGGCCGCGGTTTATTTCGGCGATGTG
Organism: uncultured Woeseiaceae bacterium; assembly: GCA_964386735.1. Classification (GTDB taxonomy): domain Bacteria; phylum Pseudomonadota; class Gammaproteobacteria; order Steroidobacterales; family Woeseiaceae; genus UBA1847. Next base: position 9,499 of record CAYLTW010000086.1, read on the forward strand.
AGCGATGAGGCAGCGATCAGGCAAACCGGCGCCGATGGTTTCTTCGTCCGTGATGCGATTCGCCACGACGCCCTGATCGTTCGGCTGAGTGACATATACGCCGGACAAAACCGCATGTCGTCGACAGTTACGTTGTTCATGGGCGACCAGCGAATTGGTATTAGCCCGTTGATCCGGGGCTATCGATTCATCCGGAAACTGGGCGCCACCGAACACTCGGCCGTGTATCTCGCCGAAAAAGAATCCATTGATCTGAAAGTGGTCCTCAAAGTGCTGCGGCAGGTACCGGACGTCGACGACAGCGTTGGCGCCTTCGATCGGTTTTTGCAGGAATACGAGTTAATCGCCGAGCTCGATCACCCGAACATCGTGAAAATCTACGACCTCGGCGTGGGCGACGATCATGCTCATATCGCGATGGAGTACCTTGATGGGGGCGACCTCAAACGCAAGCTCGCCATGGGCATTAATGCGCCGTCAGCCGTGCGCTATTTTGAACAGATCACCGGCGCACTGGGCGAGATTCACAAGGTTGGCATCCTCCACCGCGACTTGAAACCCGGCAATATCATGCTGCGCAGCGACGACTCGATCGCGTTGATTGATTTCGGCCTGGCCAAGCGCATGCGGCTGAAGATGGAGATTACCGATAGCGGCGAGATATTTGGCACGCCGTACTATATGAGTCCGGAGCAAGGTCACGGCAACGAGGTTGATCTGCGTAGCGATTTGTACAGCCTCGGCATCATCTTTTTTGAAATGCTGACCGGCGAGAAACCGTTCAAAGCGAGCTCGGCGATGGGGATCATCTATCAACACGCCAGGGCGCCAATTCCATTACTGCCGCCGAGGCTGTCCCAATACCAGGTGCTGATCAACATGTTGCTGGCCAAGGATCCGGACAACCGAATGCAATCGGCCGAAGAAATTCTCGAATGGATGTAAGGGTTCCAGGCACTATCGAGGAATTTCTCGATACGCCGACGCCCGATGCCTGGGTGGAGGAAGCCTGCCGGCGTCTTCCGGAGATGTTGCTTGATCACGCGAACTGCGAATTGAAAGCGGCATCGACGGCGTTGGGATTTCTGTACCGTTACCCTGATCGAACGCAGCTGGCACAGCGTATGTCGAGACTGGCGCGGGAAGAGTTGCGTCATTTCGAACAGGTGCGGACGATCATGCAGGACATGGACATTCCCTTCGAAAGACTGACGGCGTCGCGATACGCCAGCGGTTTGCGTAAGACCGTGCGTGGTGACGAACCCTTGAAATTGCTTGACCTGCTATTGGTCGGCGCAATGATTGAGGCGCGTTCCTGCGAGCGTTTTGCGAAAATCGCGCCGAAGCTGCCAGAGAAACTCGGCCGGTTTTACGCTGGCTTGCTGGCATCCGAAGCACGGCACTTCGAACACTACGTCGCGTTCGCGAGATCCGAATGTGGCGTCGGCGAAAACGAGATCGTCGCGCGCCTCGAGGAACTCAAGCACATCGAGGCGGCGCTAATCACGGAACCGGACCCGCAGTTTCGCTTTCATTCCGGCACGCCCATATCGTAGGCGCCCGCATGGCGGGCTCTTACGGCCGCAGCAGCGTGCTCAATTGATAGCCACTCTCGTTCCAGCGCAGCACGCTACCTTGCTCGTACCAGTCTCCCAGCACAATTCGGGTGGCGGTGCGATCGCCGAGCTCAATCGCGTGAACCCCCGGGCGATGCGTATGGCCGTGCAGAAGTACATCGACGCCGTGTTC
>CAYLTW010000087.1:0-10776 GCA_964386735.1 uncultured Woeseiaceae bacterium
CGCAGCGCAGCGAGCCATTTCGATGAGGAGCCACCCATTCGCAGCCCACAGAGCCAACGGTTGCGGGCTGCGGATCGCCCGCGCGGCGGGCTCCTACGCTTCGTTTTTGAAGCGCTCGAACTTAGCTTTGTGATCGGCCTGCAGATAGGCCTCATGGCCCGCGACGAACCCTTTGGTGACGAGTTCCATCAGGGCCGTGTCCATCGTTTGCATGCCAAATTTTCCACCTGACTGCATGGCGGTCTCAAGCTGATCGAGTTTGCCCTGGCGAATCAGGTTACTGACGGCCGGGGTATTGATGAGCACCTCCAGCGCGGCCACGCGCCCGGGCTCGTGCTTGGTTGGCAGTAACTGCTGCGATACGACGCCGCGCAATGAGGTCGAGATCATTGTACGAATGTGGCTTTGTTTGTCGGCCGGGAACGAATTGATGATCCGGTCGACGGTCTGTGCTGCGCCATTGGTGTGAAGAGTTCCCATGACGAGAATACCCATTTCGGCCGCCGTCACGGCAATACTGATCGTTTCGAGATCGCGCATTTCGCCGACGAGGACAACGTCAGGGTCCTCACGTAGCGCAGACCGCAAGGCGTTCGCGAAACTGGCTGTGTGGACACCGATTTCGCGTTGGCTGATCAGACAGCCCTGGGATTTGTGTACAAATTCAACGGGGTCTTCGATCGTAAGAATATGGCCCTTGAGGCGTTTGTTCATCGCGTCAATCATCGCCGCGAGCGTCGTTGATTTGCCCGAGCCGGTCTTGCCCGTGACCAGGATCATGCCTCGCGTGCTGAGGCACAGTTCATGAATGACTTTCGGCATGTCAAGCTCGTCCAGCGTCAGTGCCGTGGACGGAATAGCGCGAAGAATCGCACCTATACCATTCAAGTGACGAAATACATTCACGCGAAAACGGGAGACATCCGGAATCTCGTAGGCGAAGTCCGCCGCATCGTTTTCTTCGAATGCCCGTTGCGTAATGCCATCCATGATTTCGAACATGCACTCCTTGACATGCTCGACGTCCAACAATTCGTCCTTCAGGTTTTGCAAATTCCCGTGGATGCGTGCGCGCACGGGATCACCGGAAAGGAAGTGCAGGTCGGACGCATTTTTTTGCAGCGCAAATTTGAGGTACTGATCGATCCTGGCCATGCTGCTAGTCCTGTCCCACTTCGCCACCCAGTTCGAGTTGCGGGACGAGGTCGGTGTTCGTAACAAATCGCTGGAATTTGCTCTTGTCATTGGCAACGAGGATGGCGTCGTCGGGATCGATCTCCTTCGCCTGAATAGCATCGAGCAGCGCCTGATCCATGAGTATCATGCCGAGGTCCTTGCCGGTTTGAAGTTGTGACGGAATCTGGTGCGTCTGGTCGGTTGTGATCAACTTCGCCACTGCACGAGTATTCACGAGGATCTCGAGGACGGCGCGGCGCCCGCGGCCATCCGGCGTTTTGCAAAGGACCTGTGTGCAAACCGCCTTCAGGCTCATCGCCAGGAATGCCTTGGTCTGCTCACGAAGCTCCCCTGGCAGCGCGTCTATAATGCGGTCGATCGTTTTGACCGCACCTGTTGTATGCAAAGTGCCCAGAACGAGGTGGCCGGTCTCTGCGGCGGTCATTGCCATCATGATAGTTTCGGCATCGCGTAACTCGCCGACGAGAATCACATCAGGATCTTCGCGCATTGCCGAGCGAACGCCATCCGCAAAACTTCTGACGTGCGTGCCGACTTCGCGCTGGATAATCTGGGACCGCTTGCTCGCATGAACGAATTCAATGGGGTCCTCCAGGCTGATGATGTTCAACTCGCGAGTCTCATTAATGTGATTGATCATCGCGGCAAGCGTTGTTGATTTACCGGTACCCGTCGAACCAGTGACGAGCACCATACCCTGATGGAATTCGCAAAAGTCGGATAAAATGGATGGCACGTTGAGCTGTTCCAGCGTCGGTACCTCGCCGGGAATGTTGCGAAACACAGCACCAATACCGGTGACTTTACGAAATACATTGACACGGAATCTTCCGCCTTCCTCGGCTACGTAGGAAAAATCAAGATCGTTGCCGGCGTCAAGCCGTTCACGTTGCTGTTTGGTCAAAACCTCGATGATGTAGGTTTCGAGTTCCGTATCCGACAAGTTGCGAAACTTGATCGGCATCAGGTCGCCGTTCATCCGCAGCATTGGCGGTATACCGACAGCAAGATGAACGTCGGAGCAACCCTGCGCCAGGCCCAACTTTAGAAATGCGTCAATGCGGGCCATGGTCAGGCAGCAACCGAGTCGAGAGCTTCGGTGAGTTCATCCATGGACTGGTAGCGCTTTGATTTATCAACTGACATCGCTTTGTTAATGATAACCGCAAGAGCATCGGGAATATCGGCGTTGATTTCCTGCGCAGCCTTTGCCTTGCCCTGAACATGCTGGTACATGACCGACATGTGGTCACCACGGCTGTATGGCGGAATTCCTGTTGCCATTTCATACATGATTACGCCAATCGAGTATATATCTGCAGTTTCGTCGACTTTCTTGCCGAGAATTTGCTCGGGCGCCATGTACTTTGGAGAACCAATAACGTAGCCGGTTTTCGTCAATTGTGTATCGCCACTGGACGCAGCCGCGGCCACACCGAAGTCCACGATCTTCAAAAGTCCCTCGCTATCGACCAGAAGGTTCGCGGGTTTGAGATCACGATGGATTACACCGGCCTGGTGGGCAACCGCCATGCCGGTGGCAATGTCGCGCGAATATTTGAGGCACTTCGCAATTTCCATGGGTTTACTGTCTGGAATCTCTCCCGACAACGTATGCGACGGGAAATACTCCATCGAGATCGCATAGGCGCCCTGTAGTTTCAGGAAGTCGTAGATGCGAATAACGTTTTTATGCGTAATCATGCGTGAGTAGCGGAGTTCATGCACAAAGCGCTTCATCATCTCTTCATCTGACGATACGTTTGGATTCAGGAACTTGAGAATCAGGCGTTCGTCGACGACCTCGTCTTCCATAAGCAACACGGTGCCAAAGGCGCCTTTGCCAATCTTCTCAATGTATTTGTAGCGACCATCGATCACGTCGCCGGGTTTGAGTTTCGTAATGTCGAGCATGGGCGCCACTGCGGCGATCTCAGGAGTCGCCGCGGGTGCGGCGGTATGCGTTCCGGTGTCGAGATCTGCGACCAGACTGGCGTCCCTGGCTTCTGTGAGCAGTTTGTCGAGGTCTTCGTTGTCGAGCAACAGGGTTCTCGTATTCTCGGCAATTTTCCGGGCACGCACATTTTCTTCAAGCACGGTCTCGGAAAATCTTGCGTCCAGATCCTTCAGTGCGCCGTCCGCAACATTGATGATCGTTGCTTCTTCACCCTGCTTGATCTTTTTGAGTACGCCTCGAACCGTTTCGGCATGCTCTTCATCGGCAAGATGCGACAGGGCTTTTATTGCCTCGATCTGTATGCCGCGTTCCGGCCGAGAGAGCATCGGTATGATTTTCGAAATGTGATTGAAGTTGCCTATTTTGCCAAGCGCTCGAATCACTACGGTGTCGGTCTTCGCATCCTTGCCGAGCATCGATTCGAGCTTCGGCAATGCCTTCGGGCTACCGATTTTCGAGAGCGCATCGACCGCGCGTTCACGGACCCACCAATCGGTATCATCGGTTGCCTTGATCAGGTGTTCGACGGCGGCCTCGTCTTTTGTTGAATTGAGAATCTCGATGGCCGTGCGCCGAATTTCTTCGTCTTTGTCGCTAATAAGCGCGACGACCGAGTTTACAACCTTGGGTCCACCGATTTCCGCCAGTGCGTCACCGGCGCGGGATCGAACCCACCAGTCATCGTCCTTCAGGACGTCGAGCAATTCTTTGACTGAATCGACTTCGCCGACTGCATTCAATACCTCAACCGCGGCTCTCCGGGAATACTCGGACTCATCCTTGAGTGCTGCAGCCAGGTACTTGACGGTATCGGGATGATTTATCTGGATCATCATCTCGACCGCTTTGCCCTGTACATCAAGATCGGGGTCAACAAGAAGTCGGCTGACCGCCGCAATGTTGACGTTGCCCGGGCGGGTCGCGAGGATACTGAGCGCCGCACCGCGGACCATTTTGTTTGGGTCCTTCAGCTGTACTTCGAGAGCCCGGGTGATCTTGTCATCCTTGAATTTGGCCAGCAGATTAATCAGGTGAATCTTGATGATCGGATCCTTGCCACCCATACGGGCAACGAGGTCGGGCACCATTTCCGGCCGCACGGTTTCTTCGATAATCTTGAAAATCGCGGCCTTTTCCTTAACGTCAAGTTCGTAGGCGCGCTGCATCAGGTCGTGCACGCTGAGGTCGTCTTTGTGCACTCTCAGAATCTCGATCAATGCGGGTTTCGAAACTTCGTCGTCTTCGAAAAAATCGAGCAGGGTGTTGGGGTTGTAGCTTGTCGAGCCGGACAACGCCCAGGCCGTGCCTTTGACGACGCGCTCATTGCCGTCAGCGAGGCCGTCCTTGAATTGCTCAAGGGTTCGATCATTGACCAGCGCCGTCATGATGTCGACGAACATCATCGTATGAGATTTGTCGGACATCGCCAGGGCATCGATGAGTTTCGGAATGACCTTCGGACCGGCTTTTTTCAGCCTTTCCACCAAATTCAGGGCGTTTTTGGATGTCGGATCGGTCTCCGACATCAGCTGTGTAATTTGCTGATCGGCTCTGAAATTTCCGAGTATTCTCATTGCGGCCGACTATCCCGGACAGAGGTCGGATACGGGATGAATGCCCCACATATGACGGTGCAGGAGCTGCCGAAGTACGGCTTCCCTGCATCTGACATAATCTGTCCCAGCAAACTTTGAAGAACCAATCGTCTCGCTCTGGCCGAGGCGCAGAATCAAACCCGGCTCATGAGACCGGCTCCGTCAACGCTTCCGTGAATACCCCGATGCGGCATTATGCCACAACGCCATAAAACACAAACCGCCGAAGCCCTTTGTTTTCAAAGGCTCCGGCGAATTCGGCACAGTCCGAATTTATCGCTTGGATACCGTGCCGGCTTCGCTACAATGTGCGCCCGGGTTGTCTTATCCGGAAGCGCACCCACGAATTTTACCTAATGCGAGTAATCGAACTGTGACGCCGTCAACAGAAACAGATGTGAATAAGCTGCTGATTTCCATTGAATTACCTGAAGTACACCTCAAGCTGGGTGAGGTTGGTCGAATCCGGCGCCTCGCGGTCTCCGAAACCCGAATTTCGGTCCAGATCGAGCTGGGTTTCCCGGCGGAACGCGCGTTTGAGGCGTGGTCCGGGCACATCGAGGCTGCCGTGCGCGACGCGTCGGGCGTCAAGGACGTCGATGTCGAACTGACGACCGGTATCGAAGCGCACAGCGTGCAGGGAAATCTCACGCCGCTCAATGGTGTTCGAAACCTTATTGCGGTCGCGTCGGGCAAGGGCGGTGTTGGCAAATCGACGGTCGCCGTCAATCTCGCGCTGGCAATGGCCGCCGACGGCGCGCAAGTCGGCTTGCTGGACGCCGACATCTATGGCCCGAGCCAGCCACACATGGTCGGCCTGGTCGGCGAACAACCGGTTAGCGAAGATGGCAAGTCGATGGCGCCACTCGAAGCGCTGGGCCTGCAGGTCATGTCGATTGGTTTTCTGATCAATCCGGATGAGCCCATGATCTGGCGCGGACCAATGGTTACTTCCGCCCTGAACCAGTTATTGCACCAGACTCAATGGCACGATCTCGACTACCTGATCGTCGATATGCCGCCGGGCACCGGCGATATTCAATTGACCTTGTCGCAACAGGTGCCCGTGTCAGGTGCCGTGATCGTGACAACGCCACAGGATATTGCGGCCATTGATGCCCGCAAGGGACTCGCGATGTTTCGCAAAGTATCGATCCCCGTCCTTGGCGTTATCGAGAACATGAGTACCCATGTGTGTTCTTCCTGCGGTAACGAAGAGTCAATCTTCGGAGAGGGCGGCGGCGCACGTATGGCCGACGATTTTGACGTGGAATTGCTGGGCCGGTTGCCGCTGGCCCGGAATATTCGCGAGCAGACCGATGCCGGTCACCCGACAGTCGCGTCCGACCCGGATTCATCCGCTGCCAACGCTTTCCACGTTGCGGCCCGGCGCATGACGGCCGGGCTCTCGATTCGCAGCAAGGATTACAGCAGCAAATTTCCAAAAATCGTCGTCGAGAATGGTTGATTGACCATCAAGTCAGACCGCTGGATTCGTCGCATGGCTGCCGAGCACGGCATGCTCGAGCCATTCGAGCCTGGCCAGGTTCGGGAAGTGGATGGCAATCGAATCGTGTCCTACGGGACATCGAGCTATGGCTACGACGTGCGTTGCTCGGACGAATTCAAGATTTTCACGAACATCAATTCGGCCGTCGTCGACCCCAAGGCTTTCGATCAGAGCAGTTTTGTCGACATCAAAAGCGATGTTTGCGTAATTCCGCCGAATTCCTTCGCGCTTGCACGCACAATCGAGTATTTCCGCATTCCACGGAATGTCCTGACGATCTGCCTCGGCAAGTCCACTTACGCGCGTTGCGGCATTATCGTTAACGTCACGCCGCTCGAGCCCGAATGGGAGGGACACGTGACCCTCGAGTTTTCGAATACAACCCCGTTACCTGCCAGGATTTATGCCAACGAGGGCGTGGCGCAGATGTTGTTTCTGGAATCCGACGAGGAATGCGAGACCTCGTACGCCGATCGCCGTGGTAAATACCAGGGTCAGACCGGGGTTACTCTGCCGAAAGCGTAGCCCGCTCGGGGCTCGCGCACTTCTCATCGTCATGGCTCGCTGCGCGAGCTTAACGCGAGCTGATTTGGGAATCGGGTGCTTCTCATCGTCATGGCTCGCTACGCTGCGCTGTACTTCCGATGAGAAGCACCCGATTCCCAAATCATGTACCGATCAGTAATCGACGATTAGCGGGTCTGCCAGGATTTTTCCGTCTAGCCACGCGGCGCCGTTCCTGTAGGTAATTCGGCCTGTCGCGAATAATTGTGCGGCCTGCGGGTAAATCCGGTGTTCCACGGCCTGCACTCGTTCCTGGAGCTGCTCGGGCGTTTCTCCGGCATTAACGGCGATACGGCCGGCCAGAATTCGCGGTCCGCCGTCCAGTTCGTCGGTAACAAAGTGAACGGTACTGCCGTGATGTGAGTCACCGGCTCGCAGCGCCCGCGCGTGGGTGTCGAGCCCCGGGTGCCGGGGCAGCAATGCCGGATGGATATTGAGTACCTTGCCCTCGTAACGCTTCACGAACCAGGGGCTCAGGATGCGCATAAAACCAGCGAGAATCAGCAGGTCGGGGTCGAAGGGCTCGAGGCTGGCTGCGACTGCGCGATCAAATTGCACACGGCCTTCGAACGCCCCGTGTTCGATGCAGGCGGTTTGTATGTCGGCGTCCCTTGCACGCGTGAGCCCGTAAGCATCAGGACGATTTGAGAACACGACGGCGATGTCGAGGTCGAGATTTCCCTGGGCGATCGTGTCGATGAAGGATTGCAGATTGGTGCCGGAGCCCGATATCAGGATCGCAGCTTTCAAAGATAGTTCACCTCGCCACCGCCCTCGGCGACGCGTCCTATCTGCCATGCTTGCTCGCCGCTCTTTGACAATGACTCAAGCGACGCGACAACGTCGCTACTGTCGACAACGACAATCATGCCGACGCCGCAATTAAATGTCCGACGCATTTCCGCGACTTCGATGTTTCCGCGCTCGGCGAGCCAGTCGAATACCTCGCCCTGGTTCCAGCTCGCTGTGTCGATCTCGGCATGGATCGCGTCGTTCAGAATGCGGGGCAGGTTTTCGCTAATACCGCCGCCCGTGATGTGCGCAAGACCTTTGACCCTGACCGCCTGCAATAGCGCCAGCACCGGCCTGACGTAAATTCGTGTCGGTTCCAGCAAGCGAACGCTTGCGGTCGCGTCGCCAATGTTCTCGTCGCCCGTCCGTTCGATGACCTTGCGAATCAACGAATAGCCGTTCGAGTGCGGCCCGCTGGATGCAATACCAATCAACGCGTCGGAGGGTTTGATCGAGCTACCGTCGATAATATCGCCGTGCTCGACAGCGCCAACGCAAAAACCGGCAAGATCGTATTCGCCAGAGGCATACATATCGGGCATTTCGGCGGTCTCACCGCCGACAAGCGCGGCGCCGGCCTGCTCGCATCCGTAGGCAATTCCGCTTATGACATCGGCCGCAACGTCGACATCGAGGTGTCCGCATGCAAAATAATCGAGGAAGAAAAGCGGCTCCGCTCCCTGGACGAGCACGTCGTTGACACACATCGCGACCAGATCTATGCCGATTGTGTCGTGGCGACCAACGCGCTGCGCCAACATGAGCTTGGTGCCGACCCCATCGGTGCCCGATACGAGCACAGGTTCGCGGTAGCGATCCGGCGGCAATGCGAACATGCCGCCAAATCCGCCAAGCCCGGCCAGGACCTCGGGGCGGCGAGTTCGTGCAACCAGTGGCTTGATACGCTCGACAAGCGTGCTGCCTGCATCGATATCGACGCCGGCATCTTTGTACGTCAGTGGTTTCCGGTGCATCTCGGCTCTTGAATACGAGGGAAAAGAATGGCCGCACTCTGCGGGGGCGATATAATAGTCGCTGGACATCTCAGGGGAAACCACCCTACATGAAGTTTTATTTCCTGGCGCTAACGGGCGTCTTCGCATTGTCGCAGGCTGGCGCTGTTGAGGTTGCCTCGCTGTATACGGCGCAGGTACCTCTCGATCAGGAGCAGGAAAAACCGCGCGCATTTGCTTACCAGACGGCATTGGCGCAGGTTCTTTTGCGCATCTCCAGCCCGGACCTTGTCAACGATGCCGATTTGTTCGAGGCGATGTTTCCGCTCCCGGCGGACTATGTCGTGCAGTTTCGTGTCGGCCCGGACGACACCTTATTCGTGTCATTCGATGGCGATGCAGTCGAAAACAAGCTTCGTGCTGAAGGCCAGAGTGTCTGGGGCAGCGATCGGCCCCTGACGCTGATTTGGCTGGCAGTGGACTGGGGGCGCGGTGAGCGCGAGATTATTGGTGCAACGGGCGCCGATCGCGGACGCGACGAGGCACGTTCGATCAATCGCAATCGAATGTTGCGACAGCGCCTGCTCGATTTTGCCGAAAGTCGTGGGTTGCCTGTCGCATTTCCATTACTCGACTCGGAAGATCTTTCCATCGTAAGTTTCAGCGACGTCTGGGGTGGCTTTGACGAACGTCTCATCGAAGCGTCGCGACGATACAACGTCAATTCAATTCTTGTCGGTCGGGTTCGGGCGGATTCTTCGCAGCGAAATCGCTGGACATACCATTTTGGCGGCGATCAGCGCGCCTGGACGGGCGAGCCGGAAATCGTAATCATGCAAATCTGGGATCTCCTGGCAGCGGAGTTCGCCATCGGCGCCGATTCCCCGCTTCGGTCTGTGCAGCTGAACATATCGGGCGTCAATTCCGTCGACGCGTACGGGAGCATCCAGAATTTGCTTGCCAGCATGAACGTTATCGAGAATTTTGCGATTTCCACGGTCGAAGGTGACCGTATAAGCTTTCGCGTTGATGCCCATGGTGGCGCTGAGCGGCTCGCACGGGCGCTGCGTTTCCAGGGGCTTATCGAAGAAGAGCGCATCGATGATGGTGACTTCGATTTCGAGGACACAGCAATCGCGCTGGACTTTTTCTACAGCCCCTGATTCGTTTGATCGCATGTCGCTAAACTGGATTCCAAACGCAATTTCGACGCTACGCATCGCGCTTGTAGTACCCGTATTGCTGCTGATCCTGCATGGCGATTACGGGTGGGCTTTGCTGCTGTTCTGGGTCGCCGGTTTTTCGGACGGCATTGATGGTTTCCTCGCCATTCGCTACAACTGGCAATCGAGAACTGGTGCGCTGCTCGATCCGATCGCAGACAAATTATTGGTCGCCGGAATGTTCATCGTGCTGACATACACCCAGCACATACCGGTGTGGCTAACCGTAGTCGTATTGTTTCGGGATGTCGTTATTGTTGGCGGCGCAGTCGCCTACAATTATTTGATCAAGCCAGTCGAGGGTGAACCGACCCGAATCAGCAAGATCAACACGGTGATGCAGCTCTTGTTCCTGCTTTTCGTGCTGAGTCACGCGGCCTTTGCCTGGCCGGACAAAATCTCGCTGACAGTGCTTGGTGCCGCCACGCTGGTGACCGTGGTAATCAGCGGTATTGACTACGTCGTGCAGTGGGCGGATCGGGCGCGTAAGGGAGTCTGAGCGATGAAATCCGATCTGCGTATCAACTGGTTCATCGCCATATCCATTGGTGGCTGGATCCTGTACCTGTTGGCGCCGGTCCTGACGCCGTTCATTGCGGCCGCATTGCTGGCCTACATCGGCGATCCGCTGGCGGATCGACTGCAAAAACTCCGCTTCCCGCGCACACTTGCTGTTGTTTCGGTGTTTTTGCTGACATTTCTCTTTCTTGCTTTGCTGGTACTCCTCGTCGGTCCGCTGATCAGACAGCAAATAACCGCATTATTTGCCGCCTTGCCATCAATTATCAGTCAGATCGAGCAGGTCTGGCTGCCGAATCTCGCTGATATCTTCGACCTCGAACTTGCGGATAACGTCGGCCTCGGAGCGTTCCTCGCGCAATACAAGGATATCGCGGGCGACTGGGGGACGACCGTACTGACTTCGGTGACAAGTACCGGAAGCATGCTTGCGGCAGCCGTGATGAGTCTTTTTCTGATTCCGATT
>CAYLTW010000088.1:0-10761 GCA_964386735.1 uncultured Woeseiaceae bacterium
GAGCCCTGATCGTACTCGCTGCCGCAGCGCTTGCGGCGCCGGTGAATGCCGAGCTACCCGACAACGATGGCAAAGTACACACCGGCGTCGCGACCTGCGCCGCGTCCCAATGCCACGGCTCCGCCGTGCCGCGCGATGGCTCCAATGTTTTGCAGAACGAATATGTCACCTGGACGCAGGATGACCCGCACTCGAAAGCTTATGAAACGCTTATGAGCGATGCATCGCGCCGGATGGCTGCACGGCTCGGTCTTGCATCCGCACATACGGCAGCTATCTGTCTCGATTGTCATGCGGATAATGTGCCGCCGGCCCGGCGCGGCGAGAAATTTCAGTTATCCGATGGCGTCGGTTGCGAGTCCTGCCATGGAGGCGCCGAAAACTGGCTCGCGACGCACTACAACACGCCAAGCGTCGATCACGCCGCAAACATCGCCGCAGGTTTATACGCAACCGAAAACGCAACGGCACGCGGCCAGCTATGTCTTTCCTGCCACCTCGGCACACAAGACAAGTTCGCAACACACCGCATCATGGCTGCGGGGCATCCACGTCTTGCGTTCGAGCTCGATACGTTTACCGAGTTGTGGCGCACGGCCGGTCGTCAGCCACATTTTCGGGTTGACGCAGACTACCGCGAGCGAAAGGGCGCGCTGAGCCACAGCTACACGTGGGCCAACGGCGTGCTGGCCGAAGCGAGGCAGCGCATGTCATTGATTCTCGGCCGGAAGTTCGCCGGTGACGCAATGTTCCCCGAGCTCGGGCTCTACGATTGTCATGCGTGCCACCGGTCAATGAAGACCGTGCAATGGCGTGCATTGCCGCGACATGGCGGTGCGGGACCGGGTGTGCCGTTTCTCAACGACGGCGCACTCGTTATGGCGCTGGTGCTGGCACACTCTATCGATGCAAATGCCGCGGATGACTTCGAGTTAGCACTCGTTGAGTTTCACATCGCCGGTAGCGAAAACGTGGGGTCGATTCAGGCTGCCGCACGCAAACTCGACGGCTTACTGTCGCGACTGCAATCCCGGATAACGCCGACAAGCCTGCGCAATCGGGAACGGCAAATCCTCCGCGAGATCCTGGCGACCGGCGCAAAAGGTAACTATCTCGACTACGTTAGTGCCGAGCAGGCGTTTATGGCCGTGCAAATGCTGGTATTCGAGATCGGCGATGCAACTCTCGAAGCCGAGCTCGGCCCGCTGGGCGATGCATTGCAGGATGACGAGCGCTACTCGCCGGCCCGCTTCGCACGACTGCTCGCAGCGATTAGCGAACCGTAGGAGCCGGCCGCAGCCCGCGACCCTCGCAATACTAATACAACAGGCCGAGAGGGCGGCTCGCGTTGACTTAAGGGCTGTGAATGGGGGGACTCTTCATCGAAAATAAAGCGCAGCGCAGCGAGCCATTTCGATGAGGAGCCACCCATTCACAGCCCAAAGGGTCGGCGGTCGCGGGCTCGGATTAGTCAGATCGGCAATACGGTCGTGTGCTTGATATCGGACATCACGATACTCGAATTCACTTCCTGAATTCCGGGCAGTAGTGACAGCTTCTCAAAAAAGAAGCGCTCGTAAGCCTTGATATCCTCGGTCACGATTCGCAGCAGGAAATCGACATTGCCAAGGAGTACGTAGCAATCGAGAACTTCCGGATACTCACTGACCGCGTCTGCGAACTCGGAGAGATTGCTGCGGCCATGCGACGTGAGTTTCACGTGGGCAAAAACCATCGTATTCAGTCCGACTTTCTCGCGATCGAGCTTTACGGGCTGGTCTTTGATGATGCCTTCTTCGCGCAGGCGCTGGACGCGCCGCCAACAGGCCGACTGTGACAAGCCGACCTGCTCGCCGATCGCCGAGGCGTTCACGCCGGGCGCTTTTTGCAGTATTTCGAGAATTCGGCGATCTATTTGGTCTATAGGGAGTTGTTGCATGATAGTCCTGTATTAATAGCTTCAGGCGCATTGAGTATGCGCTTTTTAGGCGCTTAGCAAAAGAAAACGCAAGCAATTCCCGGGCCGTGGGGTATATATTGTTCACCGCAATCCAAGCCGCCCCGGGGGCAGCAATGAGCGTATTTGAACACGCCGAATTTGACGATCACGAAGCTATTCATTTCTTTGACGATCCGGCAACCGGGCTCAAGGCAATCATTGCGATTCATTCGACAGCGCTTGGACCGGCGGCAGGCGGTTGCCGCCGATGGCAGTACGCGACGGACGACGAGGCGCTCACAGACGTTTTGCGACTTTCGCGCGGCATGACTTATAAAAATGCTGTGGCTGGCCTGCCTTTCGGCGGCGGCAAGGCCGTTATTCTCGCGAGCAATGAATCGCCCAAATCTCCGCAGCTGTTCCGCGCACTGGGCCGGGCCGTCGACTCTCTCGGCGGCCGCTACGTCACGGCCGAGGACGTCGGCATCAACGTAGACGATATGCGGTGGGCACGCGAGGAAACGAGTTATGTTTCCGGTCTCCCGCAAAGCGGCCACAGCGCCGGCGGCGATCCGTCACCGTGGACGGCTCTCGGTGTTTTTCTCGGCATCTGCGCTGCCGTCAGCACAAGGCTGGGCAAGGACACGTTAAGTGGTCTGTCTGTTGCCGTACAGGGCGTCGGCCACGTTGGCTTTCGCCTCTGCCAGTTGCTCGACGAGGCGGGTGCACAACTTTTTGTCGCTGATATGAATCGGGAGCTTCTCGGGCGGGTCGGCGATGCCTTGCCTGTCACCGTCGTATCGACTCGCGACATCATCTTTCAGGACGTCGATATTCTCGCGCCCTGTGCGCTCGGCAATGTTCTAAACTCACATTCAATCCCGCGTATCAAGGCCAGGGTTATAGCGGGCGCGGCAAATAACCAGTTGGCCACCGAAGTCGACGGGCGGAGGCTGATGGATCGCGGCATCCTGTATACGCCGGACTACGTCATCAACGCTGGCGGCGTAATCAGTGTCGCAAGAGAGTACCTGGGGAACAGCTCAGAAGACGAGGTTCGCAGCGAGGTCAATCGAATTCCCGACAGACTGCGGCAAATATTTGAGGAGGCCGACAAGACCGGGCGGCCTACGAACCTGATCGCGGATGAACTGGCTCGCCGCACCGTGGCGGCCGCCCAAAACGGGGACCTTAAAGCAGCGCATCGACAAATCGCGTAAACACAAAAGGACGCACGCCAGATGGCAAACAAGTCACGACTACATATACCGCGCCCGACGGCGCGCCCCGGCGATGAACCTGATTTCAGTTATCTGAATCTGAGTCCCGCCGGCAGTGTCGACAAACCGTCTGTCCGAGCGCGCACTCGCGATATTGAATACTTAAGCCGCGACCTGGTCCGTGTGCTCGACGACGATCACGAGGCCAAGGGGCCGTGGAACCCGGTTCTCGAGCCGGAAAACCTGCAAGTCGCTCTTCGCTGGATGTTGCTCAATCGAGTCTTCGATGAACGCATGTGGCGAATTCAGCGCCAGGGTCGCATATCCTTTTATATGCAGGCAACCGGGGAAGAGGCGGTTTCGATCGCACAGGGCATGGCGCTCAGGCATGACGACATGTGTTTCCCGTCCTATCGCAACCAGGGTCTGTTCATGATCCGCGGCATGAAGCTTGTCGACATGATGTGCCAGTGTCTTTCCAATACCCGCGACATGTGCAAGGGCCGGCAGTTGCCAATCATGTATCACTCAAAGAGTGGCAATGTATTCTCGATCTCCGGCAACCTCGCCACGCAATACCCGCACGCCGTCGGCTGGGCCATGGCATCGGCGATCAAGGGCGAAGATCACATCGCCGCATCATGGGTGGGCGACGGCAGCACGGCTGAGGCCGATTTTCACCATGCGCTTACGTTTGCGGCCGTGTACCAGGCGCCGGTGATACTCAATGTCGTCAACAACCAGTGGGCGATTTCCAGTTTCCAGGGAACGGCGGGTGGCGAGCGCCGCCCATTCGCTGCCCGCGGTCTTGGCCTGGGCATTCCCGGCATTCGCGTCGATGGCAACGATTTGCTCGCGGTCTATGCCGTAACGGTCTGGGCCGCAGATCGCGCTCGTCGCGGCGGCGGGCCGACACTGATCGAACTTGTCACCTATCGTGGCGGCGCGCACTCCACAAGCGACGATCCGTCGAAGTACCGCCCAAAAGATGAATGGGCCAGTTTTCCGCTTGGCGATCCAATCGAACGTCTCAAGCAGCACCTGATTCTCGAGGGCCACTGGTCGGAGAAAAAGCACCAAAACCTGATCGAAGAACTCGAGGCCGAAGTCCTGGCCGCCTGGAAGGAGGCTCAACAATTCGGGACGATGACCGAAGGACCGTGGCTCGACCCTGCCACAATGTTTGACGACGTGTATGCCGAACCACCGGGGCGACTGGCGTCGCAGCGCCGGCGGATGCTTGAGATCGAGGAAAACGGGGGCGGGATCTGATGGCGCAGATGAACATGATCGAAGCCATTCGAGACGCCATGGACGTGGTCATGGACAAGGACCCGAACGTCGTCGTCATTGGCGAAGACGTCGGCTACTTTGGCGGCGTGTTTCGTTGCACCGACGGGTTGCAGCGCAAATTCGGTGAGCACCGTGTCATCGATGCGCCTATTGCCGAAGGCGGGATCATTGGCGCAGCGATCGGCATGGGCGTAAACGGCCTTCGCCCGGTCGCGGAAATTCAATTCGCCGACTATATCTATCCGGGATTCGACCAGATCGTATCGGAGCTTGCAAAGCTGCGCTATCGCTCCTGCGGCGAATTTTTCTCGCCCGTGACAATTCGCACACCTTGCGGCGGCGGTATTCGCGGCGGACAAACACACTCGCAGTCGCCCGAAGGCATATTCACACACGTCAGCGGCATCAAGACCGTCATGCCATCGAATCCCTATGACGCCAAAGGATTATTGATCAGCGCGATTGAATGCGATGACCCGGTCATCTTCTTCGAGCCCAAACGAATATACAACGGGCCTTTCGACGGTGACCCCGACAAGCCGGCCATCTCCTGGACTTCGCACCCGAAGGGCGAAGTGCCTGAGGGTCACTACACAGTTCCGATTGGCGAGGCCGAGGTCGTGCTCGAAGGCAGTGAAATGACCATCGTCACCTACGGTACGCTCGTGCATGTCGCAGTAGCCGCGGTCGAGGCGACCGGAGTCGATGCCGAGATTATCGATGTCCGTTCAATGTCGCCGCTCGACATCACAACGATCACCGATTCGGTGAAAAAGACGGGCCGCTGCCTGATCGCTCACGAGGCGACGCGATTTGGCGGCTATGGCGCAGAACTGGCGGCAACCGTTCAGAAGGATTGCTTCTACCATCTCGAGGCACCGATCTCGCGAGTCGCCGGTTGGGATACACCCTATCCACATGCCTTTGAGTGGCAGTATTTCCCGGGCAAGAAACGCCTCGTGGCCGGCATTCGACGGCTGATGGAGACCGCGGCGTGAGCGAGTACATTTTCAAGCTACCGGATCTCGGTGAAGGAATGGTCGAGTCCGAGATCGCCGAGTGGTTCATCAAGGTCGGCGAGCAGGTTAACGAGGAAGATATTGTCGGCACGATGATGACCGACAAGGCCGCGGTCGAGTTGTCGTCACCCGTATCGGGGAAGGTATTAAAACTCGCCGGCGAACCGGGCGATATCGTCGCCGTCGGCGCGGCGCTGGTCGTGTTTGAGACTGATGCCGAACCCGCCCCGATCGATGCCGATGCCCAACCGATCCCCGTAGGAGCCCGCCACGCGGGCGATCCCACAAAAGGCAAACGCGTCATAACCTCACCTGCCGTGCGTCGCCGCGCGAAAGAGGCCGGTATCGATCTTGGCGCCGTTCCGGGAACCGGGCCTGGCGGCCGAATATCGCGTCTCGATTTCGAAAATTTCGCAGGAGCCCGCCACGCGGGCGAAACGTTATCGCCAGATCACAGGCCACGGCCCGCCACTGCAGCCGTGCCTGCGACCGGCACCAAAGAAATCAAGATTATCGGCGTGCGCCGCATCATTGCCGAGCGCATGTCGGCCTCGAAGCGCGAGATTCCTCATTTTTCCTACATCGAGGAAATCGACATTACCGAACTGGAGATGCTGCGCAAGCACCTGAACGGCAAAAAGGAAAATACCGCCGATCGCCTGACGATATTACCGTTTCTCGGATCAGCGTTGATCAAAGCGCTGCGTGAATTCCCGCAATGCAATGCGACCTACCACAAAGACCGCAACGTCATCGTCCAGCACCAGGCGGTGCATCTCGGCGTTGCAACACAGACACCTGATGGACTCAAGGTACCGGTCGTCCGTCACGCGGAAACGCGATCGCTCGACGAACTGTCTGCTGAAATCAAACGCGTGTCCGGGGCGGCACGTGATAGCAGCGCGAAAAAAGATGACCTGAGTGGCTCAACGATAACGATCACGAGCCTCGGCAAACTGGGCGGCATCGCGTCGACACCGGTCATCAATATGCCGGAGGTCGGCATCATCGGCGTCAATCGGGCCATTGAGCGACCGGTCGTATTCAAAGGCCAGGTTGTAGTTCGCTTGATGATGAACCTGTCGTCATCGTTCGATCATCGCTTCGTCGACGGCTATGACGCCGCCGCTTTGATCCAGCGTATAAAAGAGATGCTGGAACACCCGGCGACGATTTTCCTGCCGGAATAAGCAGCGGCTAGTTGCGATACGCCGGCGGCCGCTTGTCGTCCGTGTCCAGGTAGCGGTCCCTTAGCAGTGTTTGCCGGCTAACCATTGGTACCGATTCGCCTTTGATGAACACCTTCTCAGGGTAGTTCGTGAGCTCCAGCGGATCACCCGGCCAGATAACGATGTCGGCATCTTTACCAGGTTCGATACTGCCGACACGGTCGGCAACGCCGTACATCTCGGCCGGACTCAAGGTGATTGCGCGCAGTGCATCGGCCCAGGGCAGGCCTTCCGCCGTCGCGTTTCCCGCAGACTGCGTGATGTTGCGTGCGTTGTGCGTCTGGCTCTGACCGTCTGCGAACGCGATCTTTACGCCCGCCGCCGCCAGAATCGGCGCAGATTTCGAACTTGCATTGATGCGATCGAAATTCGACGGGAGGTTCGCGGTCGGCGCGAGAATGACCGGTATGTTGGCCGCCGCAAGCTCGTCCGCCAGCATCCAGGCTTCAACGCCACTACCGATGATCGTGCGAATACCGTATTCACGCGTCAGCGCGATCAGGACTTCGATGTCGCTCGCGCGATCAACAATCGCCAGCATCGGCATGTCGCCTGACAAAACCGCCTGCAGCGCTTGGAGGTCGGCGGCACTGTACGTGTAGTCGCTGTGCTGGCCACGCTCGTAAGCGTCGCCGTGATCGCGGTAGTCACGTGCTTCGTCCAGCGCCTGCCGCAGCACGAGCAGTACCGCCGCGCGTGACCCGCCGGCGTAAACGACGCCGTCTTCGCCCAGATTCACGACCAGCGCCACGGCCCGGCGATCAATTGAATCCGTTCCGTCGCCGAGGTTTACGACGCTGGCCATTCCTGAAATGACGTGGCTCGTATTGCCGCTCTCGTC
Source organism: uncultured Woeseiaceae bacterium (assembly GCA_964386735.1). Lineage (GTDB taxonomy): Bacteria > Pseudomonadota > Gammaproteobacteria > Steroidobacterales > Woeseiaceae > UBA1847. Next base: position 7,542 of record CAYLTW010000088.1, read on the forward strand.
CGGCCAGTTGGCGTTCGGTGCGATCAGTGCGCGTGTTACGCCCTCAATGCGATTGATCGCGATCAGCGTGGAGCGGCGATTGTAGGCATCGGCAACGTCGAAGCTTGCCGTGAATCGATCGCCGCGCTGCACACTATCGACCGGCCCGGCCGAATACCCGACTTCGACCAGGCCGATGTTTCCATAGGGCGTAAACAGGCCCGGCGTGACGATTTTGCCGCTGGCATCGATGACCGAAGCACCGTCCGGTGGCTTGACGTTGTTGCCGACCGAGACGATACGTCCGTCAGCAATTACGATCGTTGCGTTCTCAATTGTGCCCATTGGGCCGACCGTGTGAACGGTCGCGCCAACAATTGCCGTCGTCCCGGCGTGTGCAGCGCCTGCAAAACCGAAAGCCAGCAGGCCAAAAATCAGGCGCCTCATTGTGCACCTCCCGTCACAGCAGCGGTTCCAAGCGAAAAGTCCGTCACCGGATTAACCGTCGGGTCATTCCGGTCCCAGGCGAGCGCCCCGTCGATGTAGACCCGCTCGGCTCGCGTATACACGCTAAACGGACTGCCGTTCCAGATCACAACATCGGCCATCTTGCCAGCCTCGAGCGTGCCGACCACGTCTTCAACCCCCAGCGCCCTGGCGGGATTTTTTGTAATCCACTGAATCGCGCGCTCGGGTGGAATGTCGATTCCAACTCGCGCCGCGGCGCCCATCACCTTGGCTGCTTCCTGGTTCAGGCGCTGGATACCGATACCGCTGTCGGAATGGATGATTGCGCAGGCACCGGCTTTGTCGACGATGGCGGCATTTTCGCGGATACCGTCATAGGCCTCCATCTTGAATCCCCACCAATCGGCCCACATTGCGGCACAGGTGCCACTGTCCGCCAGCAGGTCACCGATTTTGTAGGCCTCGACCGCATGATGAAACGCGGAAATTGTGTAACCGAACTCTTTCGCGATATCGATCATTATCGACATCTCGTCGGCGCGGTAGCAATGATTGTGAACGAGGATCTCGCCGCTCAGCACGCCGGCAAGCGTTTCCAGTTTCAAATCCCGCTTCGGCGCTTCGCCCTGACCGCTCTCGGCGGCCGCAATCTTGTCGCGGTAGTCGGCCGCGTCGATCCAGGCCTGGCGATAGCCGGCAACATTTCCCATGCGTGTTGACGGCGCCTGTCCCTTACCACCGTAAACGCGTTTCGGATTTTCGCCACAGGCCATTTTCATTCCATGCGGCGCACCCGGGAATTTCATATCCATGACATTGCGGCCCGGCACGTTCTTCAGCGTGACACCCCTGCCACCAATAAGATTCGCAGAACCCGGCAGGACCTGCATCGAGGTAACGCCGCCGGCCAGCGCCGTCACGAAGCCCGGGTCGTGTGGCCAGACACTGTGCTCCGCCCAGACCTCGGCGGTAACGGGCGCGGTCGCTTCATTGCCATCCGAGTGTGACCTTGTTCCCGGTGACGGATAAACACCGAGGTGCGAATGGACGTCGATGACGCCTGGCGTCACCCATTTGCCACTTGCATCCACGATGTCTGCACCCTCGGCGCCGAGGCCAACGCCCACCGCGACGATCTTGCCGTCGGCCATGAGCACATCGGCATTATCAAGGCGCTCGCCGGTGCCGGTCAGGACCGTAGCGCCCGTTAGCAGTGTGGTGTTGCTTTCAAGGCCTTCGTATCGACTGGCGAACGGCGCCGCCCCGTCATCGCCCGGACCTGCGTCGCAAGCGCTCAGGAACGCAACAACTGTCGTGATTACGACGAAATTTTTGTTCACGGATGATCCCTGTTTGCTGGTATTGGCTGGCGTTATTGTTATTGCGGCGTCTCTCTCTCAAGTCCCGATACTACTATCGCTGCGTCCCGATTGGTGACGAATTGTGTGAATTTTCGCCAATGTGCGAAAATCCAGCCATGGATGCCTTCGATGAGCTGAAAACAACCTTTCACAGTGGCCGCACGAAGGACCTGCGATGGCGGGCTGAACAACTCACAGCACTCGAGCGCATGATGTCCGAGCGCGAGGGCGAGTTTATCGACGCGCTGCGGCAGGACCTCGGTAAGCATGCGCTCGAGTCCTGGATGGCCGAAATCTCCTATGTTGCCGATGCTGCGGCGTATTGCCGCAAGAACCTGCGCCGCTGGACGAAGCCCAAACGGATATCGACGCCCTTGGTGGCAATGCCGGGCAAGAGCTGGATTCGGCCCGAACCCCTCGGCGTCGTACTGGTTATCGGTGCCTGGAATTATCCGCTGATGCTGACGATGGCAGTTGCTGCTGCCGCGATCGCGGCGGGAAACTGCGTCGTCATCAAACCATCGGAACTGGCTTCCGCGACCTCCGCGCTGCTCGCAAAATGCGTCCCGGAATATCTCGACCAGGGCAGTATTCGAATTGTCGAAGGTGGTGTCGAGGAGACAACTGAATTACTCGAACAGCCTTTCGATCACATTTTTTATACGGGCGGCGGTAACGTTGCACGCATTATCCTGGCCGCTGCCGCGAAGAACCTGACGCCCGTAACGCTGGAACTCGGCGGCAAGAGTCCTTGCGTCGTGCTTCCCGATGCTGACCTGGAAGTCACGGCTCGCCGTATTGTCTGGGGCAAATTTTCCAACGCCGGACAGATCTGTATTGCACCCGACTACGTGCTTACGGACGTCGATACCGAAGCGAACCTGCTACCACTCATCGAGACTACGATTCGCGACATGTTCGGTGACAACCCGGAAGAGTCGGATTCGTACGGCCGCATCATCAACGATCGTCACTTTGAGCGTATCAGTAACTTTATCGGTACCGGACACATTGCACTTGGTGGACAGACCAATGCTGACAGCCGTTACATCGCGCCCACGATCTTGACGGACGTACCTCTGGACAGCGCCGTCATGCAGGAAGAAATCTTCGGGCCCGTTCTTCCTATTGTTCGTGCTGACAATCTTGACGCCGCCATGCAGTTCATTCGTGAAAGAGACAAGCCGCTCGCCGCGTACATTTTCACAAAGAGCAAGGATGCAGAAACCCTTTTTCTCGACCAGGTTAGCTGCGGCAATGCCTGCATTAACGACACGATGATGTTCATGGCGGTCCACGAGCTGCCTTTTGGCGGCGTCGGCGCGAGCGGAATGGGTTCTTACAGCGGTGAGCATGGCTTCAAAACCTTCAGTCACATGAAAGCGGTCATGAAACGCGGCTGGTGGCCGGAC
>CAYLTW010000089.1:0-10586 GCA_964386735.1 uncultured Woeseiaceae bacterium
ACAGAGGATTTGAATGATTTATTCATCATCTAAACGCGGCTTTCCTGCCGGAAACCCAATTGCCAATGCGCTCGTTATCATTGTTGGCGCAATGGTGATTGGTGTGTCGATCGTGCTCGGATTTGTGGCGTTCGTCATCCTGAGTAGCGTCGTCCTGATATTTGCCGCGATCGTCGGCATCAGGCTGTGGTGGTTTGATCGCAAGTTGAAAAAATCGTCCGCGTCAGGCACACCGGGCCAACGCCGCCCTGGTTCGCCGCGGGGCGTAATCGAGGGTGAGTACCACGAGATCATAGAAAAGCGAGACGACTCGAAACCCTGACAGGGCATAGTCAAAACGGCAAAAAAACCGTAAAGTCGCGTTCCATGGACAAATCCAAAGAAAAGGAAGATCGGCGGCGACGTCGCAGGCGGCGGCGGATACAGATCTTTGTCATCTACGCAGCAATCGCTATCGGCCTGGCCTGGTTTTTCGAATCACAAGCTACAACGACGATCATTTTTGTTCGCCATGCCGAGCAAGCTGCGATGCCCGCGGATGACCCGTCTCTGAGTCCGGCTGGTCGGCGGCGCGTTGCGGAACTGAGGCGACAACTCGTTGACGCAGACGTTGTAGCCGGGGTTGATGCGATTTACTCGACGCCCTTCAAGCGCACGCAGGAAACGGTACAGCCACTCGCGGACGCACTGAATCTTCCAATCAATAACTATGAGGCATCGGACACGGAAGAAGTGCTCGAAACGATCCTCAAGCGGCACAAGGGAAAGATAATTCTCGTCGTCGGCCATAGCAACACAGTCCCCTTGTTAATCGCGAGCCTCGGCGCCAGCAAGAAGGTGCCGCCGATCGACAAGAATGAATTCGACAATATTTACATCATCTCAATACCCTGGTTCGGCAAGACAAAAACGATTCGATTGCGCTTTGGCGAACCTTACGTCAATGATCAGCCAGCAACTGATTCAGGTTGATACACGTGGTCGTGGCACCTACGACCTGAGTTCGGACGTTCAGTCTGCCGTGCAGGCCAGCGGCATTGTGACCGGCATATGCCATTTGTTTATTCGGCACACAAGCGCGTCCCTGATGATCTGCGAAAATGCGGACCCGGCCGTCATGCGCGACCTGGAGTCCTTTATGTCACGGCAGGCTCCCGATGGCGATCCGATGTTTACTCATACGGCCGAAGGGCCGGACGACATGCCGTCGCACGTGCGCTCGATCCTGACGCAATCTGACCTCAACATTCCGATACAGGATGGTCGATGTGCGCTGGGGACCTGGCAGGGCATCTACTTGTGGGAGCATCGTCTTGCGCCGCATCAACGCAAGGTCGTGCTCACAATTCAGGGCGAGTAGGGTATCCCGGACACTACTCGTCGCCAGACGTGCTTTTCATCCCGGCCGCTTCGCGCAGCACGATGGCCTTTTCGATAAACTCGGCGTGTTTGCTGATACGAAGATCCGCCTGCATCGCATCCTGAATACTTCGATCCTGGTTTATCAGGTAGGTCACGCGGCGCACGCCGAATCCCAACGGCCCGTCAACTTCGTACATTTTCACGGCAACCTTGTCGGGGTCGCACAATAATACGAACGGCAGTTGATGCTCCTTGCGGAAGCGCTCGTGACTCTCGGCATCCTGCGGGCTGATGCCGGCGACCTGCAAACCAACCGACCGGATGTCATCGTGAATGTCGCGGATGGTGCAAGCTTCCTTCGTGCATCCGGGTGTGAAGTCGGCCGGATAGAAATACAAAATCAACGGCCCGTGTTGGAGGAGATCGGACAACGATACGTCGTTGCCGTTGTTGTCCTGCAATACGAACTCAGGGGCCCGGGTACCGACTGCCAGCATAATTGCTCTCCATGATAGTTATTTTTCGCGAGCGAATAATCGCTGCATGACCTGGTAATTCGTCATGTTCATGCCCAATTTACCGTAGGTCTGCTGTGCCCGCTTGTTCTCCTTTTCAACGTACAGGCGAATGCCGATGACCTTTGAGTCCGACTGTGCCAGTGATTCTATATGCTGATAAAGGCTCGAATACACGCCTCGGCGACGATGATCTTCATGAACGTACACGCTTTGAATCCACCAGATCATGCCATTGCGCCAGTCGCTCCATTCATAGCTGACCGCGATCTGGCCAACTGCCTGGTCACCGGATATGGCCAGCCAGTATCGGCCTTTCGACGGATCCGCGAGCAGCTCCTTGACACCGGGATTGATCCGGGTCGGGTCAAGGCGAGTCTCCTCGGTTTCTTCGGCGAGGCGGGAGTTGTAGTCGGCGATCGTGCTGACATCCGCTGGCGTCGCATCGCGAATACGTATTGTCATCGTGTCTCCATGCCATTCGCGGTATGACTATGCACTATGCAAGCGTCCGGCGCAGTATGATTACACACATGAGCGAAGAACAGCACTGTTGCCGCCGGAGACGAAAATGCCGGGCGCCCTATTGAAGATTATCTTTGTCGTCGTTGTCAGTTATGGTCTGCTCATCGCCGTTGTGTACCTCATGCAGAGCCGCATGCTCTACCTTCCGGGGGTGCCTGGACGAATGCTGGTCATGACGCCAATCGACGCCGGTATGGACTATCAGGATGTCTCCATCAAAACTGCCGACGGAGTAACACTGCATGGCTGGTTCGTGGGGGGGCAATCCGATCAGGTGCTGCTCTTTTTTCACGGCAATGCCGGAAATATCTCGCATCGCCTGGAATCGATACGACAGTTCCATGATCTGGGATTATCAATATTGATAATCGACTATCGGGGCTTTGGTCAGAGCGGCGGCAGGACCACCGAAAGCGGGATCTATCGGGACGCGGAAGCGGCGTGGCGTTATCTAATCGAGGATCGCCGCGTGTCCGCCAGCGATATCGTGCTATTCGGGCGCTCACTAGGTGCGTCGGTTGCGTCATGGCTGGCTGCACGGCATCAACCCATGGCGCTCATCGTGGAGTCGGCCTTCACATCCGTCCCGGATATTGCCCAGGAACTCTATCCGTGGCTCCCGGCACGCTGGTTAAGCCGATTCAATCACGCGACACGTGACTACGTTCGCGACGTTCGCTCCCCGATACTGGTCGTTCATAGTCGCGACGACGAGATCATCCCGTTCCGTCATGGCGAAGCAATCCTGGCGTCGGCGAACGAACCGCGGGTCCTGTTGGCACTCCGAGGTACACACAACGACGGGTTTCTCCGGGACGAGCGCGTCTATATTGAAGGGATTCGGACGTTTCTGGCAGGCATTGCCGCGCCCGCATTGCCACGTTAACGAAGGACGGGGATCGGTTTGAAAAAGCAAGAAGCCATTATTTATCTCGATCCGGACAGCCCGCTGAGTCTGCACAACCAGATTCGGCAAAAGCTTGTTGAAGGAATTATTAACGGCGTGTTTCCGCCGGGTTTGAAGTTACCGTCCAGTCGCAAGCTGGCGCAGCAACTGAGTGTTGCCAGAAATACCGTCGTAGCGGCATACCAACAGCTGGTCGCAGAAGGCTACCTTGTCAGTCGCCAGCGCAGCGGCATCTTTGTCAATGAGGAAATGCTTGAGGCGCGAGTCGGCTACAGCAAATCGGATTCGCCCGCGGGTAAGGCCGCATCGGCGGTGTGGTCCAGGCGAATCAAGGGTCGAAGTGAGTCTTCGCGTGATTATCACGATCTGCCGAACTGGCATCGGCACCCATTCCCGTTCATCGATGGCAAGTTCGATTCGACATTGTTTCCAATCTCGGAATGGCGTGAAGCAAGCCGCCTGTCGCAGGGTGTCGCGGACGTCAATGAGTGGTCGACGGGAAGCGGGGATGCCGATGATCCGATGCTAATCGAGGAAATCAGAACCAAAATCCTGACGCGACGCGGAATCCAGGCAGGATCGGACGAGATACTCGTGACGATGGGTACGCAAAACAGTCTCTACCTGGTCAGTCGACTGCTTGCAGATGAATCAGTGGACGTCGCTATGGAAGATCCGGGTAACTACGAGATGCGACATCTCCTGGCACAACGAGGTGCAGTGATACACGCGCAGCCGGTCGACGGTGATGGCATGGTTGTCGATGCGAACATTCAGAAAGCCGACGTCGTCTACGTCACGCCGAGTCACCAGATACCTACGGCGGTAGCCATGCCTCTTGAGCGACGGGAGGCACTGATGGCGGCCGCTGTCCTGCATGATTTCCTCGTCATTGAAGATGACTATGAGTGCGAAACGAACTATTTGGATCATCCAATGCCCGCATTGCGCAGCATGGACACTGACGGACGAGTTATTTATGTCGCCAGCTTCTCCAAAGTACTCGGACCTGGCGTAAGACTGGGATTTTTGGTTGCCAACGCCGAGTTTATTCGCCGTGCCCGGCAGTTGCGCAGGAAGCTACTGAACCATCCGCCGTTGAACAACCAGCGCACCGCAGCTTATTTTCTTTCCCTGGGTCATTATGATGCGCTGATGTTGCGCCTCGGAAGAGTTCTGCGCGAACGCCGGATCGAGTTGCGCGAAGCACTGAATAATATTCGCGGCATACCGATGGAGATTTCGCCTGAGGTCGGCGGAACGACCTACTGGGTTCGAACGCCCGCCAATTTCGACCTAGCGAATCTCGTGACCGAAGCGGAGAAGCACGGCATCCTGATCGAGCCTGTCGAACACTACTACGCAAGTCCTGCACAAGCCGAGAATTGCTTTCGCATGGGCGTGACGAGCCTGACAACGGACAAGATTCGCGCCGGCGTAGAGACCCTGGTTGACCTGATTCGGACTCTTGTAAAGGGACAGGTGGAGCATTTATCCACGTCGATCGGTGACTGGCTCACCAGCGATGAGCTACGCAAGGCAATGTCGGGTGCGACGGTCTTGTACCGGGAGGTGTACGGGGCGCCGTGCACGATTGTTCACCACCCGGACGGCCGCATGAGCGGTCGACTGGGATTTGCCAGCGAGGATCGGGATACGGGCAGCTGGCGCGTCGAAGGTGATCGATTCTTCCGAAAATGGGACCGTTGGAACTACGGTGAGGAAAAGGCCTATTTCATCGTCATCGACGGCGACAAGATCAAATATTTCAATAATGACAAACAAATCGTCGATTCAGCCTACATTCGCCTGCCCGACCGCCCGGCGTTGCGTGCTGAGCTTCAACCCTGACAAACTGGATCAAAAATCAACTCCGAACTGGACCTATGTGAATGCCGGGTTTGCCGATAATGTGATGCGGAAATGGGGGCAATAGAATGACGAAATTCGCGATTGCTGCGTTGCAGCTCGAGGCTTCAAATGGCGACAATGTGAGCGCCATGCTCGATGAGATCGACATGGCCATGCATCGTTTCCCGTGGCTCGAGATGCTCGTGTTGCCCGAGCTCAACGCGTACGGGACGGACACGCGGAATGCCCAGGTATTGCCCGGGCCGGCTGAGGAGCGTTTCTGTGAAGCCGCCGCGCGGCACGGTATTTGGCTGGTGCCGGGTTCATTGTTCGAATCGGCACAGGATCAGGTTTTCAACACGGCCTCCGTTATATCGCCCGATGGCGACGTCGTCGCGCGGCACCGCAAGCAATTTCCATGGTTGCCTTACGAGCGGGGCGTTACGCCGGGCGATGAGTTTGTGGTATTTGATGTGCCGGGTGTCGCACGCGTCGGCGTGTCGATTTGTTACGACATGTGGTTCCCGGAAACAATTCGTGCATTGGTTTGGATGGGGGCGGAAATCATCGTGCACCCCAGTCTTACCAGTACGATCGACCGCGATGCCGAAATTGCAATTATTCGCGCGCATGCGGCAATGAATCAGGTTTACTTCGTTGATGTGAATCTGGCGGGACCACTGGGTGTGGGGCAATCGTGTATTGCCGGACCTGGCGGCGAAGTCCTCTATCAGGGCGGAAAAGGCAGGGAAATCATCCCATTGAGCCTCAGCATGGATTACCTGAGGGATGTCAGGGCAAACGGCTGGCACAACCTGGGCCAGCCGCTAAAGAGCTTTCGTGACAGCCAATTGACGTTTCCGCAGTATGCCGAAGGTCAGGATTCTGAAGTTTTGCGATCTCTCGGAGATCTCAAAATGCCACAGCGCGGCGGGCGCGGGTAATTCGTGCCTGAAGTGAGCGCCGTACGCGGCCGGTGGCCGACCGCGTCACCGGACAGCGAAATCGCCCGTATCTTGCTTGCGTTCCTGGCGACGGCGGGACTGTTCTACGTCAACATCATGCCCGCACTCATCGACGGACTGATCGAGGGTCTTGGATTTTCAAACAAAGAGGCCGGTTTGGTCGGTTCTGCGAATGTGTACGGGGCCGCGGTCGGAGCGATATCCATCGTGTTTCTCGTGAAACACATTCGTTGGCGCGGGGCCGCATACATTTTGCTCGGTCTTTTGATCCTTTTCGATGTATTTTCCATCTTCGTAGCAGATGCCAGCGTCATGATTGCGACGCGCTTCGGCCATGGCACAGTTGGCGGGATGCTGGTCGGCATTGGATTCTCGGTGATATCGCGAACCAAAGAAGTGGACCGGACTTTCGGTTACCTGCTTTCCATTCAGTTCGGCCTCGGTGGGCTGGGAATCATGGTCTTGCCTCCCCTGGTGCCCGAATATGGCACAAGCGCCCTGTTTTTCTCCTTGATTGCATTTAGCCTGGTCACGATGCTCCTGGTGCCGTTTCTGTCCGAATATCCGCCGAAAGACACGCCGGCTGTCCGGGTTCGGGGCAAACAGAGCTGGATTTATATCGGACTGGCGCTGCTTGCCATTTTCCTGTTTCAGGCGGCCAATATGGGTGTATACGCCTATGCTATTGGCATCGGCAAGAACGCCTTGCTGGACTCCGGTTTTATCAACGCCTCCCTCGGCCTTGCAGCGTGGGTGGCCATTGCCGGCTCTGTACTGGTTATCGTGTTGTCGACGCGCTTTGGCCGTCTGATCCCGGTGTCCATTGCCCTGGTACTCACGATCGGCGGTATCTGGGCGTTACATTTCAGCAACCTCAATCCTAATAGCTGGGCGTCGTCCGTTTACTGGTGGTCGAACGTACTCGTCGGCATCACCTGGGCATTCACGATTTCCTACCTGCTTGGCATGTGCTCGGAATTCGATTCGACCGGGCAAATGGCCGCCCTCGGCGGTTTTGCATCCAAGATGGGGCTCGCGTCGGGGCCTGCCGTTGCAGCCGTCATCGTCGGTGCGGACAACTATTCACGTGTAATCAATGTTGCCGTGATCGCCCTGATACTTTGCATAGCGGTTTTTTTCGTGCCTGCGAGAATGCTCGACAGGCGATCGGGTTGAAGTCCCGGAAGGTAGCTATCTGGACTAGTACGTACACTCGAACTGGCACTATTTCATATATCGGTACAGCGGTACGGTAGCGGCTGACCGATCCGGATTTTGAATACCGCGGGGGAATCTGATTGTGAAGCAAATGACGATGTTTCGGAAAAAGCCGATTGCGGCAGCAGTCGCCTGTATTTGTGCGGCGGCGAACCCAGGGCTTGTACAGGCACAAGCGACGTCGAATGACGATGACGCTGTGCTGGAAGAAATCACAGTTACCGGGACGCGGCGGGAGATGTCGATCCATGACGTACCGTTCAACATTTCGGCAATCAGCGGCGCGGAGATTGAACGCGCAAATATTATCGATGCGACGGAACTATTGCGGGCAATGCCGGGTGTCATGGCGCCCGACGGCGGTGCGCGACTGGCTGAGAACAACAATATTATTACGATTCGCGGTCTGAATATTGATCCAAATGCGACTGACAGGGCATTCCTGTCGGATCCGACCGTGTCCACGTACATTAACGATACACCCATATTCGGAAATTTCATCCTGCGCGATATGGAACGCGTGGAAGTGCTGCGAGGACCGCAGGGTACGCTGTACGGTTCCGGTTCTCTTGGCGGCACAGTCCGCTACATCCCGAAGCGTCCGGACTCGAGTAGCTTCAGTGCGCGTGTTGACGGCTCATTTGGCGTTTCCGACGGATCCGATGGCAATAACATGTCCCTGGACGCGATGATGAACATTCCCATATCGGAAACTACTGCCTTCAGATTCAACGTCGGGAGTATCGAAAACGACGGGGTGGTCGACTACGCGAATGTTTACGCAACGGACGCGAACGGCATACCGCTTGCGGAAGGCGGTGACACGATCCAGGGCGGACCTGTTTACATCAATGACAAGGATGCAGATACGGTCGACATCACCTACGGTCGCGCGTCGTTTTTGTTTGCACCGACCGACAGATTCGAGGTACTGGTTTCCTATATGCGCCAGGAAGGTGACTACGGCGGTCGTCGTCAGGTCACATCTGGCCCGAACGGGTGGGATGAATTCTACGGCAAGTACGAAATAGGCGCGGTTGTTCCCGAACCGGCACGGGCGACGTCTCAAATAACCAGCGTTGAGATTCAGTATGACCTCGGTTTTGCAACGCTGAGTTCGAGCACGTCTACTTACGAACGGACATACGACGGCGTTAGCGATAACAGCGGCTTTTTCGCGGCCCGCGGCTGGTTGTACTGGTACGGATACACGAATTGGCCGCGTCCGGCGTATGCAGCAGAGCGTCAGTTCAGCGAAGACGCTTTCGTGCAGGAATTCCGCCTTGTATCCAACAATGATGGTGGCAGCGCGTTTGACTGGGTGGTCGGAGGGTTTTACATGGACCAGAACGGTTCAGCTGCACAACAAACTCGCTTGCGCGGATTTCAGGAGTGGATCAACGCCGCCGATCCGGACGGTGACGGCATCAGTGCCGACCTGGGTTACGTCGGGGGTTTCTACGATCGCAGCAACAACGTGAGTTTCGACTGGACGTACCAGAAGGATTTCAAGGATCTGGCATTCTTTGGCGAACTCACCTGGCACGCGTCCGATACGGTTGATCTGACATTGGGCGCTCGTCGGTTCGACAATGAGCTGACTGTGACCTCGCAAACCGCCTTCCCGATCTGGTTCATCGCCAATCCGGTTATCAATGAAACCATCAAGGATGACGACGTCCTGTTCAAAGGGAACATATCCTGGGACATCAGCGATGCTTACATGATTTATGGCACGGTGTCGGAAGGATATCGGCGTGGCGGGACGAACGCGGCGCCGGTCAGGCCCGATCCTTCGTATCCGAATGATCCGGAGTGGAACAGCTTCGAAAGCGATTCTGCGGTGAATTTCGAGATCGGTATTAAAGCGCGCCTGGAAAACCTGAGTTACACGGTCGCCGCGTTTCTGGTGAACTGGGACAACCCGCAGGTCAATGTGGCAACGCCATCAGGGGCATACTACGCTGTCGCAAATGGCGACAAGGCCGAATCAAAAGGCCTCGAGACCGAGATCAACTGGGCCGTGACCGACAATTTCCGCCTGTCAGGCGGCTATACCTACGTCAACGCAAAGCTCACGCGCGATCTGCTGTTGCATGACGCTGATCCGGCGACGGACGGGAAATCGGAGCTACGCGCCACGGCGGGCGCTCGATTGCCGATGACGCCAGAGCATTCCTTTAATCTGAATGCGACTCATACGATGGAAATGCGCAACGGCCTGTCCTTGATCACAAGGGCGGACGGGTACTACCAGTCTGAAGTCGAGAATTCCATCTTGAACATTGACCCGAACTGGGACGCGACGCTGGGATCGTTTGCGATCTGGAATCTGTCTTTCACTCTCGCGAGTGACGCCTGGAGCGTGGGTGTTTATGCAAAGAACCTGCTCAACGAACGTGGTCAGACGGCTGTGTACAAAGAGGAGTACATGACGTCGGATCCGAGTATGAATTTCTTCGGCACGGGTCAGAAAGACTTCATTACGCGGACGCGTACTGTCACACTTGGCGCTACGTACCGATTCTGAGGCTTTGCACGAGCTACAACGAAAACCGGGCTGCTGGCCCGGTTTTTTTGGCACGAGGGATTGGCAGATGAGGGGAGCTTTCGCGTGAGCAAGGGCATTCTTACGCTGCTGGCACTTGTCAACGCATGCGGCGCATGGGCAGCAGCGCCGGCCGATTTCGTTTTACGCGGCGGCAATGTGTACACCGTCGATGCCGCTCGGAGTTGGGCCGCGGCGATCGCAATCTCGGGGGGGCGGATCAGCTTCGTTGGCCAGGATGCAGCAGCGGCGGATTACATCGGGCCCGAAACCACGGTAGTAAATCTTGGCGGCAGAATGGTGCTGCCGGGGTTTCAGGATTCGCACATCCATCCGCTGAGCTCTGCGCTTAACTCATTCATGTGCTCGCTGTTCGGATTGCAGAGCGTTGAGGCCTACTTCGACAAGATTCGTGAATGCGTCGCATCGCACCGGGATGTGTCGTGGATTCACGGTGCTGGTTGGAGTCACAGTCTCTTTCCCGAAAACGCCAAACCCACCCGCAAGATGCTCGACAAGCTGGCACCGGACGTTGCATTGACTCTGAATTCCTACGATGGCCACAGCCTTTGGGCAAATTCGAAAGCGATGGCGCTGGCCGGCGTCGATGCCAGTACTCCCGATGTCCCGGCCGGAGAAATAGTGAGATTTCCGCACAGCCGGGAACCGACCGGCTTGTTTCTCGAGGATCCCGC
>CAYLTW010000090.1:0-10429 GCA_964386735.1 uncultured Woeseiaceae bacterium
AAAAAAAACGTGCGTCGGTGTCGTACGGTGCATCCGCAAGTGTGTCCGGTTCTACAACTTTCAGGTCGTTGTAGGGTGTTATCCGCGCCCAGACCGCCTCATCTATGTGACCGTCTACGGTGATATTCGCTTCGTCGTGCTGAACTCGTAGAAGGATTGTTGGCGCATCACCGGAAATGACTTCGATTTTCTGCACTGGTTCGGTTTGAGCGAGGACGCTGGCAGCCGCCAGAACGCTAAGAAGCGCAACTGATATGTTCGAAAACGACTGCTGCAAGACCTCTGACTCCGAACGTCGTCATTATCCATCGACTCCGCTTGGATGGTCCGGTTGGACCGTCGTGGTGGATAAGCGGCACTTCGAGTGCCGTCCGACTATTGTATGGGCGGTGCATGCTGAGGTAAATACCCCCAACGGGGGGATGGCTAGCCGCCAAGTGAACAGAAAATCGCTCCTACGGGCTTGGCGCATTTCGCGTCGCGCCGGGCCACAAAATCAGCTCTTCATTCAGCGATAATTCTCCGGTCAGTGGATTCACGGACCCGACCGAGACAAAATTCACGGTCTTGCCGTCCGCTTTGTAGCCGTGACTGTTGAATATTTGCAGCGGCATGTTGGCACGATCGTTGGTGCCCGGCACAAGGGAAATCCGGCCCGTCACGCCCTCGAAGTCCATCAGGCGTAGATAGGCCATCATGTTTTCTCGATTGACAGTCTGGCCGTCAACTTTTATCGCCCTGATCGCATTAGCAACCGCGAAAATATGATCGTAACTTAGCGCGCCATAAAAGAACGCCTTGGAACTCGGGTCGACGGTTTGGTCCAACCGACTTTCCAGCGCTCGTTGAAAATTCTGCTGCTGTTTCGTTGTCTCAAGCATTGCCATTGGCGCGAGATAGCCCAGGCTGCCATTGACGGCCTCCGGACTTTCGTCGGCGGAGATCATTTCTGCTGCATAAAACGAATAGCCGGGCTTGTTCATGTCCAGTGCATTCAATGCGCGAAACACCGTAACAGTGTCCGGCGTCGGCCCGGTTATGACGATGTGCTGAATACCGGCATTTTTTACCTCAGCTACGTAACTCTCGATGGTCGCGAAATCGCTGCCGCGCGGAAAACCGTATTCCTGCAGAATTCTGATGCCACGCCGTTCCGCGTATTCCCGGATCACTTTACGCGCACCGAGGCCCCAGGCATCGGTCGTATAAAAATAGCCGATTTCGGTTACTCCGAAATGGGCGGCGACATCGATAAGGTAGCCTTCGTAAGCTTCGCTGGGCGCAACAACACGGACGAACCATGGAAAATTCTTCACGGATGACAGCATCGACGCATTGGCACCGTTCGAGATGACGGGCACGCCGTACTGCTTGGCAACGTTGGCAATCTCCACTGCGGGTCCACTGCAACCAACGCCGGTCAACACCAGAATATCTTTCTGCATTAGCGTCTCGGCCATCAATGCAGCGTTCTCAGGCCAGCAGTGATAGTCGATCGTATTCTCGCGTTTTAGCCGAATCTGATCGCCATCCAGTAGTCCTGATACATTGATCTCATCGATTGCAATATGCGCGCCATGAAGCGCGTAATCGCCCCAGTCGGCATAACGGCCATCGTTGTAGTGGTAGGTATACATGCCGCCGAGTTCAAAAACCTCAGCCGTCGCCAGCGAAAATGACAGCAGAATACAAATCGCCCGCAAGCAGTTGGTGGCAGAATTCTTCATGCCTGCGACGCTGGCGATTACCCTATGTGTGATTCGTCTCTGGGACATATTAGTTTCACGAAACTGCAACTATGCGGCCCGAGGAATTCGAGTTCAATCTTTGAGCAATGCATGAAATCGGTGCGACCGTGCACAACTTAGTCACAATTTTCAGACAGTGGCCCATTGAATCAGAGGTACATTGTCTTTTGGAGAGCAAGCATCAATTCTCATCATTTCGGCGACGCAAGACTTCTTCGAGTATCTCAAGAACAGCGCGATCTTTCGGACGATCAGTCGTTTGCTTCTGTCGCACCAATTCCTCGAGATCCAAAACTCGAAATTTGCCGATTGTCATTGCTACTTCGGATGACACAGCGATCAGGTCTTCGTACCTTTCGCTGTCGCCGATGAAACCCAGCACGTCCAATGGTCCAGCTCGAGTCGTTAGTAACAGGTGACCGCCTGCCAGAATGTCTTTTTTGCTCGGTTTGATCGCGGTGGAATGTTCGCGATAGCGTGCATCGAGATCTTCAAGCGCGCCGACCAACCGACTCGCGTTGTCGTCACTGACTCGAACCAATGCGTCCAGATCGAAAGTCGTGATGGGTGCACCCTGAATTACCGCCGCAACCCCGCCGACAACGATGTACTCAACCTCGTATTTGTTGAGGAGTTCGAGAATCTCGCGAAAACTTGGATTCATCAGTCAGGCGCAATGAAAGGAAGAAACTGACCCTCGACTCCAGTTCGGCAAGCCGCTGCTCCGCCGATAGGGAGGAAAACCAGTCAATAAGCGAGCCGTCATGGCCGGCACCGGAGGCAGCAATGTTGCAAGGATCCTGCATCGCAAGATTGTATCTGGAAATTGGCGCGCCCGACAGGATTAGCGAGCCGCTGCGCGGCTTCGCTTGTCGTCGCTACGCTCCTCGGTGCGAACGCAGCCCTTCGGGCTGCAAGGCTCGAACCTTCGGGGCGCTGCAAAAAGAAAGCCCCTCGTTCAGGGGCATTCTTTTTGTTAATCGCGCGCCCGACAGGATTCGAACCTGTGACCCCTGCCTTCGGAGGGCAGTACTCTATCCAGCTGAGCTACGGGCGCATTGTGAGGTCGGCTAGTCTACAGTCAATTAGCGACTAAGGCTTCCAGAGCGATTGTTTTTCCGGCTGCTGGACCGCGGACACTGCCTGGTAGGGCGGCATTCCCAGTTCTTCCCGTTCCGCATCGACGTAACTCGCCAGAGTCTGTACCAATTCGGCGAACTTCGGCTCTCCCTCGAGGTTCCCGAAGATAGGAGAATCGAATCCTCCGGCGAATCGAAACCCTCTATCGAGCGCCGCCTGCAAAGCGAGCAACGCCGCTTCGTCGTCGCCGGTTAATGCGGCGTACTCCGCCTGGTCGTATCGCAAGATCCAATTGTCCGCGCCGCCAGCAGCTTCCACATCGAGAGCGGATCGCACGAGTTCGAGCAGTGCTCTGAACGTCTGCACATCGTCAATTTGCAAATACGCGTATGCGAGTTCCCCGGCGTAGCCAGTACCCCGGCCCCGCCCGATCGGGTAGGTCTGTAGCAATGCATCCAGCGACCCGTACTGCTCCAGCACATAGTCAATGTACGCCCGACTGGAATGATTGCTATTGAACAGGCGACCGATGTTGCTCAAAACACGTGGTGAAAGACGTCCCTCAATGTCGAAATTTGCCAGCACGCCATACGCTTCTTCCTGCCTTCCCAAAGCGGCCAGCGCCAGCATCCGATGTTCGGGCAAGGCGATTCCAAGAAGTGTTTCGTAGTCAGCTACCGCCAATAACGCAAGGCCGTACCACAATTGCACTATCGATGATTTCGGGTTTGCGTCGTAGGACTGGCGCAGGTTGCGAATTGCAAGCGCTGGGGCACCTCGCATCATCGACGCGATGCCCCGCGCCATGTGGACGTCATTATTCTCGCCAACGATACGAACGACCCTCGCAATTAGTGCGTCGGTACGGTCGCCGTCGCCGGTCCGCATGTACTCGAATATCAGATTATTGAACGCGGGCCCGTAAGATGGGTCGCGTAAAACGACTTCTTCGAGTATCTCACGCGCCTCTCGTCGATCACTTGCGGATCTTAAACCGCTTGCAAGCCAGTTCGCTGCATCGCTCATCGTGGGGTTTGACGCCAGTGCCAGCCGCAATTCGTCGATCGATTCCTCGTCCCGGTTCAAAAAATCCAGGAGCAAACCCCTCACAGCGTGTGCTTCCGGCAACATTTCGTCGAGGGCGATCGCCTGATCGACCAGCCTCATCGCAACAGGCAGCGCCTCGGCGACGGGAGTATCACCGTACGCGCCCAGTGAATCCGACATGAGATAGGTAACCAGCGCCTTTTGTGCCAACGCCGGGGCATAGATCGGATCGATTTCGAGCGCACGATCGAGCATCGTGGTCGCTTCTCCCATCGAATACGGATCACGCGAGTGAATTCGCTGCCTGGCCAGCAGGTACAGCTCATAGGCTTCAGTGTCAGTACGGGTTGTCTCTACGATTGCGTCGTCGCCGATGATCTCGCTAAGCATCGCCGCACTAATACTTCCCGCAATCTCATCCTGAAGTTCGAAGATGTCGCTCAACTCGCGATCATAGGTTTCAGAGTACAAGTGAAAACCATCACGCGCATTGATCAACTGCGCCGTGACCCGAATGCGGTCACCCGATTTTCTGACCGAGCCCTCGAGGATGTGTGCGACATTCAGGAGCTCACCAATTTCACGCAAGTCCAGGTCTTTTCCCTTGAACGCGAACGATGAAGTGCGACCGGCGACCTTCAGACCCGAAACCTGCGCCAACACATTCAATAGTTCCTCGGAGAGGCCCTCTGCGAAATAGGCCTGATCTCCGTCCGGCGATAAATCCTGGAACGCGAGGACAGCGATGGAGTTGTCCGTCACTGCGTCTGCCTCCTCCGCGACCGGTCTGTCGGCAACCTGCTGCGGAAAAAATATGCGTTCAATTCCAACTACGCCAACAACTGCCACCAGCAAGCCGATCGTAACCAGGTCGAGTTTGCGGCCCGTATCTCCGGTGATAGACCGAGACCTGTCCACTTCCGATTGCAGTTTGAGCCCATCGGGAGTGAGCTCGTAGGCCCAGGAAATAATGATGGTGATGGGCAGGCCCAGTGCAGTCACCAGCAGAAACACTTGCATAACCCAGTCGGGTGCTTGGATTGCGTCCAGCACAATATCGGCGACCTGCATAACCAGCCAGCCTGCGACCAGATAAGCAACTGCAACGCGAAAAACATTGCGCCGCTTAAGCTCGCCGAATAACTTGTCCAATACTGATCCTCCAACGATAGGCTGTACGAAGTATACCCGCAGAATAATTGGGGTCAGAGTAAAAATAGGGGCCGATCCACTTTCAAAAAAGAAGTGGATCGGCCCCTATTTTTACTCTGACCCCAATTTTCAGGCTCGCGTAATCGATCTTCTTAGCAGGGGCAATAATGCTGCCCGCTGGTTCTGGCCTTTGTTCACTATTTCGACAATGAAATTGTGTGCAGCATCGGCTTCCACGTCCAGCTTCCATCCGTTCAGTCGCAGAAACACGTCCGTGGCAAAAAACGCCATTCGCTCGTTGCCGTCGTGAAAAGCATGATTGAACAACAGGGACTCGAACAGCGCCGACGCCATGGTTGCAAGATCCTCGTAGCAACCGGTCTGCGGCCTGAACAATACGCTCTCAAGCAAACCCGGATCGCGAATTCCGCCTCGACCGCCGAATACCTCAACCAGGCGCTCCTGTATCCACCCCGCCTCGTCGACCGACAGGTATTGAACCGCGTCACTCGGCAAAACGCCGCCCCAGCTTGTCGTTGTCAGCGATGGATTCTTCCAGGTGAGTCAGCACAACCGGGCGCAGTCGCCGCTTCCTGACGTAGTCCGTGATTGCGTCGGTCAGGAGCCCGGAGATACTTTGATGGGACTCTTTCGCCACGGCTTGCAGCGACTGCCAGGCCGCCTCTTCCACCTTCGAACTGATCTTGATCGCAGCCATGCAGAGCAAACTATCAAGCGCTGTCATGACATGTCAAGTTTTGTCCATTATTCTGGAGAAACGGCTTAAGTATGCGCCTTTGAACGATGCCGTGGTCGCTGCCTATTGCAGCGTAACCGCTTGCTCGATCGAGCCGACCAGGCGGCGATGAAACTCGGCAAACTCGCCATACTCATCGGCAGCGTACTCGGACTTGCGTCCGGTATAATCCAACCGGAAGATCCATCGGTCATCGTTCTGATCGACCTTCCGGCTCCAGTTCGCAAAGCGTGATTCATCCGCATCGGGCTTCTTCGTCGCCAACGCCAGCCTCGCGTGACGCGGTTGTCGAACCGTCGTTACCGATGAAACAACGAACGGCACGGGCAAATCGAAAACGAACCGGCGGTCAGAGACGCGCGCGTACTCAAGATATTCAGCCTCGAAAAACCCGGGCAGCTTGAACGACTCGTTGTCATAGATGGGCAGACGATACTGCAGCTCGACGACGAGTTCGCTGTCTGCTTCGAACAGGTGATCTACAAATGCATCGTCCACAATCGCACCGGAATAACGCCCCGTCACCCAACGCTGCATCGTTGTCAGCATTTCGGAGGTTTCAACGTCGCGCAATCGACCCCGGAGGTCCGCGGCCTGAAATCCGGAAAACGTCGCAATCTCGATGACGTTTAACTCGTTGCCTTCAGCCTTTTCGATTTCGCGGTCGACATGCAACGTCGAGTCGCCAAGTTCGAAATCGGGAATCGCGACGAGCTCCGACGACTCGCCGATCAACAGCGCGTGGTTACCGGCCATGTAACGCGGCGGCAGTGTCCCCAGGCTGAGATCCTTGTCCGTCGTGTCGATAAAGAAGCGCCGGTTCGCCTGTGACACCGACACGATCATGTGGTCGAACTGATCGACATTCGGCAGGCCAGGCAATACTTGCTGGCTCAGATTTACCAACGCCAGTTCGGCCGGAATATCGACAGCGTTGAGCATTGAATACAGCAACACCGCATGATCCTTGCAGTCGCCGTAGCGATCACGAAGCGTTTCCCGGGCGGTCTTCGGAATGTAGGCGCGACGACCGAATTCGATCGCTTCGTAGTGCAGTTCCTTCTGTACGTAAGCGCTGATCATCTCTATCTTGCGGACGTCGTCATCGACACCGCGGACAAGATTCCGCGCCGTATCCGCCACCCGCGTGTTATCGAGTTTGTCTTCGATCTTCCGGTAGTACTCGGTACCGGCGTCGTTCCAGTCGGTGTTCGTGGTGCCGAGATATACCCACGGCAACATGCGATCGTAGAATGGCTGCATCGGCTCCCAGCGATAGACAACCGGATTCGTAAGCTCCCATACCATGGACTTGCCGCTCTTGCGTGGCTTCTCGAGGCCAAATGTTTCATACGCGTAAGCGTCGTGATCGCCCGTAATGAACAGCGCGCTGTATTCGATCGGCCGATCGGCCGACAAGTACTGGATTTCGAGCGGTATTTTGCCCTCTTCGACCGCGATCTGCTTGCTGACGACAACGTCGATGACCACACCGGCCGCGAGGCTCGGAACCGGCAGGTGCGCGGTTTGTTCGGTACTTGCCTCGAAACCGTCTACGGTCGTGGTTACATAGAAAGCTGAACGATCGGCTTCAGCGACAATGTCGCCGTCCGGGCCACGAACCACCAAACTGTTTACGAAGAGTTGCTCGAACGCCGGATCGAAATTGAACTCCAGTGTACTGAACTGCGCGATTCCCTGTGCGTCCTGCACCTTGATTTGCTGGTAGTACGTCTTTGTAACGCTTTCGCCGCCGTCGAAGCCGAAACCGATAATCCGGTTCAGGTAGAAGGCACCGTAACCGTCCAGCGTGTTCATCAGTCCGGGAGCATCAACCAGTTTCTGCAGGTCTCGCGGCAGCGCAACCGCCGCGACCTTTGTGCTGATACTCGCGTTGTCGCCTTCGCCGAGAATGCCGTTAATGGACGAGATGTAATCCTTGATAAGGGTATTGGTCGGCGAATATTTTTGCGCCCTCTCAAACGACTCCCGCGACTTCATGTACGACTTCAACTGATACTCCGAGTACCCCTTGTAATACCAGCTCTCGAGGGACTCGTAGTTGCTCTCAATCAGGGACTCTGCCAGCGTCAGGATTTCCGCGTAATTGTCCATTGCGTCGTAAACTTCAATACGCGCATAGACGAGTTCCGCGCTGAACGCCCGGCCCGCATCCATTGCGTCGATAATCGCGAGTGCTTCGTCGTAGCGCCCGCGCCGCGTCAACATATTCGCCTTCAGGCGACGTAGCGCGTCTGAAATGCCCGCGGCCGCGTACGCCTCGAACTCGGCATCGAGCTTGTCCCACTCCTCGCGATCCGCCAGCAACTCGATATAGACGCCAAACTCATCGTCTTCCCGGTAGCCCGTTTTGAACAAGCCCTCGTAAATCTCGACAGACTTTTCGGAATCGCCGACCTGGTACGCAAGCCACGCATCCCAGCTTCGAACGGTCGCGTCACCGGGATAGTTTTCTACGCGTGGTTGCAGCCAGTCGTAGGCTTCCCGATACGCATCGATCTCTGTCAACACGCGCAGCGAATTCGTTACGTAGCTCTTGTCCGACGGATCGAGGTCCGCGGCCTGCGACAGAAAATCGAACGCTGCACGATGAGAGCGCGCCACGAAATAGTGCATGCCAACCTGATTCAGGAAAAACGCGTTTGCGACCTTGTCCTTCGTCGAGCCGCCGCCCTCAAGAACCGTGGGCGACTCCAGAATTTCAGTGTCGGACCACAACGCAGCGGAATCCTTTTTTGTATCCAGGCTGTCTGCCGGACCCCAGGTGCCCAGCGCGTAGGCACAATGATCGTTCGCAACAACGCGAATTTCATAGAGGTATTCCTTGCCGTCGGCCATTTCCTGGCCGCTGAGGTACAGGCCATGTGCGTCGCCCCTGTCGATCGGCTCTTCGTGAGTGATAAACGATGTCGGATAGTCTTCACCAAACTGCTCGACAAACACGTCGAGCAATGCCGGTTGGCTCGGCCGATCACCTGACCAGCAAAACGGCAGCACTACAGCACCGTAGCCCCCGGCTCCGAGCGCGCCAATGTCGGCGAACGGATAGTCTTTTTCGTACTCGGTCCACGGGAACCAGATCTTTGTATCGGCACTCAACCGGTACGCGAATGCGGCCGATTTGTATTTGTCGACTTGCTTGACGTCTCGCGCGGCCGCGGGAGCTGTGCCGACAAAAGAGAAACCGTCAACAATCGTGTTTGCTTCCAGCTTTACTTCGTCAGCTGACACTCCGCCGCCGAATGCGACTACCTGGTAGGCCGTTGTGCCCCTGGTGAAAGCCGTAACAACATAGTTTGCGGAAACACCTTCGATATCGCCCGCGAATGCGAACTGCAGGGCCCGCACCTCGCCGATCATGCGTACGCCCAACGCCTCGACATCGCCGCCGGATGCGCTTTCGTCACCGGCGATCAAATTGGCGATCGTCGCCGACTTGACGATTTCCGCGTACTGTTCGACGGTCATCCCGGTGCCAAGATCTTCGACGATTGTTATCAGGAATACGAGTGGATCGAAGCGCATTGCCGCGAAACTGGCATCGGGCATTTGCTCGCTGAAATCGACAACGACATAGGGCGTCGATTTGAGGTCAAGTTGAAAGTTCAGGGCGTCGTTTCGATAAACACCCACGGCACTACCGGCTTTCTCCGCGTAGCTCGTATCGGCAGTCGCTGCGAGCGACGGCGCGAACAGCGTGATACACAGGATGACTCTCAATGCTGCGTTCAGTCGCATATCGCCCGCTTGCGCCTCATTTTCCTCACAATTTGGTGTTATGAGAATAACAGCTGTCAACGCGAAGGGGCGTCAGGATCATCTCTTGATATATAATGCCCGATTCCGGGCTGATCACCGCGGTCAGCCGTCCTGCAAATCTCCGGAGCGGCCAATTGAATCGGGATCAGAAGTTTTTTGACAGGTATTCCCTCGTACTGGGTGTGCTTGGTGCGATCGCCCTCGGGCTCCTCGTTTTGACATTGAAAATGTCCGACCTGACGCAGGGCGTTTACACGCGTGATGGCGACGAGTACCAGGCCGCCGTTGCGGAGCGTATCCGTCCATTCGGTGATGTCTACCTCCCGGGTGAGGAGCACGAAGCTGCGGCGCCAACCGTGGCGACGGCGGTCGAGCCAGATCCGGTTGCCACAGTGATGTCGGGTCCGCAGGTCTATAACGCAGCCTGCATTGCGTGCCACAGTACGGGTGTCGGCGGCGCGCCGATGGTCGGCAACGCGCCCGCCTGGGAACCGCGCATCGCGCAGGGCATGGATACTCTGAACGATCACGCCGTTAACGGCTTCACTGGCTCAGCCGGCTTCATGCCCGCCAAGGGCGCGCGCCTTGACCTGTCTGATGGGGAAATTCTTAGCGCGGTCCAATTCATGGTGGACGAGTCGCGGTAGGTGGGGTCCTACGATTTTTTTCGATTCAGCCCACGTAATGCAAGTGCCTCCGCTATGTGCGCAGGCGCGATCGTTTGCGCCACGGCGAGGTCGGCAATGGTTCGGGCAACACGCAATATTCGCTGATAGCCACGGACGGATAACGCGAAAGTCTCGGCGGCAGTGTCCAGCAGCCGCCAACCATCTGCATCAAGGTCGCTTTCTCTCTCGGCGGATGG
>CAYLTW010000091.1:0-10189 GCA_964386735.1 uncultured Woeseiaceae bacterium
GGCTCGTCAACGAAATGCTGGAGATGGTTCGCGGTCCGGCGTCGTAGCAGCCCGCTGTTGGAGCCCGCCATGCGGGCGAACTCTGAAATCGCCCGCACGGCGGTCTCCTACAGCTGCGAAAATACTTTCCTGGCGGCCGCCAGCGTCGCGGCGATTTCGTCGTCCCCGTGCGCAGCGGACACAAAGCCAGCTTCGAAGGCCGACGGCGCCAGGTAAATGCCCTCGGCGAGCATGCCGTTGAAGAAAGCCTTGAATCGCTCGATATCTGCGGCCGCGACCTGGTCAAAGCGCCGCACAGGGCCATCGTCGGTAAACACAAAACCGAACATGCCACCTTCGCTTTCGGTCGCGATCGGGATTCCGGCTTCCGCGGCGGCGGCCGTGAGACCATCGGTCAGTTGTCGCGTCCGCTCGCCAAGTAATTTGTAGAATCCCGGCTGATCAATTTTTTCGAGCGTCGCGAGACCGGCGGCCATTGCGACCGGGTTTCCGGAGAGCGTACCGGCTTGATAGACCGGACCGTCCGGCGCGATGCTGGACATGATGTCGGCACGGCCGCCGAATGCGGCCGCCGGCATGCCCCCACCGACCACTTTGCCAATCGTCGTCAAATCTGGCTGGATGTCAAACAGTGATTGCGCGCCGCCCTTGGCGACGCGAAATCCTGTCATGACTTCGTCGAAAATCAGGATGGCTCCGGACTCAGTACATGCGTCGCGCAGTGTCTCGTGAAATCCCGGTTCAGGCGGCACCATATTCATGTTGCCGGCGATTGGCTCAACAATGGCGCAGGCCAGCTGTTCGCCGAGTTCGGCAAAAACAGCCCGGACTGCGTTGGCATCATTGTAGGGCACGGTAATCGTGTGCTCGGCGAGGCCGGCCGGCACGCCGGGTGAGCTGGGGACGCCGAGCGTCAGTGCGCCCGAGCCCGCTTTGATCAACAGCGAGTCTGAGTGGCCGTGGTAGCAGCCTTCGAACTTTACGATCTTGTCGCGGCCGGTGTGGCCGCGCGCGAGGCGAATCGCGCTCATCGTCGCTTCAGTCCCGGAGCTAACCATGCGTAAGCGTTCAATCGATGGCATGAGTTCGCGGATTTTTATCGCGATCTGCGTCTCGAGTACGCAGGGTGCGCCAAAACTCAAGCCGTTTTTCGCCGCGCGTACGATTGCGTCAATAACATCGGGATGAGAATGACCCAGGATCATCGCACCCCAGGAACCGACATAGTCGATCAGTTTTCGACCATCTTCGGCCACGAGCCAGGCGCCGTTCGCGCTCTTGAGGAAAACAGGGTCGCCGCCGACGCTCGCGAAAGCACGGACCGGGGAATTTACGCCGCCGGCAATGACATCGCGGGCTTCATCGAACAGGTTCATGAAGCTGATTTATACGCACGCCCTGTTGGGAGAGCAAATCGGGCACACCGTTCTCGCCGACGAGATGCGCGGCGCCGACGACAACAAGGTAGTCATCGCTATCGTCAAGCAGTTCCATGATGGGATCTAACCAGCGTCTATTGCGATCAACCAGAATCGCCTGATTCAGCTCCGGGTAGTCGTTCATCTCGTGCAGCAGTTCTTTTTCGAGGAATGCGATATCCCCGCTGCGCCATGCCGCCACCATCTCGTCAATAAGCATTTCAAGGCGGCGGCCTTCAATAAGAGATTGCAGGAACCACCGACTTTGTGTCTCGGTCGACAAGCCGTCGAGAAACCCGAATTGTTCCTCGACACTCTCCAGCCCGCTGATGGGCTTGCCGTCTGCAATTGCCTTGACCGTCAGGTACATCTCGATACCGAACTCCGCCTTGAAACCGACTCGCATCATGATCATTTCCTGAACCGTCATCGCGGCAAGCCACGGCTCGCTTTTGCCGAGCAATTCGATCGGAATATCAATTTCTTTGGCTGCTGCCTCCGCTTGCGCATACATCTCGGGGCCCATCAGGCTCGCCAGCGTCGTGCCATCATCGAGTACGCCGTAACTCGTCAGGTTTTGCAGCATCGCGATCGGATCGATGTCGTCCATATCGAGCTCCATGATGAGCCGTTCCGCATCGTCATACACCGTCTCTACGACCTTGGGCAAGGGATGATCCGTCTCGCGCAGGAGGTGTATTGATCCGAGCAGGTAGATTCGATTCGTGTTGCCCTCAGCGACCCAGATCATGGCGGGCTCTTCGTCGCCGCGGGCGACAAATGTGAGGAACAATAGGACAAGCGCCGCGAAAGCGTTACGCATTGGTTACCCAGAAAAGTTCCGTCTCGAGATGGCCATCCGCATGCAGTGATATGCGGCGATACGCAGGCGGCTGATCGTCCATGGCGAATTCATCGCTGCCCGGCTTGAATTGACGGCAGGTAGAAGGCGTGCCGATGATCCGAACGCCGTGATGTTCGCGGTCGTAGGCTTGGTGGACATGGCCGAAAATCGCAAGTCGTACTTTGCCGGACGACCCAATTCGGGCAAAAAATTTATCGGGTTCCCCGAGGCCGACGGTGTCCAGCCAGGCACTGCCCATAACGACGGGCGGGTGGTGCAGGCATACCATTACGTTATCTGCGTTGCTGGAATCAATTGCCTGATCGAGCCGTTCGTATTCGCTGGCGTCAATTGCGCCGCCAGCTCGGTCGGCTTCGTAGCTGTCGATTCCGACGATCAGCCAGTTGCCAGCCTCGGTTGCATCGCAGTAGGAAAAAGGCGGCCTGGCAATCGCCTTTTTCATGAGCTCGGGATTGTCGTGATTGCCCGGCAAGCAGTGTACGGGCAGGTCAAGTGCGCCCATGACTTCAGTGAAGTTCTCGTAAGCGCCGGCGGAATCGTCCTGGATCAGGTCGCCTGTGACGGCGACGAGATCCGCTTGCCAGTCGCCGGCCCGGTAATGTTCGATTGTGTCCGACAGTGACGCGTATGTGACGGTGCCGCGAAAGCTGCCGGCCGTGTCACCGAACAGGTGCGGGTCCGTCAGATGCAGGATCCTAACTGGATCAGCCGAGCTCGAAATGCGACCCACCCTCCCTTACTGGAGCACTAATAACGATAATGTTCCGGCTTGTACGGGCCTTCCTTCGACACGCCGATGTAATCAGCCTGCTGGTCAGAAAGCTGCGTCAATTTCACGCCGATGCGTCCAAGATGCAGCCGTGCGACCTTCTCGTCAAGTTGTTTGGGCAACACGTATACCTGCTTTTCGTAGTTATCCGCATTTTTCCAGAGTTCGATCTGCGCGAGTACCTGGTTTGTGAACGAGTTCGACATTACGAAACTCGGGTGGCCGGTGGCGCAACCCAGGTTAACGAGGCGTCCTTCCGCCAGCAGGATGAGGCGTTTGCCATCCGGGAAGATGATGTGATCGACCTGCGGCTTGATGTTCTCTTTTTCGAACTTTTCCAAGTAGGCGACATCGATCTCGTTGTCGAAATGACCGATATTACAAACGATGGCCTGATTTTTCATGCGCTCCATCTGAGGGCCCGAAACGACGTGATAATTGCCGGTTGCCGTGACGACGATATCGACCTGATCGCAGACCTCGTCGAAAATAACGACACGGTAGCCTTCCATCGCGGCCTGCATGGCACAGATCGGATCGACCTCGGTGATCCATACCGTGGCGCCGAGGCCACGCAAGGATTGCGCGCAGCCTTTGCCAACGTCGCCATAACCACAGACCACGGCGATTTTGCCGGCCACCATGACATCAGTCGCTCGCTTGATGCCGTCGACCAGTGATTCACGACAGCCATACAGATTGTCGAACTTCGACTTGGTGACCGAGTCGTTGACGTTGAACGCCGGACAGCCCAGCGAGCCGTCCTGCATCATGTCGTACAGCCGTTTGACGCCTGTCGTCGTTTCCTCGGACAAGCCGCGAACGTTTTTCATTATGTCGGGATACTTTTCATGCATGACCGTCGTAAGGTCGCCGCCATCATCCAGTAGCATATTCGGTGTCCACCCGTCCGGGCCATTGATTGTTTGCTCAACGCACCACCAGTATTCTTCTTCCGACTCTTCCTTCCACGCAAACACCGGAACACCCGACGCGGCAATCGCAGCGGCGGCGTGATCCTGGGTGGAAAAGATATTGCAGGACGACCAGCGAACCTCGGCGCCGAGCGCGGCGAGCGTCTCGATGAGCACGGCCGTCTGAATGGTCATGTGCAGGCAGCCGGCAATACGCGCGCCCTCGAGCGGCTTCTGGTCGCCGAATTCCTCGCGTAGCGCCATGAGGCCTGGCATCTCGGTCTCGGCGATCGCGATTTCCTTGCGCCCCCATTCCGCGAGCGAAATGTCGGCGATCTTGTAATCCTGTGCTTGCAGGGCAACGGGTTCGCTGCTCATAAGGTTTTCTCCAGTAAAATTCGGGGGTTCAGGCGGCTGCTGCGCCACGCAGCGCGTCAGCCTTGTCAGTTCTTTCCCAGCTAAGATCGATATCCTCGCGTCCAAAGTGTCCGTACGCGGCGGTCGGCTGATAAATCGGGCGGACCAGATCCAGCATTTTCAAAATGCCGTAGGGTCGCAAGTCAAAGTTTTCGCGAATCAAGATCGTGAGCTTTTCGTCGGCGACCTTGCCGGTGCCAAACGTGCTTACGCTAATCGACGTGGGATCCGCGACGCCTATCGCATAGGAAATCTGGATTTCGCAACGGTCTGCAAGTCCGGCTGCTACGATGTTCTTCGCAACGTACCGCGCGGCATAGGCCGCTGACCGATCAACCTTCGACGGATCCTTGCCGGAGAATGCGCCGCCACCGTGACGTGCTGAGCCGCCATACGTGTCAACGATAATCTTGCGACCGGTGAGGCCACAGTCGCCCATCGGGCCGCCGATCTCGAAGCGACCGGTCGGATTGATGTGGTATTTCGTGTCCTTGCTGATCCATTCTTTTGGTAGCACAGGCTTGATGATCTCTTCCATAACGCCTTCCCGGAGATCAGACAGGCTGACATCGGCGCGGTGCTGGGAAGACAGAACGACAGCGTCGATGGCGACAGGCTTGTTGTCTTTATAGACGAATGTGACCTGGCTTTTCGCGTCGGGACGCAGCCATGGCAACGTTCCATTCTTGCGAACTTCGGCTTGTCGGCGAACCAGCCGGTGCGAAAACGTAATCGGGGCGGGCATGAGTACGTCGGTTTCATTGGTTGCGTAACCGAACATCAGGCCCTGGTCGCCTGCACCCTGGTCTTCGTCGGCATCACGGTCGACCCCTTGCGCGATGTCCGGGGACTGCTTACCGATGGCGTTCAGGACGGCGCAGGAGTGGCCGTCGAACCCCATGTCGGAATCGGTGTAGCCTATACCGACGACTGTGTCGCGGGCGATCTGCTCGATATCGACCCAGGCCGACGTCGATATCTCGCCGGCAACAATAACCATGCCGGTCTTTATCAGTGTCTCGCAGGCGACGCGGGCGCTCGTATCTTTGGCGATAATGGCGTCAAGAATGGCATCCGAGATCTGATCCGCAATCTTGTCGGGATGACCCTCGGAAACGGACTCCGAGGTGAACACAAATGAATCACTCATAGGGTATTAGATGGCTGTTAATCGAGGGGCGGCATTGTACCGTAATATTCGGCTTGCGGCTTGCGCGAAAACCTAAGAAAATGCGGCGCTCCTGCCGAAGTATTGCAGCGCAATTCACCATAACAACGCCCGCCCGAGGGTCGGATCGGATAAGCCAGATGTCACAACAAGCAACGCAAGCCAACCGGCCCGCCCGGCGGGATCTCGCCAACGCGATTCGTGCGCTCAGCATGGACGCCGTACAGGCCGCGAACTCCGGCCACCCCGGCGCGCCGATGGGTATGGCGGATATTGCCGAGGTGCTGTGGAACGATTGCCACAAACACAATCCGGCAAATCCGGACTGGGCGGATCGCGACCGCTTCGTTCTCTCGAACGGCCATGCATCCATGCTGCTATACAGTCTTCTTCACCTGAGCGGCTACGATCTCACGATGGACGAAATCCGGAATTTCCGCCAGTTCGGTTCCCGCACGGCAGGGCATCCGGAGTATGAACCCGGATTTGGTGTTGAGACGACAACAGGTCCCCTGGGGCAGGGCATCAGCAATGCAGTGGGCATGGCGCTGACCGAGAAAATGTTGGCGGCCGAATTCAATCGTGACGGTTTCCCGATTGTGGATCACAGAACCTGGGTCTTCCTCGGTGACGGTTGCCTCATGGAAGGGATCTCCCATGAAGCCTGTTCGTTGGCAGGTACTTTGAAGCTGGGAAAGCTCATCGCGTTCTATGACGACAACAGTATTTCGATTGATGGCGACGTCGGTGGCTGGTTCACCGACGACACGGGCAGGCGTTTCGAGGCCTACGGATGGCAGGTCATCGCCGATGTGGATGGCCATGATAGTGCGGCTATCGCCGCGGCCATCGGCCAGGCTGTGGATGACAATGACCGGCCGACGATAATTTGTTGCAAGACCGTGATCGGTTTTGGTGCCCCGAACAAGCAAGGCACGGCTTCAACGCACGGTGCGCCGTTGGGCGATGACGAAATTTCGGCCGCGCGCAGCACGCTTGGTTGGGATGCCGAACCGTTTGAAGTTCCGGCAGACATCGCCGCGGCCTGGGACGGCCGTGATCGCGGCGCCGCCGCCGAACAGGCCTGGAATACGCTGTTTGCCGACTATTCAGCCGATTATCCTGAAATGGCGGCGGAGTTTACGCGCCGCATGGCCGGGACGCTTCCATCGAACTGGAGCGACTTCGCCGACAAGGCCATCGCCGACATCGATGCTGCGGGCGAAACCATGGCTACGCGCAAGGCATCACTGCTCGCGTTGAATGCCTTCGCCCCGGCATTGGCAGAGCTCGTAGGCGGCTCCGCCGACCTGACGGGTTCGAACCTGACGAAGCACCATGGCTCGACAGTGATCACGGGTGATGATGCCTCGGGCAATTACATCTATTTTGGTGTGCGTGAGTTCGCCATGACCGCGATTTGCAATGGCATGGCGCTGCATGGGGGGGTGATGCCGTACTCGGGAACATTCCTGACATTCTCGGACTACGCGCGCAACGCGCTGCGTATGGCGGCACTCATGAAGATCCAGAACATCCTGGTCTATACGCATGACTCGATCGGTCTCGGCGAAGACGGGCCGACGCATCAACCCGTAGAGCATGTCGCGTCACTTCGACTGATGCCGAACATGCGGGTCTGGCGTCCCTGTGATGCAGTCGAGACCGCGGTTGCCTGGCGCGATGCGATTGAGCGTCGCGATGGACCGACAAGCCTGGTGCTGACGCGTCAGAACACACCGCATCAGGACCGCGATGCGCAGCAAATTGCCGCGATCGCTCGCGGTGCTTATGTGCTTCGGGAATGTGATGGCACGCCTGACATTATTCTCATCGGAACGGGCTCCGAGCTTGAGTTAGCGACGTCTGCAGCGGAGGCGCTGGCGAGTGCGGGCGTCAGGGCACGTGTCGTTTCGTTGCCTTGCACCGACTTGTTCGACGCACAGGACGACGACTACCGCGAATCGGTATTGCCTGCCGCTGTAAGCGCCCGCGTTGCGATTGAAGCCGGCGTCACCGAAGGCTGGTGGCGTTATGTTGGCCAGCGCGGTCGCGTTATCGGTATCGATCGTTTTGGTGCATCAGCGCCGGCAGACGAACTGTTCGAGCATTTCGGTTTTTCGGCTCATAATGTCATTGCGGTCGCCAAAGAGGTGCTGGCGCAGGACAAAGCAGGATAAGGAATTCGACAGTTCGGCCGGCGCGTGCCGGAACCACAAAATTTCCAGGAGAAAACAATGACAATCAAAGTTGGTATCAATGGCTATGGCCGCATTGGGCGCAACGTACTGCGCGCCCTTTATGAAGGCGACAAAGGCTCTGAAATCGAAATTGTGGCGGTCAATGACCTTGGTGATGCGAACACCAATGCTCTGCTAACGCGCCGCGATACCGCGCACGGTCGTTTTCCCGGCACGGTCGAGGTCGATGGTGACGATCTCATCGTCAATGGCGACCGGATACGTGTCCTGGCCGAACGCGATCCGGCGAAGCTCCCCTGGGGAGAGCTTGGCGTCGACATGGTATTTGAGTCGACGGGTTTCTTCCGCACGCGTGACACGGCCGGCAAGCACCTTGAGGCCGGAGCAAAGAAGGTCATAATTTCTGCGCCCGGCGGCAAGGATATCGACGCAACAATTGTTTATGGCGTCAATCACGACGTGTTGAAGTCGACGGATACGATTATTTCAAATGCGTCCTGCACGACGAACTGTCTTGCGCCACTTGTAAAGCCGTTACATGAAAAAATCGGCGTCAAGCACGGCATCATGACGACGATCCACGCCTACACCAACGACCAGGTGCTGACCGATGTTTACCACTCCGATCTTCGCCGCGCGCGTTCAGCCACGATGTCGCAGATTCCGACGAAGACCGGCGCGGCAGCGGCCGTTGGCCTCGTTCTGCCGGAGTTGAATGGCAAACTTGACGGATTCTCGATGCGGGTGCCGACGATCAACGTCTCAGCAGTCGACCTGACTTTCGTCGCGCGGCGCGACACGACGGTCGAAGAAATAAACGACGTCATCCGCGCCGCCAGTGAAGGTGACCTCAAGGGAATTCTCGAGTACAACGATGAGCCGCTCGTGTCGATCGATTTCAATCATGACCCGGCGTCGTCAACCTACGATGCATCACTCACGAAAGTCATGCAGGGCAGCCTCGTGAAAGTTGTTGCGTGGTACGACAACGAGTGGGGCTTCTCCAACCGCATGCTTGATACGGCGATCGCGTTCCACAACGCGTAGGCGGTTTGGCGATGTCCGTAATCAGAATGGTGGACCTTTCCCTCGACGGGAAACGAGTACTGATACGTGAGGATCTGAACGTACCGGTCGCGAACGGCAAGGTCACGAGCGATGCACGGATTCGTGCGGCCTTGCCGACAATTCGCGCAGCGCTGGAAGCAAATGCGGCGGTCATGCTGATGTCGCATCTTGGCCGACCGACGGAAGGTCAGTGTGACGAAGAGTTTTCGCTGCAGCCCGTCGCCGATCGCCTCGGGGAACTACTGGATCGCGAGGTGCCACTGGTCGGCGACTGGATCGACGGCGTTGATATCGAGCCGGGCGAAGTCGTCTTGCTCGAAAACGTACGCTTTCTCGAGGGCGAGAAGGCGAACGATGTCGAACTATCCAGGAAAATGGCAGCGCTATGCGATATCTATGTCATGGATGCGTTCGGCACCGCGCATCGAGCGCAGGCCAGTACTTACGGCGTAGCCGAGTACGCCCCTGTCGCGTCTGCCGGGCCTCTGCTCGTTGCCGAACTGGCGGCACTTGGGAAGGCGCTTGAGGAGCCGGCACGACCGATGGTCGCCATTGTCGGCGGGTCGAAGGTCTCCACGAAACTGACCGTGCTGGACGCGTTGGCCAATATCGTTGATGTGTTGATTGTCGGCGGTGGTATCGCCAATACCTTTATCGCGGCAAACGGGCATGGCGTTGGCAAATCGCTGTATGAACCCGATTTGCTCGATACGGCCCGCGCGCTCGTAACAGGCGGTGAGGGGCGTGCCGGGATTCCCGTACCAAGCGATGTTGTGGTCGCCGATGAGTTTTCGGCGGACGCGTCAGCCACGAACAAGGCAGTCGAGGCCGTTTCTGCCGACGAGTTAATTCTGGACATTGGGCCGGATACTTCAACGCGTTTTGCCGCCATCTTGAAATCCGCAGGCACAATCATCTGGAACGGCCCGGTCGGCGTGTTCGAATTTGACCAGTTTGGCAATGGCACGAAAGCGCTCGCAGAAGCCGTCGCCGCAAGCGACGCGTATTCTATAGCCGGCGGTGGCGACACACTTGCCGCGATCGACAAGTACGGTGTTGCCGATGGCATCTCCTATATCTCAACCGGCGGCGGAGCGTTTCTGGAGTTCGTCGAGGGCAAAACCCTGCCTGCCGTGGCGATGCTCGAGAAACGAGCTTCGTAGGAGCCCGCCATGCGGGCGATCCCAGCCCACTTCGGCGTACTTGTTTGTTCGCTGCTCGCTGCGCGAGCTTGATGCTTCACAAACAAGCACACCCGAATCGGCCTGGACCTGACAACCGCAGAGCAAGACCGACTAACAGTTTACATTGGCGCATCGCAGCGCAGGCCTGATGGCTGTGCAATAATCGCCGCCATGCGCAGACGGAC
>CAYLTW010000092.1:0-3052 GCA_964386735.1 uncultured Woeseiaceae bacterium
CCCGGTTCGATTTCACGATCGAAGACCTGGATGTAATCGCCTTCGCTCGCGGCGGCGATAAGCAGGAAACGCTCCCCGAGCCGATCGTTGATCAGTGGTGTGTCCCGAAAACGATCGACCGGGTAGGCGCAAGCCTCGCCGTCGGCCTCAATGCCGAGTACCTGCGATTTCATCGGCAGGCGCCTGTCGACTTCCTGTTCGGTTGGATAGATCATGACCGGGCTATCGGGATCGATAATATCCGCTCGTGCCAGCAGTTTCAGGTAAAAGGTATCGCGCCACTCCTTGCGGCGCAGCCATACGGGCGATTCCGGGTACAGGCTTTGCCAGGTTTTCAAGCTAACCGAAACTGTACTCAGCGCCTCCAGATCGAGCCCTCCCTGGCGGGCACGATTCTGGATTTGTATGACGGCGCAGCGGCTGTTTTTTTCATAGAACACCATGTTGTTGGCGATCACGGCAACTACCAGGATATCAGGGTCCGAGAAATTGCCACGCATCGCATACGACATGGAACTGTGCGCGAGAATGCAATGACTCATTATAAACGGGCTGTTGCCGTCGGGTTGGTAAACGACATGCGGGCGGCGGGCGAGGCGCGTAACGAAAGCAAACGCCTTGCCTTCTGCGTCGATGACACCGATCACCTCTTCGTCCGCCCCAAATTGCTCGATGGCTTGATCGATATTGATGAATTCGGGATTTCGAACGGGTTTGAAGTTGAGTCCGACGTGCATCAGGAAGCCGAATACGAGAATTCCCGCGTAGGCAATACTGATTGCCGCCAATGGCACCGTCACGGCATCCTGTCGCCAGGCGAAGGCAACGGCGACGATCATTAATACTGCCGATACGAGCACGACCCATCTCGATTGGCGGTAAATCAGGCGTGCACCCCTGGCCGTCGCCGCCAGCTTGTGCGTGATCGACACGACACCCAACGTTCCTGGCAGGATTGCCAACGCACCGAGTAGCAAGGCCACACTTGCAAGCAAGGTGCCCTGAGTCATGCTTGTTTCATCGACACTTGCTGCGTTGTATCCGGCTTGCTTACCTGTAGACGGGTCTTGTTCGACATGCGACAGGCGGCGTGCAGAAAACAGGTTTGCTCAGCCATGTCGACAATCTGCCGGCACGTCGCTGCATCTTCCGACGATTCCAGATACACATGTGTGTCGACCGGGTGGGCATCGCCGGCACTGATTTCGAAACAGCTGCTCTGGACGATGCGGTAGTTTGCGACTTCTTTTTTTGTGATCTGCACATAGCGGCCCAATTGCGTCATGTAGCAGAACGCGATTCCGGCTGATACATAGGACAAACCGTTGGGCGCCCGTTCGCCACCGTTGCCGTCAATCGCTTCATCGACCAGGAATTGAAAGAGACTGCCGATAGGGCGGTGTATCTGGACGCTGATTTGCTGCAGCCCGTCTTCCCGAATCACGGCGCGCGAACGGATGAGAAGCAGTCGTTTTTGCTCTTCCTTGAGGGCGGCGCCGACACCATGGTCTTCCTCGAATACCGATTCTGCCGATTCAAGTTTCGACACAACGGCTTCGACCTGCGGCCGGGTGCGAGAGCGATCGAGTTGATCGAATAACGCTGCCGGGTCTCCGGGATTGGGCGTTGTGCTTTGAGCAACCGCACCCGTATCAAGCGTGTCGCCATTTTTCATGATCGAAAAAGTGTCGCGCAGGTTTTTTCGCATGAGTAGGTCGACCGGCGTTCGTGCGATCGCTGTTGCGACCAGGCTCTTCAGGTCATCACCAGAACCTTGCTCGGGCAGGGCAATGCGTAACACCACCGAATCCGCAGATGCCGTCATCGTGCCACGCAGCGCGGAGCCCTCCATGCCGTAACAGGCATCCTGTTCAAGTGTGATACCAAGGTGACCGCGGCTCGCGTGACTGAGCGCCCGCGCGATCGCGGTCATGTAAAGGGAGGCCATTCCGGCGGAAAAGAAGGCCAAAGGCGGCGGTGCGAGATCGGTGCCGTTAAGGTAATGGCCCTCATCGCAGACTAGTCGCCATGCCGGCAGACCATCCCCGGCGACCACGATCGCCTCTTTCTGCATTCCCTCAAGGGCGCGGGCGCAAACCCGGATCGCGACCTGATCTCCTGCGGAGCCCGGCGAGGCGGGGCGCTCGTCCGTATCGGATAGTTGGTATGCGAGAGACGCATCCAGATTCTGGATTGAGGTGGTCATTCCTGCGCCCCGTCTTTGTTTCAGCGTTAGCGTCCGGTACGAAACGTACTGTACCGTACATTTCAAGCTGATACAATAATCGCGCTCAAAGCTAAGGAGAATTGATGAACACGAAAGCAGCGAATTCCAACCGCCTGAAACCAGGGCCCGTATCGACGCGAGGTCAGGAGCGGCAGGCTCGGATACTGAAGGCCGCAACAGACCTGTTTCTCAAGACCGGATTCGGCGAAACGTCCATCGATGCGATCGTTGAGCAGTCAGGCGGCTCCAAGGCCACACTCTACAGTTACTACCCAACCAAGGGCGCATTGCTGCGAGCCGTAATTGACGACGTCGTATCAAATCGCGAGGAGCCCGAGCTCGAACCCGACGATGACATCCGCACAGCTTTGACGACCTTTGCCGAGCAGCGGATGCGCGTGGTTTTTTCCAATCACCACCGTGCCCTGTTGCGTTTGATTATTGCCGAAACAGACAGGTTTCCGGATATTGCGCAGCTCTACTATGAGCGCGGGCCGCAAAGAAGTCATGACTTCCTGGTCGAGTATCTTCAGGAACTCAAGGAACGCAATTTGCTGAACATTGGCAGTGCCGAAGAATCGGCGGAATTTTTCATTGGTATGTTGTTGCACCACTGGTATGTCGCGCAATTATATGTTCGTCCCACGCCGCCGACGGCCGAAGAGCGCCGCCATCGGGCGGCACATGTCGTCGATCGCTTTCTTGAAGCCGTATGACTGAAATTCGCCAGGTAAGAAATTTTATCGATGGCGAGTATCGGTCGTCGTCGAAAACGTTCGAGCTGCGTGATCCCGCGAGCAATCAGGTCGCGGCGATCGTGCACGA
>CAYLTW010000092.1:3152-4319 GCA_964386735.1 uncultured Woeseiaceae bacterium
GCCGCTATCTGTCCCTGGAATCTGCCGTTGATCATGGCCACCTGGAAGCTGGCGCCCGCGCTGGCGTGGGGAAATACCGTGGTGCTGAAGCCGTCCGAGGAAACACCATCGACGGCGAGCATGCTCGGAGAAATATTCAATGTTGTCGGCATCCCGCCTGGGGTCGTCAACATCGTGAACGGATTTGGCCCCGGCTCGACGGGCGAGTTTCTTACCGGGCATCCGGAGGTCGACGCGATTAATTTCACGGGTGAAACGATCACCGGTTCCGCGATCATGCAGGCAGCGGCCATTGGCATACGAGACGTTTCTCTCGAGCTTGGTGGCAAGAACGCTGCCGTTGTTCTGGACGACTGTGATGTGGATGCAGCGGTTGCGGGCACAGCTGCTGCGGCATTTTACAACTGCGGCCAGATTTGCCTCGGTACCGAACGTGTTTATGTTGCCCGGTCGGTATTCGATGAGTTTCTCGACAAGCTCGCGGCGCGCGCGCAAGGACAGATTATCGGTGATCCACGCAGCCCGGAAACCACAATGGGACCGCTGGTCAGCCACGAACATCGTGACAAGGTACTGAGCTGTTACCGTCGGGCGAAAAGCGAGGGGGCGGAAGTGATCACCGGCGGCGGCGTACCTGAGATGGATGCGGCTCTCGAGGAGGGTGCCTGGGTTCAACCTACTATCTGGGCCGGCCTGTCGGAAGACAGCCGCACTGTTCGGGAAGAGATATTCGGGCCGTGCTGCCATGTCACGCCCTTCGATGACGATGCCGCCGCGATTGCAATGGCCAACGACACGCGCTATGGCCTGGCGGCAACGGTGTGGTCTGCGGATTCCGGGCGTGCGCACAACGTCGCGTCGCAACTAAATGCCGGTGTGTGCTGGATCAATGGCTGGATGATTCGCGATTTGCGCACAGCTTTCGGTGGTTTCGGCCAGTCAGGTATTGGTCGCGAGGGTGGTCTGCACGCCATGGAGTTCCACACGGAACTTAAGAACATCTGCGAGGTGGGACATGGCGCAGATATTCGCGACTGACAGAGATGGCACAAGACATGAGCTCCAGGCGCGTGAGCGCGCCAGTCTGATGGAAATTCTGCGCCAGGCCGGCTTGTCGATCGAGGCTCTGTGCAGCGGCTCCTGTCAGTGTGCGACCTGTCACGTATT
>CAYLTW010000092.1:4419-10103 GCA_964386735.1 uncultured Woeseiaceae bacterium
TGTACTGCTGCTGGATTGGTCGTTACATCGGTCGCTTCGATGACGAGCTTTTCACGACGGCCAGCAAATTTTCGGCGCGCTGGGCCGCGCACGTCGTCGAGCCGTTGCGTTCAGCGAGAACCTGGATGAAGCAGTCGGGCTGTATCGAAGAGCCGATGCCCGAAGGCGCCTGCATGGAACTTCGCGACTCGATCAAGTCGGTCGAGTTTGCGTCCGAGAAGCTGCAGCAGGACGTTTTGGCGTCACTGGTGCCGGACTTTTCTTCGCGCGACGTTTCCAACAAACAGATGCTGGACGACGTCGCAGACAACCTGAACGGTTACGCTGCCTTCGCAGGATTCGACGTGACCGACGAAGTCCGTCGCAAGTTCTCGATCATCATCGATGCCGCTTTTGCACCCGTGAGATTCAGCCTTCGTTCCTGACGCCCGCCCAGCGCTTGACGAGGCCGGACTCGAGCCCCACGAGGTCCAGCAATCGGCCGACTGTGTGATTGACAATGTCATCGACCGATTGTGGCCGGTTGTAGAACGCGGGCATGGGTGGCGCGATATCGATACCCATTTTGCTGGCTTCATACATCAGACGGCAATGGCCGGTATGCAACGGCGATTCCCGTGGTACCAAAAT
This sequence comes from uncultured Woeseiaceae bacterium, assembly GCA_964386735.1. Classification (GTDB taxonomy): domain Bacteria; phylum Pseudomonadota; class Gammaproteobacteria; order Steroidobacterales; family Woeseiaceae; genus UBA1847. Next base: position 5,050 of record CAYLTW010000092.1, read on the forward strand.
AAGGCGTTTGCGCTCCTTTAGCATGACATCGGCTGCGCGGCTCAGAAGATTGTCCGAAAAGGAATTCACGATTGACGACAGTGTCTTCATCGAGCAAGGCGCGACGATCATGCCATCGCTCTGAAACGATCCGCTGGCGATCATGGCGCCGATATCGTTATTGCGATGTACGACATCCGCCAGATCCTCCACATCCTTGATTTGGCAGTCGGTCTCGATGCTAATGTTCATGCGTGCGGTACCGGACATGACGAGGTGTGTTTCGACGTCGTCCAGCGCTTGCAGCGTCTCAAGAAGACGAATGCCGTAGATAACGCCACTGGCGCCGGATATTCCGATGATCAATCGCATGCGTCAGCATATCATTTCTGGATAGAATTGTTCTATATAGAAATGTTATGCTGAACGATCGATGTGCTGTGCGAGGGTGACCGATGAAGTATTTCGATTTTCGTGAGTTTCTCGATGGCCTGGACAAAGACGGGGAGCTGTTCAGGGTTACAGCCGAGATCGACACTCTGGATGAAATGGGCGCGTTTATCGCTCGTGCCGACTACGAAGACATTCATAAGCCCATATTGTTTGAAAATCCCAAGGGTTTCGACATCCCGGTATTGGCGAACACCGTTGGCCACACATACAAGCGCATGGCGGACGCGTTCGGCGTAGCCGAAGACAATGCCTTGCCTGGCACGGCGATGAAAATGATGCAGGTTTTGAAATCGGGTGGCGTGCCTCCGGTCTATGTCGATGCCGGCAAAGCGCCCTGCAAAGAGATCGTGCTGACGGGTGAGGATGCCGATCTCTCACTGCTGCCGGCTCTGCGACTGAACCCGCAGGACGGCCAGGGGACTCCGGATCTTGCCGACGGGCGGTACTTCACGAGTCTTTGCATAACGAAGCCGACCGAGACGGCGCATAACCTCTCGTATCACCGCTTCGAGATTACCGGCCGAAACAAGGGCACGGCGTGGGTCTTCCGTGGAACCGGCGATGCCCTGAGCATGGAAAATTTCTGGGGGAGCAAGATCGATGACCCCTCATCGAGCTGGGACTACGACAAGGCCAGACCGTTTCCGGCAGCGTTTGTTTTCGGCGTGACGCCGGAGTTCATACTCGCAGGCGCGAACTCGGCGCTGCCGCATGAAAGCGATGATTTTGCATTCATCGGCGGGCTCCGGGAAACCCCGGTCGAGATGGTCAGATGTGAGACCGTGGATGTTGATGTTCCCGCCACGGCGGAAATCGTTGTCGAAGGCGAGTTTCGGCCCTTCAACTGGGCAACCCAGGGACAGTTTGCGTCGTTCAATGGTTTTTACGATGTGCCACGCCGCCGGCCCGTGTTCGACGTCACGGCAATTACCATGCGCAAGAACGCGATTTACCAGCATGTGCACATTGGGAGGCCATTGAATGAATGCAACTCGATCGCGGCATTCTTCCGCTCGGTGCGTGCTTTCATGCAAATCAAGGAGATCATGCCCAACGTCGTCGACGTTTTTGTCGACCCTTCGGCGGGTTGCGGTTTTACCGTGCACGTCGCGATCAGCAAAGCACGTATCGGCGAGCCAAAAATGGCGATGATGCGTGCATACACCGCGCTGGCGGGTTTTTGCAAACACGTCTTCGTTTACGATGACGATATTGACATTCGCAACCCGAGGGACCGTGACTGGGCGCTTGCGCATCGATTCATGCCCGATCGTGACCTGATGATCGTGCCAAATGTCATTGGCATGAATATCGAGCCGATGGCACAAGGCGTACTGGGATCGAATTCCAAACTGGGGGTCTACGATGGCTATCCGGAGATTCCCCTGAATGTTCGCAGTTTCATGGGTGTCGATTGCACGGTTCCCCTCGGGTTGAAAGTCATGGATCGGGTACTCCCGGTTGAGGAAATCGAGGCACGGGTTGACGAACTGTGGCGGCAGACTGTCAACTGAGGAATCCGAACAAGGCATGCAAAACCGTATTCGGACCAGGACAGGCCTTAGCGAAAAGGATGAAGCGCTTTGTGTCGACATATTCAGAAACATCATGCGTGCGCGCCATCTGTTACACGAAAAGGCGTCCTCTGTCGCCGCAGGTGCCGGTTTGCATGCGGCCGAATTGAACGTCATCGACATTCTTGGCAAATTCGGCCCGATTTCGATGGGTTGCCTGGCCCAGGAGACGTTTATTTCGCCATCGAACACGACCAGTACGGTCAAAAAACTGGAAAATGCCGGACTCGTGAGAAGAAAACGCGCCGATCACTCCGGTCGGGAAGTCGTCGTCAGTCTTACCGCCCGTGGGCGCGCAATTTTCAGGAAAAGTTATCCGGCGATTCTTGCCAAAGTGCATGATCGAATTTCCGAGCGCTTGTCACATAGCGAGATGACAAGATTCGCCACGATCCTGAGAAAATTCGTTGCATGACCGTGAACGCGTTGGTTTCGGTACTCGGAATTCGGCGATAATCGTCGCAACAGAGTTTCGCGTGTCGGGAGTTAGCCGTGTTTGATGTCGCCAGGTTACTCGTGGATAAAAAGATCAGCCGCCGCTCGTTCATTGTGCGTCTGACACAGGCAGGTGTCTCGCTGGCCGGCGCTGCTGCCATGGCCGACGCCCTTGCGGTGAGCGCGCGAGCAGATAGCGGGCAAGCCGGCAACGGACATGACAGTGGCCGTGTCCTCGAGAACCATACCGGCGGCGAACTCATGGCGGAATTCCTGATTGACTGGCAGGTTCCTTATGTATTCGGGCTTGCCGGCTCGGAGGAGGTCGGCTTTCTCGACGCACTGGTCGATCGCAGCCAACTTCGATACGCGACCTGCCTGCACGAGAGTGCGGCGATGGCGATGGCCGACGGGTTTTCGCGGTCAACCGGGCAAACGACGATCGTGCAGCTGCATTCAGTGGCGGGTGCCGCGTACGCGCTTGGCCAACTCGCCGGCAGCTTTCGCGACAATATTCCGGTGGTCGTAATGGCTGGCCGGCAATCTGCGAGTTTTCGCGGCCAGGACGGATTTCTGGAAGCGCCCAACCTGCACCGCCTGCCGCAGGACTATGCTCGCTGGACCTGGGACCTGATGACCGCGGAATCCATTCCCGAGGTTATGCGCCGCGCATTCCTGCTGGCCGAAGCACCACCCGGCGGGCCGACCTTCATCACCCTGTCGAAGGACCTGCAGGAAAAGAGGGTCGCGGCCGCCGAGATTCTGCCGCGCTCGAGGTCGCAGCTTGCTACGGAAGTGGTACCGAGCGGCGGCCAGGTGAGCGCAATCACCGATGCGCTGCTTGCCGCGCAATTACCGGTATTATTCCTGGGTAACGAAGCGATACGTTACGAGATCAGCGGCGAGGTAGCCGGTATCGCCGAGGAGATCGGCGCACTGGTAATGACGGCCAGCAAGATCCCTGTCGTGTTCCCGAATTCCCACCCGAATTACGCGGGCCAGTTCCAGGATGACAAGACGCTCCTGCCGAAGATCGATGCGTTCTGGAGCCTGGGCGCGCCAATGTTCAAGACCGGCGCGCGGCCGAGCCAGCCGCTGATATCGAGGTCTGCGACCGTAATGCATACCAGCCTGGTGCAATCGGAGGTCGGCAGAAACTACCCGGTCGACATCGCGACGATCGCCAGCATCAAATCGACGGCGGCGGCCGTACTCGCGGAACTCAAACGGCGGGACGCCGGTTCGTCTGCAATCCGGGATCGCAAACGCTGGATACAGGAGTACTCTGCAAACCGCCAGGAGGCCATAAAGAAAGAGGCCAAAGCAGAATGGAACAGGGAACCCATCGCTGCATCCAGGCTGATGGCCGAGCTTGACCGGCGCATGCCGGCGGATGCCTACATTGTCAGCGAAATCGTCACCAGCGATAAATATATCCGCCGGCACCTGCTGTTCGACCACACACGGCCGTTCGAGCAACGGCGGCGCAACTTCGACACGGTCTCCGGCGTCCTTGGCTGGGGCCTGGCGGCATCGATCGGCGTCAAAATGGGTAATCCGCACAAAGAGGTCTGGTGTCTGAGCGGCGACGGGTCGCTGAACTTTGGCAGCCAGGCGCTATGGACAGCGGTTCGCTACGAGGTGCCGATCGGAATAATCGTTTTCAACAACGGCCAATACCAGGCGAACCGGCTCAATCAGAATCTGTATCAAGGGCGTATGCGGCAGACCGGCAAGTACATCGGCGTGAATCTCGGCCACCCCGATATTTCCTACGTCAAGATGGCCGAGAGCTATGGCTTGGAGGGCGAGCGTGTTACGAAACCCGGCGACCTCGCCGCCGCATTGCAACGCTGCCAGAAAGCCATGCACGAGGGCCGGCCCTGGCTGGTCGATGTCCGGGTGGGAACCTGGGGCATCGGCAGTGAATCAGGCTGGTACGATTTCTTTTCGATTGCTGGAATCAGAAACCGACCGTAGCCCTCAGAGATATAGAGCGAGTCTCTTCGATGTTGGTCGTAACGACCGCCGATCCGGAGAGCGTCGATGCATTCACGAACGTATGAATGATCTCGTCGGTCAGGTTTCGGCCAATCAGCGCGAGCGTCCAATCGCGGGTACCCGAACGAGACGACAGAATCAGGCTCGCATCGATGCGATTGCTGGCTTTCTGGATGCCCAACGGGTCGCGCTCAATCGACATGAACTGATCAGCGGTATACAGGTATTTGGCGGAAACAGTCAGCTCCTTGTCGCTACCAACCGGAAACGTATAGTTGGCGCCGAGTACCGAAGACCACTTGGGCGCGAGTGGCAGCTGTTTGCCTGCGAGATTCTGCACGCCCGATCGCTGGCCTGCCGAGATGCCGGTGTTGAAACAGTCGGTGCCATTTTCGACCTGGCTCAAATAACAGGAGCCAATGAATCTGTCGTACGTGGCGTCGGTATACGCCCCGACGAAGTTCACTATGAGGCCATCGACCGATGTCGCCCACGACAGGTCAACTTCGACGCCATTACTGGTTGCGTCAGCGGAAGCGACAATTTGCTGAATGAGAACGGGGTCGTTGGCGGATACTTGCAGGTCGTCAACTTCGGTTCGATAGATCGTCC
>CAYLTW010000093.1:0-9656 GCA_964386735.1 uncultured Woeseiaceae bacterium
ACTAGCCCCTAATCTTTCATTGTTACAGGGATGACGTCAAACCCCAGTATCCTGCCGGCATCCGCTGCCGCGACAGTGTCCTTCACGCGGGAACCTTCGGTAAGGACAATCGCAAAACCCGCTTCAGGATTCTGCGAGTAAAGCGCCGTCAGGTAGGGAATCAACCCTCCCTTGGACACAACTCGATCACCGACAACGAACGTGCCCGCCGACTCAACAACAACGATGATTGTCTCGATATCATCGGGCACGGTTTCGCTGGATGCCGGAAGCATTACCGGGATTCCCGTTTCCCGGATGAAGGTTGCGGTAACGACGAAAAATATAAGCATGATAAAGACGACATCGAGCATCGACGTCAAATCAACTTCGGGTTTTTCGTCATCAATGGCGGAATCAAGATAATTCATCACATTCTCCTGTGGTGAATTCCCGCCAGATTGTGGTGCCGCGACCGCGGCGTTCCAATTCAGTTTAGCATGCAGCCGACCGGCTAGGAGTACCCCTTCAGGATATTCTTCAACTCGTCAGCGCCTGGATGCAGTGTGTCGAGCGGCAACTGCGACAATGGCGTGTCAATATTTCCCATCAGGTCGTGCATTTCCATGCGCGATTCGTTGATGTAGAGCAGGCCGGTCGTAATTTCGCCGGCATTAAAGTGCTCGCGCAGGTACTTGAACGCGGCCGCACGGCTGGTCGGGTTGTAGCAGCTGTCCACCTTACGCAACACGATCTTGCTGCCGTCGTGCAGTTCGATCGGCATAGCCTCGCCTTCTTCGTAAGCTGCCTTGATCTCCTCGGCCGGCGGAATGAAGTCCATATCAACCACATGGTGGTAGAACTGCCGGGTGTGCGCGTAGCTCTTGGTCGAGCCTACATGATCGTTGAACGTCACACAGGGGCTGATCACATCGACGAGGGCAAAGCCGTTGTGCGTCAGTGCCCCTTTGATCAAAGGCACGAGCTGCTCTTTGTCGCCTGAGAAACTGCGTGCAATGTAGGTAGCGCCCAGGCTCAGGGCGGTGCTGACCGGATCGATCGGCTCCTGCTGATTCGCTTCGCCTTTTTTGGTTTTGCTGCCGATGTCCGCGGACGCTGAGAACTGGCCCTTCGTCAGGCCGTAGACGCCGTTGTTCTCGATCACGTAGCACATGTTCAGGTTACGTCGTATCGCATGTACGAACTGGCCGACACCAATCGACAGGGAATCACCGTCGCCGGAAACACCAATGTACGTGAGAGTCCGGTTGGCGGCGTTCGCGCCCGTGGTCACGGACGGCATGCGGCCATGTACCGAATTGAAGCCATGCGACTGGCTGACGAAGTAAGCCGGTGTTTTGGAGGAACAGCCGATGCCGCTCATTTTTGCAAGCATGTGCGGCTCGATATTCAGCTCGAACACCGCCTGGATGATCGCCGCCGTAACGGAATCGTGGCCGCAGCCCGCGCAAAGCGTCGACACTGTGCCTTCGTAATCCCGGGCAGTCAGCCCGAGTGTATTTTTCGGAAGGCCCGGATGTGTCACTTTCGGTTTTGGTATATAAGTCATCAGGCGGCCCGCCCCTTCGATATTTCCTCGAGCACTTTTTCAACAACAAAGTCCGAGTTTATCGGGTTGCCATTGTAATGCAGCATCGGCACCAGTTTTTTCGGATCCGCGTTTCCATCGAGAATCAACAATGTGCGCAATTGCGCGTCGCGATTCTGCTCAACGACGTACACAAGCTCGTGTTTTTCAATGAACTCCGGCACCGTTTCATGAAACGGGAACGCCTTGACCCGGCAATAATTCACGTTAACGTTTTGTGCCTTCAGGCGATCGAGCGCCTCGACGCATGCGGCATGGCCGCTGCCAATCGTCAGCACGGCCGCATTATTGAACTTTGAATACTCGATGTCCGGCTCCGGCAGGATGCTCCGGGCCGTCTCCCACTTGAGCAGCAGACGATCAACGACTTCCTGGTACTGCTCTGCGTCCTCGGTGTATGCACCGTATTTCGTGTGACCCGACCCGCGCGTGAAGTAGGAGCCCTTTGGATGGGTACCCGGCATCGACCGGTATGGAATACCGTCTCCGTCCACATCGAGATACCGATAGAACGATTCGGCATGCTCAAGGTCCTCGGCAGACAACACCTTGCCGCGATCAGGCACATAGTTATCATCCCACTCGAACTCTGGGACCATCCAGTCATTCATGCCGATATCGAGATCCGAGAGAACCATCACCGGCGTCTGCAGCCGCTCGGCGTAGTCGAACGCGGCCACGGCGGTGCTGAAACATTCGCCCGGGTCAGCGGGAAACAACAGGACGTGCTTCGTATCGCCGTGCGATGCGTAGGCGCAAGACAGAATATCCGCTTGCTGCGTACGCGTCGGCATACCCGTAGAGGGTCCCGTGCGTTGCACATTGAAGATGACGGCTGGTATCTCGGCGTAGTAACCGAAACCGATGAACTCACTCATTAGTGATATTCCCGGGCCACTTGTCGGTGTAAAAGAGCGCGCGCCGTTCCAGTTCGCCCCCAGCACCATCCCAATGGCTGCCAGTTCATCCTCGGCTTGAATAATGCAGAACGTATTCTTTTTCGTTGCCGCATCGATTCGGTATTTCGTACAATAATATTGAAACGAATCCATTAATGACGTTGAAGGCGTAATCGGATACCAGGCGCCGACGGTCGCACCAGCGTACATGCAACCGAGCCCGGCTGCTGTATTGCCATCGATGACGATATAGCCTTCGGTTTTATCCAGCGCCTCAACTTTGCTGGGCAAAGGACACACGAAATTTTCCTTCGCATAGTCGTAGCCTATCCGAATCGCCCGCATGTTCGACTCGATTAGATTCGCCTTCGCCGCGAACGTCTCTTCGAGTACGCTGGTAATGATATCCAGGTCGATATCGAGCAATGCCGAGATAGCACCGACGTAGGCGATATTCTTCATAAGAATTCGTGCTCGCGCACCTTCGAATGTCTCGTTGCACATCCTCGAAAGCGGGATACCCAACACCGTGATGTCATCGCGATCCAGAAGCTTGCTACGCGGCCACGTCGAGTCGTAGACGAGCCAGCCGCCCGGCGAAACCTCGGCCATGTCCCGCGCGTAGGTCTGGACATTCATGGCGACCATGACGTCCAGCCGACTCGATCGCGACTGGTAGCCATCACCTGTTACGCGGATCTCGTACCAGGTCGGCAGACCCTGAATATTCGACGGGAAGTAGTTCTTGCCGACCACTGGAACACCCATGCGAAAAATTGCCTTACGCAAGAGCCCGTTGGCACTCGCGGAGCCGGTTCCATTAACCGTAGCGATCTTGATTACGACGTCGTTAACTGTTGCCACGTAAATTCCCTGGTCTAGGCAGCGGTGTCCTCTGCGGGGGCGTTGCCGGCCTCATCAGCAGCATACGGGATTAAAATCTGCGATTTCTGCATATCCCAGGCGGCGGTCGGACACCGCTCGGCACAAAGACTGCAATGCACGCACAGGTCCTCGTCCTTGACCATGACGCGTCCAGTATGCGGCAGACCGCCCGATACATATAAGGCCTGTTCGTGATTTTCCGCAGGCGCTGACAAGCGCGCGCGCAAATCCGGCTCGTCGCCGTTCTCGGTAATCGTCAGGCAGTTGACGGGACAAATATCGATGCAGGCATCGCATTCGATGCAAAGTTTTGCGGTAAATACGGTCTGGATATCGCAATTCAGGCAACGCTTCACTTCCTGAATGGTCTGTTCCACCGTGAAACCGAGTTCGACTTCGATGTCGAGTTTTTTGAATCGTTCCTTCAGGTCGACATGGGGCATGAGCCGCCGCTCGGCGGGGTCGTAGTCGTTCGAAAAGCTCCACTCGTGCATGCCCATTTTCTGAGTCGAGAGATTGACGCCCATCGGCGGGCGATCCGCCAGATCCTCGCCGTGGCAGTACTTGTGCATCGATATCGCCGCTTCGTGGCCATGCGCGACAGCCCAGATGATGTTCAACGGACCGAACGCCGAATCGCCGCCAAAGAAGACACCATCTCGAGAACACATCATGGTTGCTTCATCGACGACAGGACAATCCCATTCATTGAACTCGATGCCGATGTCTCGTTCGATCCACGGAAACGCGTTGTCCTGACCGATGGCAAGGATAACGTCATCGCAAGGCAGGACCACCTCGTCGACGGCCGTACCGCGATCGATGCGACCGCTCTCGTCGACTTTGTACTCCATAACGTCAAACCTCATGCCCGTGAGCTTGCCGTCCTCGATTACGAATTCCTTCGGTGAATGATTGACGATGATCTCGATGTTTTCCTCTTCTGCGTCCTTGAGCTCCCAGTCGGATGCCTTGAAGAAGCCGCGCGGTTTGCGCGCCATGACTTTCACGTCCGAGGCGCCGATTCTGAGCGACGTCCGGCAACAATCCATCGCCGTGTTGCCGACGCCTATGACCAACACCTTGTTGCCGATTGTCTTGACATGCTCGAAGGCGACCGATTCGAGCCAGTCGATGCCGATATGGATTCGATCCGAACCGTATCGGCCGGGAATTTTCAGGTTCTTTCCGCGCGGCGCGCCTGAACCGACGAAAACAGCGTCGAACTCGCCACCGTCAAGCATCTTTTTCAGACTGTCGATGCGGTGATTGAACTTCAGGTCAACGCCCATGCCCAGGATGTATCCGATCTCTTCGTCCAGCACCTTCGGCGGCAATCGGAACTGCGGAATGTTGGTGCGCATCAGCCCACCCGTGGCATCCAGCGCTTCAAATATAGTGACGTCGTAACCCAGCGGCGCCAGATCGTTTGCAACGGTCAATGACGCGCAACCTGCGCCAATCAGCGCAACTTTCTTGCCGTTGGTTTTCGCCGGTGCGGTGGGCAGGCGATCGCTGATGTCATCGCGATGATCCGCCGCGACACGCTTGAGACGACAAATGGCGACCGGTTTGTCTTCGACCCGTCCCCTGCGGCATGCCGGTTCGCAGGGACGATCACAGACGCGCCCGAGGATTCCCGGGAAGACATTGGACTCCCGATTCACCATGTACGCATCGCTGAAACGTCCCTGGGCAATGAGGCGAATGTACTCGGGTACGTCGGTATGGGCCGGGCAGGCCCACTGACAATCGACTACCTTGTGAAAGTAGTCGGGATTGGCGGTATCTGTCGGTTTCATTCGGTCGCTAGCATAGCGGTATCGGCCGGAAAGTAAACAGTCGCTCCCTATGCCCGTGCGCGTGTGAAATCGAGTTTCCGGCCGGCAATTGCACCCGTCAGCGCGTCATCAGAATACACTGCTTGTCCGTTGATTATCGTCGTGTCGATCGTGGAGTTGAATTCGTGGCCGTCGAAAGGGGACCACTGGCATTTTGCGAGCAGATTGTCCGGCCGCACCGTATGCCGCCGCTCCGGATCAACGATGACGAGATCCGCAAAGTAGCCCTCACGTGCGTACCCCCGATCGACAACACCGAAAATGTCGGCCGGTGCATGACAGGCACGCTCAACGATCAGCTCGGGGCTGATTTTGCCGGCCGAGGCGAGATCGAACAGTGTAAGCAGCGCGTGCTGGACGAGCGGCAATCCTGACGGCGCCTTGAAATAGCTATTGGCCTTTTCCTCCGATGTATGCGGCGCATGGTCCGTTGCGATGACGTCCAGGCGTCCGTCATTCAGCGCCGTGATGAGTGCTTCGCGATCCGCGGCCGTTTTCACAGAAGGATTACATTTGATCAGCGCCCCCATGTCCGCGTAGCGCGACTCGTCAAACCAGAGATGATGTACGCAAACCTCGGCCGTGATCCGTTTTGTTGAACGGTGCCCGTCAGAAAACAGGTCCATCTCGATTGCCGTCGTAAGATGCAGAATGTGTAACAGCGCGTCGTGGCGCGTCGCCAGGTCAACAGCCATTTCCGATGACGCGAGACAGGCTTCGGCCGAGCGAATATTGGCGTGCTCCGCAAACGGCACGTCTTCTCCAAACTTGTCACGCGCCTTTGCCTCGTTCTCCCAGATCATCGGCGAATCTTCGCAATGCGTCAGGACAATGACCGGCGCATGTTCAAAAATCCGCTCAAGGGTTCGCGGATCGTCAACCAGCATGTCACCCGTGGAGGCGCCCATGAATACCTTGATGCCGCAGGATTCGCCGACTTGCAGTGCCTTGATCTCGTCGACATTGCTGTTGGTCGCACCAAGGTAGAAGCCATAATTCGATGTGCACCGCCCGACCGCCATCTGGTACTTGTCCTGCAGCGCATCCCTGGTCGTCGTCAGCGGATTGACGTTCGGCATGTCCATGAAGCTCGTAATCCCGCCTGCCGCCGCAGCCGCCGACTCGGTCGCAAAATCGCCTTTGTGCGTCAGGCCCGGCTCGCGGAAGTGAACCTGGTCATCGATCATTCCGGGCATCAGGAATTTGCCGGCAGCGTCGATGACCTGCGTGCTGCTGTCGGCACGAATTTCCGCACCGATCTTCTCGATGCGCTCACCATCGATCAACACATCCGTATCGATGATCTGCCCCTCATTGATCAGCCGGGCGTTGGCGATTAGCAGTCTGTTGTCGGCGGTCATTGCTGCCTGTCGTTGCGATTGCTTCAGGTCCGGCATTATGGAAGTGTCAGCCGGCAATTGCCATGCACTGAAAAGGTTTTGCGGGCCCGCGCCGGGTGTGCGATAACGCCCTACAGGAACCGGCAGCAGCGCAATGAACGATCAGGACTACCTGGACCGCATAGAGAATGCCCGCGTCTATGACGTGGCAACGGAAACGCCGCTTGAGGAAGCGATCGGCCTCTCTGCGCGCGTCGGCAATCGCGTGCTAATGAAGCGCGAGGATTTGCAGCCCATTTTCTCGTTCAAGCTTCGCGGCGCCTATAACAAGATCGCATCCCTGTCGGACGAGGCTGTAGCCAATGGTGTGATTTGCAGCTCTGCCGGCAATCACGCCCAGGGTGTTGCACTGGCCGCGAAGCGTCGCGGCATTCGGGCCGTCATCGTCATGCCGCTCACAACACCGCAGATCAAAATAAACGCCGTACGCGAACTCGGCGGCGAAGTCGTATTGCACGGCGACGCTTACGATGATGCGTACACACATGCCCGCGAACTCGAAGCGAGCCAGGGACTGGCCTTTATCCACCCGTTTGACGACCCTGACGTCATTGCCGGGCAGGGCACCATCGGCGCCGAGATTCTGCGGCAGGCGGAGGGACCGATCGATGCCATATTCGTACCCATCGGCGGCGGCGGCCTGATCGCCGGCATTGCCGTCTACGTCAAAGCAAAGCAGCCCGGCATCCGGATCATCGGTGTCGAGCCCGAAGACTCCGCGGCGATGCGCGACTCACTCGAGGCTGGCTCACCGGTTACGCTCGATCATGTCGGTATATTTGCCGACGGCGTGGCAGTGCGGCGTGTCGGTGACGAAACGTTCAGGATCTGTCAGCAACACGTCGACGAAATTATTACCGTCAACACTGACCAGATTTGCGCCGCGATACGCGACATTTTCGAGGACACGCGATCGATCGTGGAGCCGGCAGGCGGCCTGGCTGTTGCAGCTGCGAAAAAATATGTTGCCGGCAACGATATCCAGGGCCAGACCTTTGTGACCATTAGCTGTGGCGCAAACGTGAACTTCGATCGTTTGCGTCATATCGCGGAGCGAGCGGCCGTGGGCGAGCAACAGGAAATGTTGCTGGCCGTCGAAATCCCCGAGAAGCCCGGTAGTTTTCGGCGTTTTTGCGAAACAATCGGGCGCCGCGGCATCACGGAATTCAACTACCGCTACAGCGACTCCGACAATGCGCATATCTTCGTCGGCGTGCAGTTGACGAATGGCCTTGAAGAACGCCACGACCTTCTGCGAAAAATCGAATCGGCGGGCTACACCGTGGCCGATCTCAGTGACAATGAGATGGCCAAGCTGCATGTACGACACATGGTTGGTGGGCGCTCGTCAAAAATTTCAAACGAGCGCCTGTTTCGTTTCGAGTTTCCCGAACGGCCCGGCGCGCTACTGGATTTTCTGAATGCGATTGGCACGAACTGGAATATCAGCCTGTTTCATTATCGGAATCACGGCTCGGACTATGGCCGCGTCCTCACCGGAATCGACGTACCGGAAAATGAATCAGACGAGCTCGAGGCCCACCTGGCCGAACTCGGTTATGCGCACTGGGAAGAAAGCGAAAATCCCGCCTACACGATGTTCCTTGCTTAAGCCCTAGTCGCGGAACGACGAATCGCGCCGGTCGAGCTTGCGCAGCAGACCGGGCCACGCCAGCTGACCGCCAAGGCCTCGCAGCACTTCCTCGGCCTGCGCCTGCATCCCGTCAACAATCGGATCCGCCACGTGGATCAACTCACCGCCCCCTGCCTGGGCCGCCAGCTGAATCTGACAGGCCGTTTCCAGTGCGTACATCATCAGGAAGGCGTCCGGAATCGTCGGGCCGGTCGTGAGTAGCCCATGATTGCGAAGGATCAAGGCGTTCTTGTCGCCGAGATCGGCCACCAGGCGCGATTTTTCCTCAGGATTGATCGCGATGCCTTCGTAGTCGTGATACGCCAGGCTTATCAGCGGAAAAAGCGATATCTGCGAGAGCGGCAACAGACCACTGGCCTGCGCCGACACGGCTACGCCGGCCCTCGTGTGAGTATGTATGACGCAGCCAACGTCTGATCGTACCTCGTGGACGGCACTGTGGATCACGAATCCGGCTGGATTCACTGAGTGTGGCGAATCCAGAACCTTGTCGCCGTTCAGGTCGACCTTGACGAGACTGCTCGCGGTCATTTCCTCGAACAGCAGGCCATAGGCATTGAGCAGGAAATGGTCTTCGGGGCCCGGCACGCGCGCGGAGATATGCGTGAATACCAGGTCGTCCCAGCCATACATGGCAATGATGCGATAGCAGGCCGCCAGATCAACCCGCAATTGCCACTCTTCGTCGCTTACCTGGTCCCGCACGGCGCTCGACATTGTAATCTCCCTCTACACGGTTTCAGCTGAAACTCAATTTTCGGAATATCGCTGCAGCATATTCCATTTTTGTCGCAACCATTTCCGGCTCCGAAGCATCAAAAGGGTAACAAAAGAGGAAAGACATGAGAGCCAAAGAATTAACCATCGTATTTTTCGCGCTGATGCTGAGCGCTGCAGCGCTGGCAAGTGAGATGCAAAGGCACGTTGAATTGCGGATCGACGCCCGGCAGGGCCAGAGCGGTGCCGTTGAATCGTTTCGCTTCGATAGCGAGGAAGCGGGATTTGATCTGGCCGAATTACAGCTCGGCGAATCACGCTCTTATATCGACAAAGAGGGCAATAACCTGTTCGTCGTTCGCACCGAGGCAGGTTTCGACTTCGACCTCAACGGTCGCAAGATATCGTTGCCCGACATCACGAGCGAGGACCTCCACATGATGGTCGCGCATGATGGCGACGAATCGCACGGTCAAAAACACGCTATCCGAAAAGTTAAAGTCATCAAGATGGAGTCGGGCGAGGACACTAACGAATATTCTGACGACGTGAAGATTCATGAAGCGCATGAAATTCGCATCGTAAGAGAAGAGGTTGACGTAACAAACTGAGAATCCCTTATGCTGTTTGTTTCGTACCGATTGGCGGTGGCTTTTGCCACCGCCTTTTTTT
>CAYLTW010000094.1:0-9606 GCA_964386735.1 uncultured Woeseiaceae bacterium
ATGATTCTGTTTCGCAAACTACATAAGTGGATCGCCCTTGCGATCGGCATCCAGGTGGCAATCTGGATGCTCAGCGGCCTGGTGATGGGCTTGCTCGATCATGATCTGGTGACAGGGCATAACACGCAGGCTGAGGCCCGGTATCAACCGGTTGTTACGCCTTCCACCGATTTTGTCGACGTCAATACAATTACCAGCCAACTCGCCAGTCAGCTTGGAGAGGAAGCGAAGATACTGCGAGTACGTCTACATACGCTGCTGGGCAGGGCGACGTACAGCATAGTCACGGAGAGAGAAAAGTTTCTGTATGACGCGACCAGCGGATTGAAAGTACCTGTTGATGATGCGTTAGCACAAGCAATCGCGGTGCG
This sequence comes from uncultured Woeseiaceae bacterium, assembly GCA_964386735.1. Classification (GTDB taxonomy): domain Bacteria; phylum Pseudomonadota; class Gammaproteobacteria; order Steroidobacterales; family Woeseiaceae; genus UBA1847. The sequence goes on from CAYLTW010000094.1 coordinate 372, forward strand.
GGACTATGGTGGCGAAGGATCTGTTGGGGCTATTACGAAGCTTGAGGCGCCAACGATGGAGGTGCGCCGACACACGGGCATAGTTTGGCGCGTGGACTTTGACGATGCATTCGAAACGTCTGTATATGTTTCCGGTCAGGACGGTTCTGTTCTTGAAAGAAGAAATTCGACCTGGCGCCTGTTTGATCTGTTCTGGATGTTGCACATCATGGACTATCAGAACCGCGAGAGCTTCAATAATGCGTTCGCCATTATTTTCTCGTTGACCGCGGCGTGGTTTGCGATAACCGGCATGTTCCTGCTGTTTGACAGTTTTAACCGAAATGAATTTCTTGCCCTGCTGCCAGGCGATCGTTGGCGCAAAAAAGCGAGCGTGACGATTCTCGCACCTCACGGCGAATTAATTGCACGAGTCGATGTGGCCTCAGGGTCCCGGCTCTACGATGAGCTGGCAAAGGAAGACATTGTCCTACCATCAAGCTGCGGTGGTGGCGGAACATGTGGCTTGTGTGTCGTCGAGCTGGACCCGAACGCACCGGAGACAGCGGCGGACAGGAACCTGATTCCCGAGCACAAGCGTCGTGCAGGGGTGCGTCTGTCCTGCCAGGCCCAGGTAACAGACGGCATGGAGGTTGCCATTCCCGGCGATGTGCTGGCGGCAGAGACCTTCAAATGTACCGTGGAAAAAGCACGAGTACTCACGCCGCACATTCGTGAAATTACTCTCAGTACCGGAGATCACGAATTGGCATACACGGCCGGCTCTTTCGTGCATGTCGTCATTCCACCGCACAAGATCAAGTTCGATGATGCGCCCACCAGAGACGCTATTCGGAAAATATGGTCGGACATGGCGCCAGATGCATTCAGCCTGTGCGAAGAAGAAATTCGCCGCGCCTATTCGCTGGCGACCGCGGGAAAAGATAATCCAGGCAAGATTGTCCTGAACGTGCGGTTCATGCCACCGCCCGACGCCGAAATTTCTGCGGCAGGCACCGGTTCAGGATTCATGTGGAACCTGAGCGAGGGCGACGAGATTGATGTTGTAGGGCCGTTGGGAGATTTTCATTCCGCCGATGGTCAGGGAGACATGATCATAGTCGGTGGCGGTGCCGGTATGGCGCCCCTGCGAGCGATCGTCAGGGATGAGTTATTACATAAGAACAGCGGCCGCCAAATCCGGTTTTGGTATGGAGCGAGGACGCGCCGCGATCTACTCTATGTTAGGGAGTTGGACGATCTTCAGGCTCGCTATGACAATTTCAACTGGCATCCCGCCCTGTCCGGGGAGGAGAAAGGCGATCAATGGAGTGGCCTGACCGGTTTTGTTCACCTGGCGGTCAAGGAAAATGTTCTGGATTCCAGCACGAATGGCAAGGATCACGAATATTTTGTTTGCGGACCACCGGCAATGCTTGCTGCGACACGGCAGATGCTGGCAGACTACGGCGTCCCGAGCGAGCAGGTATTTTTTGACGACTTCGGAATCTGACATAACTTGGCCGCGCAAGGAGGGGGTCGATGAACGGGCTCATGACAACACAAGGCGGTGTACAGGCGATATATCGCCAGGTCAAGGATCACGTCATCAGACTGATTAACACGGGTGAGTTGAAGCCCGGGGATCGGGTTCCGTCGGAAAATGAGCTGGTAAAGTCGCTCGGCGTAGCCAGAATGACCGTGCACCGTGCGCTAAGGGAACTGGCCGACGGAGGTTACGTCGTAAGGCTGGCGGGTGTTGGTACTTTTGTCGCGGACAATCGGCCACACTCCGATGTTCTGAAGGTTCGAAATATTGCGGATGAAATTCGGGCGAGGGGACATACGCATACGGCGAAAATTATCCTGCTTGAAGAGGTCGAGGCGGATCAACGTCTCATCGACAAGCTGGAGGTTCGTCCGGGCTCGACCCTTTTTCATTCAACCATTCTGCACTATGAGAGCGGCACGCCAATTCAGTTTGAAGACCGCTATGTCTGCCCAACGCTGGCGCCGGGCTATCTCAGCGTCGATTTCACAAAGACCACACCGAACGTCTACCTGACGAAGGTGGCGCCCATACAATCAGCGGAGCACGTGGTACGAGCGCTGATGCCGACGACGGAAGTAAGGGACTTACTGCAAATGGCACCGGACGAACCTTGCCTCGTTATCCGCCGCCGCACCTGGACACAGGGCAGGCCCGTGAGCCTGGCAGAACTGAGTCACCCGGGATTGCGCTACGAGCTTATTGGCACAATGGGCGGGTAGCCCGCATTCCGGGCACGGTGTACCGGCTGGAGCCGGCTCCATGTCAACAAATGATTGTTTCTGTGACCTTGTTTTGTACACGCGGTCTGTACTTGTGTAGCATTCGCGGATGCGCGATATCATCCTAACAGTCCTGATGGTGGCCATTCTCTTTGTGAGTCTGGAGGCGACGGCCGAGTTGGTGAACGAAAACAACTTCCATCATACGCATCACGCTCACGCTGATGAGGGCGGCAACCAATGGTATCCGGATATTCATGGCGATGAGCACGACGAGGATAGCTGCGACCATGTCTGCCATGGACATGTTGTCGCATTGGCAGGGCAGACATTGATTGCGGACGTACCCGTATTTCGGTTACCTGTCACGGCTCGACAATCGCGGCAAAATACGCGAGGCCCCGCACCTCCGACGCCCCCCCCAAACATCTAGGTCCTGATCGCTCGTTTTCCAGCCAGCCCATATGTCGGCTGGTGTCGCACACATTTGTCCAGGACCGAAGTCATGTCACTAATCTCACGAGGGAGCGTCATCTTTTTGGCGGCCCTGCTACTTGCTGTTCCATTTCAAGCGCCGATGGCGGCGCCGAATACGGAGGAGCAGCCACCGGATACCGGCAACGCCAAATTGGCGGAGTTTGTTCGCGCAGTGGTTGATAGCAACCCGGCCGTCAATGCTGCACGTGCGGGGCTCGATGCGAGCGCGGCCTTTGAAGCGGCGGCGAGTCGCCCGCTCTACAACCCGCAACTCCAGTTGAATGCCGAAGACGCCGACACCAAAACGCGTGCGCTGGGGATAAGCCAGACGATCGATTGGGGTGGCAAACGTTGGGCCCGCCTGTCAGTCGCGGAGGCCGAGCGCCGCTCAGCCAGGGCGGAATACAGATCGGTCAGGTGGCAAGTCACAGTCGAGTTGTTGTCAGCGCTCGCCAGCTATAAAACCGAATCCGATCGAAGTACGCTGAACACAGTGCGCGTCGCGGCCATGCGGGATTTTGCCAACTTGTCGCAACGCCGATTCGATGCAGGCGATATTAGCCAGATCGATCTGGATCTCGCGTTACTCGCGTACACAGAGGCTCGCATGCAACAGGCGACTGCGGCAGCAAATGTGGCCCAATCAAAGCAAGGCGTTTCCAATCTCGTGACTGGCATTCCCGAGAGTCGCTGGCCGGTGCTGGGAACAAAGCCGTTCTCGGCCGAGGTTTCGGGTGCCGATGACCACACATTGGTCATGGCTTTGCCACATGTACGCGTCGTTAGTTTCCAGGCGGAGGCGGCCAGGGCTCGTATTGATTTACGCGAACGGGAACGGCGGCTCGACCCGACACTATCCATCCGCGGCGGCCGTGAAGAGGATGAGACTTTGCTCGGCGTGAACGTCACGATCCCGCTTCGGGTTCGAAACAGCTTAAGAAATGAAGTTATAGCTGCGAGCGCCGAGTATCGACAGGCACAGCAGCTTTTGTCAGACGTGTCGCGGCGCGCCTACGCACGACTTCAGGGTGCACGGGAGCGATTTCAGATTTCACAAAATGCCTGGCAAGACTGGACCAGGACCGGCGACGTGAGTCTGCAGAGTCAAAGCGAATTGCTACAAAGGCTTTGGCGGGCCGGGGAGTTAAGTCCCACAGAATATCTCGTACAGCTCAAACAAACGCTCGATACCGGTGAGAGTGCATTAGAGCTTCGTGGAATCTTATGGAATGCTCGGTTTGAATGGATGATCGCATCGGGGCGAATCGAGACCTGGCTGGATACGGCCCCGGATTAACGGGCCGTCGACCTTGCCTGAGCAATCAAAGGAATATTGAAAATGAACACATTGAAAATCACAATCATCGTTCTGGGACTCGCGACCGGGTTTCCGGCTAATGCTGAGGAAGATGAGCACGGACACGAGGAAGAAGAGAGCAGCGCTGTTGAACTAAGTAAAGACGAACGGCAGCAGGCCGGCGTAACGACAGGACAGGTTGAGCGGCGTGGCCTCAGCGGAAACGTACGGATGCCGGCTGAGGTCGTCGCAAATGCCTATAAATCGGCCAGTGTAACGACACGAATCACGGCACAGGTCGTTGATCGGCATGTTCGACTTGGCGATGTTGTTGAGACGAATCAACCACTGCTTACTCTATCGAGTGTACAGATGGCCGAGGCGCAAGGCGAACTGGTCATCGCTGATCGCGATTGGCGGCGCGTTCGTGGGCTGGGTAAAGAAGCGGTCTCCGAGCGACGGTATACCGAAGCCCGCATCGCGGAGCGCCAGGCACGGGCCAAGGTGCTGGCGTACGGAATGACGAGCGAGCAGGCGGATCGCCTGCTGGCTTCGAATAACGCGTTGCTCGCGATCGGTGAGTTCGAGTTATTGGCGCCGCAAAAGGGCACGATTCTGAGTGACGAATTTGTCGTCGGTGAACTGATCGAACCCGGCCGCGTGCTTTTTAGTATTAGTGATGAATCGACGATGTGGGTTGAGGCAAGCACAGTGCCCAGCGACCTGATGAATTTCAGTGTCGGCGCGCCCGCGCGGATCTCTCACGGTGATGGTCACTGGATGAGTGGTCGCGTGGTGCAGGTACATCACCGGCTTGACGAGACGACTCGTCGTCAGGGACTGCGAATAGAGGTCGACAATGCGGACGATCATTTACATCCCGGGCAATTCGTAGAGGCGGAGATCGCCACGGGAGATGGCCCGCAGGTTCTGGCCGTACCGACTGAGGCAATAGTCCTGATTGCCGGCGTGCCGTCGGTCTTCGTCCTGGAGGAAGGCCACGAATTTCACCCACAGCCGATCGATGTCGGCAATGCATCCGGGGGCTGGACAGAGATACGCGGTGGCGTGGACGAGGGCGAGCAGGTCGCCGTCACCGGAGTCTTCTACCTGAAGTCTCTTTTGTTGAAATCTTCGATCGGCGAAGGCCACGCGCACTAGGAGGCGATTATGCTAAATCGATTGGTAGAAGCCTCGCTGAGGTACAAGTTTCTGGTGCTCATTTCCTTCGGTGTCGTAGCGTTTCTCGGGTGGCGCGCGGTCGTCTCGGTGTCAATTGACGCTTTTCCGGATGTTACGCCGGCCCAGGTCAATATCTATACCGAGTCGCCCGGTCTCGCGGCCGAGGATGTCGAGCAATTGCTTACATTCCCGATTGAGTCCGGCATGGCGGGTCTGCCCAAGGTGCAGGAGATTCGTTCCGTCAGTTTGTTCGGGCTGTCTTACGTCGCGGTCTATTTTGATGACGACATGGACATCTACTTCGCACGTCGTCTGATCATGGAACGATTGCAGGAAGTTGGCGACCGCATACCCGAAGGATACGGCACTCCCGTAATGGGTCCCAATACGTCGGGACTCGGACAGGTTTTCTGGTACACGTTGGAACGAGCCGACGAAAAACTGAATGCCGCAATTACCGATATGGACCTGCGTACATTGCATGACTGGACAGTACGACTGATGCTTCGCACGGCTGCGGGTGTCGATGACGTCATGTCCTGGGGCGGCCATGAGCGGCAGTACCAGGTGGTTATCGATCCGCTGAGTCTCATCAAGTTCGAATTGACGTTCACTGACATCATGGCGGTGATCGAGGCCAACAACCGGCAGGTCGGCGGGCAATACATCAATATTGGATCGGAACAATTCCTGGTCAGGGGCCTCGGGCTGGTCGAGAACGAGGCTGACATAGGGGCGATGGTCGTGAAAGTAGAGGACGGCGTGCCGGTCTATCTTCGCGATGTCGCCAAAATCGAACAGGGACCGGCGCTACGATTTGGTGCGGTCACTCGTGACGGTAAAGAGGTTGTGCTTGGGATGGCGCTTTCACGCATCGGCGAGAACGCAGCCAAAGTTGTTGCCGCCGTGAAGGAAAAAGTGGAAATCGTAAACGAGGCATTGCCGGATGGCGTTGTGCTGCGCCCCGTCTATGAACGCACCGATCTTGTCGACAAGGCGATTCACACTGCGGTGAAGGCGCTGATCGAGGGGTCAATTCTCGTCGCGATTGTATTGTTCCTGTTTCTCGGCGAGATTCGATCGGCGCTGGTTGTGATATCGGCGTTACCGCTCGCCATGCTCATCGCATTTATATTCATGCACGACGCAGGTCTGTCCGCGAATTTGATGTCCCTCGCGGGTCTCGCTGTCGGGATAGGAATGATGGTCGATGGTGCGGTCGTGATGGTTGAAAATGCATTTCGGATCATGGCTGAACGTCGAGAAACCGGGGAGCCCGTCGATCGAAGCAGCGCCGTGCTGGCCGCAGCCCGTGAGGTCGCGAACCCGATCGCCTTTGCCATTTTGATTATTGTTGTGGTGTTCGTGCCCTTGTTCGCTCTTGAAGGGCTTGAAGGCAAGCTGTTCAAACCGATGGCGTTTACAATCAGTTACGCGATGGCGGGTTCGCTGCTGCTGACGCTGACCATTGTCCCTGTTCTGGCGGCATTAATATTGAAACCGAAGGAGGAGCGGGACACATTTTTGGTTCGCAATATCAAGAGTCGATACTTGCCGTTTCTTGAGTGGTGCCTGTCCAACAAGCGGAAGGTTGTCATATTCGCGGTCAGCCTCCTGGCCGTTAGCCTGGCAATTTTTCCTTTCCTTGGTAAAGAATTCATGCCGACCTTGCAAGAGGGATCAATCATGTGGCGCGTGACCTCTATCCCGTCCGCCTCACTGGATCAGTCGATCAAAATATCAAAGGACATCGAAAACGCTCTGACCCGATTTCCGGAGGTGAAGACGACGGTCGCAATGATCGGTCGTGCGGAAAAAGGTGAGACGGCGGATGTGAATTATATGGAGATCTACACGGAGCTAAATCCGGAATCGGACTGGCCGGAAGATATAACCGTGATGGAGCTTGCGGATCGGATGCGAGAGGAACTTGAGGTTGTTGTGCCGACAGTGGTGCTGGCGTTCACGCAGCCAATTCAGATGCGAGTGGAAGAGTTGATTTCGGGCGTGCGAGCTACACTGGCGACGAAAATCTACGGCGAGGATCTCGCTGAGTTGGATCGATTGAGTGAGGAAATAAAAAACGCGATCGCCGACGTGCCTGGCGTCGCCGATCTTTCCCTGGAGGCGAACGTCGGCAAGCCGCAGATTCGAATCAAGGTAGATCGCGCAAAGCTCGCTCGCTATGCGCTCAATGCCGACGATGTTTTATCCGTCGTGCGGACCGGCATCGGCAATGAGCCGGTTTCAACGTTGATCGACGGTGTAAGACGCTTCGATATTACGGCGAGAATTGCGGATTCGTCCAAGAAATCCGTCCAGACGATCGGGCAAATCCCGATACGTAGCGGCTCCGGAGCGATCGTATCGCTGTCGGACGTTGCTGATATTGAAGTCGCCGAAGGCTATTCATTTATTCGCAGGGAGCAGTTGCAACGCTACGCAGTGATTCAAATGGATGTTCGCGGTCGGGATATCGACGGCTTTGTCGAAGATGCCAATAAGGCGATCAAGGCCAATGTTGAATTGCCCGCCGGGTACTGGATCGAATGGGGAGGTGCCTTCGAGAATCAGCAGCGGGCGCTCGCACGTTTAGCGGTTATCGTGCCGCTGACGATTTTCTTTATATTCGTTCTACTGTACACGGCATTCAATTCGACCCGCTATGCGACGATGATCATCGCCAATGTACCGTTTGCAACGATCGGCGGAATCTTCGCATTGTTCGTTAGCGGGCAATACGTTTCGGTCCCGTCGGCGATTGGTTTCATTGCCGTATTTGGTGTGGCAATGTTGAATGGTATCGTATTGGTCAGTTTCATCAATGAATTGCGAGAGAAAGGCATGTCCGTTTCAGATGCGGTACGCCGGGGAGCTGAGCTTCGTCTGAGACCGGTCCTGATGACAGCGAGTGTCGCAATATTGGGACTGATTCCGATGTTGTTGTCGTCCGGCGTTGGTGCGGAAACGCAAAGGCCTTTGGCGTCGGTGGTTGTGGGCGGACTTATCACATCTACATTACTGACACTCATATTGCTGCCCGTCATCTACGAGTGGTCAGAGTCAAAAAGGGAGGGCGCGTCATGAACAAAAGCGAAATAAAGGCGTTTATTCATCGAAATCGGATTGCTGACGTAGTGAGCGCGCTGTCGTCGGCCGGCTTTCGAAATCTGAGTGTTATCGACGTGCAGGGTCTGCTGCGCGCGTTGGACAACAAAGAGCAGCAATACTCTGTCGCGATAGGGCGAAAAGTCATAACGGAGGTGAAACTTGAGCTGGTGTGCGATAACGAGACCAGGACTGCAGAAGCTGTGGCGTTGATCCGCGAACACGCAAAAACAGGTCAGCCAGACGCGGGCTGGGTTTACATCAGCGAGATTCAGGCTAGCATTGAGATTGCGGATTGACGTTAAGCGATCGGAGCCCCGGGATTGGCGGGCGTGAGGACGGGTTGGGGAACCTGAGTGGATGAGCCATTAGTAATCGATTACTACACCGACATTCTTTGTGTTTGGGCCTGGATTGCCCAACGACGTACGGAGGAGCTCGAATCGGTCTGGGAAGACAGGATCGACCTGCGCCACAAATACCTGAACCTGTTTGGTGATACGCGCGGCCGAATTCAGGAGCAGTGGCGTGACCGCGGAGGATTCGACGGTTTCGGCGAGCATGTCGTTCAATCAGCGGCGCCCTATGACGAAGCATGCGTCAACCCCGATGTCTGGAGCAAAACAAGGCCGGTGACGTCTGCGAATGCGCACCTGGTCATTAAATCTGCGTCGATCGTCGCGAGCGAAGCGGTTGCCACCGAGTTGGCAACCGAATTTCGTCGTGCCTTTTTCATAGACGCAGAGGACATTGGCCAGCTTACGGTTCTCTACGAGATCGCCAAAAGGGCAGGCCTCGACGAGGCCACGATTCGTGAGCGCATTCGCGACGGATCCGCGGTTGCGGCACTGATGAACGATTCCCACCTTGCGGCTTCCCGGGGCATTTCGGGTAGTCCGTCCTGGGTGATGAATGCCGGGC
>CAYLTW010000095.1:0-1562 GCA_964386735.1 uncultured Woeseiaceae bacterium
TCGACCACTCAGCCATCTCTCCGGTTGGTCAGCCCTGTGCCCTGCGGACCGGGGGCGCACATATTACTTTCAGGGCTACCCGAGGTAAACCCCAAACAAGGCCCGATTTGGCCTTACTCTTCAGCAGCTTTTGGCCCGCCTGATTCGGCGGCCTTTTCTTTCTGGATCCGCTCAAAGATCTCTTCGCGGTGCACAGCAATTTCCTTCGGTGCGTTGATACCGATTCGAACCTGGTTTCCTTTTACACCCAAGACAGTGATCGTGACATCGCTCCCGATCATAACCGCCTCACCAGCGCGTCGTGTCAGTATCAACATGACCGTTACTCTCCATCCCTGCAGGGCTCCTGCCCTTTTATTTTACGCGTGGTACTTCCTAAACTCTTGTAATACTAGCCGAATTTGGTTCTCTATGCCCGCCGGCGCCCCGTTCTGGAGCGTCTGGACAATATTTCCGATTTAACAATAAGTCTAGGCCAGTCGTTCCGCGACCCACGCCGGGACGGATTTCAGGGCCTGGTCCAGCGCTTCGGGGTTATTGCCGCCCGCCTGCGCGAAATCCGGGCGTCCGCCGCCCTTGCCGCCAACCTGTTCGGCAACCGGTTTGATCAAATCGCCTGCCTTGATACGGTCGGTATTGTCCTTCGTCACGCCGGCCGCGAGACGGACCTTGCCGTTCTCGACCGAACCCAGCACAACGACCGCACTCTGTAGCTTGTCTTTGAACCGATCCACAGCATCGCGCAAGGTCTTCGCGTCGGCTCCGTCCATGCGCGTGGCAAGCACCTTGATGCCGGCGATTTCTTCAACGTTCTCGGATTGATCGCCGGCCTGCCTCGTGATAAGCGCCTGCTTCGCAGCCGCCAATTCCTTCTCGAGGTCCTTGAACCGCCTCAACAAAGCTTTCACTTTGGCCATCGCCTGGTCAGGCTGGCTGCGTACCAATGCAGCAACTTCGGCAAGTGCGCGCTGACTGATTTCAATCCATCGAAGCGCACTCTTGCCGGACAGGGCCTCGATACGACGTACGCCTGCGGCAACACCACCTTCGGAGATAATCTTGAACACACCGATATCGCCGGTGCGCTCCACGTGTGTGCCACCGCAGAGTTCAACCGAGAAATCGCCGAAACGCAGCACGCGCACTTCGTCGCCATACTTCTCGCCGAACAAGGCCATCGCGCCGGACTGCATTGCCTCGTCATAATTCATCAAACGTGTTTCCGCGGAAACATTGGCACGAATCTCATCATTAACGAGGTTTTCGATCGCCTCGATTTTTTCGACTGTGACAGCTCCGTCGTGCGAGAAATCGAAGCGCAATCTGTCAGGCGCAACGAGGGAGCCTTTCTGCGTTACGTGATCACCAAGCACCTGTCGAAGCGCGGCGTGCATCAAGTGCGTGGCCGAATGATTCAATACAATGGCCTGTCGACGATCGGCATCGACGATGGCGTCGATCTTGTCACCGACCCGGAACTCGCCCGCTTCGACTGCGCCGAAGTGGACGTTCGCCTTGCCACTCATTTGCGTGTCATCTACACGGAAGATCCTGCCTTTTTC
>CAYLTW010000095.1:1662-9445 GCA_964386735.1 uncultured Woeseiaceae bacterium
CGATCACGCTGCTCACCCATCGAGGCCTCAAAACCGGGCTGATCGACCGTGAGACCGCGCTCGCGGGCAATGTCTGCCGTCAGGTCGACAGGGAAACCGAAAGTATCGTAAAGCTTGAACACGACGTAGCCCGGAATCTTTTTACCCTTGAGACTGCCGATTGCCTCCTCGAGGATTTCCATGCCCCGATCGAGCGTCTCGGCGAAGCGGCGACCTTCTTTCTCGAGTACCTTTTCAACATGGGCCTGCGCCTTGACGAGCTCGGGGTAGGCATCGCCCATTTCTTTCACGAGCGGCGCAACGAGTTTGTGGAAGAACAGCTCGTCGTAGCCAAGCTTTTTGCCATGGCGAATCGCGCGACGAATGATTCTGCGCAATACGTATGACCTGCCCTCGTTGCCGGGATGCACGCCATCGACGATCAGGAACGAACACGCGCGAATGTGATCCGCGATGACATTGAGGGAGCTGTCGCCGTTATTCTCAACACCGAGTGTGTCAGCAACTGCCTGAATCAAGTTGGCAAACAGATCGATTTCGTAATTGCTATGCACGCCCTGCATGATGGCAGCAACGCGTTCAAGGCCCAGACCTGTGTCGACGGATGGTTTCGGTAGCGGTGTCATTTCACCATCGGCCGAACGATCGAACTGCATGAACACGAGGTTCCAGATCTCGATGTAACGATCGCCATCCTCTTCCGGTGAGCCGGGCGGACCACCTTCGACGTCGGGGCCGTGGTCGTAGAAGATCTCGGAGCAAGGACCGCAGGGACCTGTATCGCCCATGGACCAGAAGTTGTCCTTGTCGCCCAGGCGACCGAAGCGATCGGGATCGATCTTCATTTCCTTGAGCCAGATGTCCGCCGCTTCGTCGTCATCATGGTAAACGGTGACCCACAATTTCTCAGCCGGCAAACCCAGTGTTTCGGTCAGGAAATTCCAGCTGTACTGGATTGCCTCACGCTTGAAGTAGTCGCCGAAGCTGAAGTTGCCGAGCATCTCGAAGAACGTGTGGTGACGCACCGTGTAGCCGACGTTTTCGAGGTCGTTGTGCTTGCCGCCGGCGCGGACGCAACGCTGCGACGTCACGGCCCGGTCATAGCCGCGCTTGTCTTCTCCAAGGAAGACATCCTTGAACTGCACCATGCCCGCGTTCGTGAACAGCAGGGTCGGGTCATTGCCGGGCACGAGCGGAGAACTCGCGACCACCTCGTGGCCGCGCTCACGAAAAAACGCCAGGAAAGCCTGGCGAAGCTCATTGCTCGTCATGGTCTTCATCGGGACGGATTCTACGGTTATTCGTCGTGAGCGGAAACCGCTGCCTGAATCTGGTCGGGCTCGAAACCTCGATATTGAAGAAATTTCATCTGGCGGGCTTTTTCCCTGAAGTCGGCGGGCTCGTCTCCACCGAATTTTTTCTGCCGCGTTGCCTGGGCCAGGGCGAACCAGTCCTGCTCGACCTCGCTCAGGGCTTCGTGAATCATCGGCTCGCGAATACCGCGCTGCGACAGGTCTGCTCGAATGCGTGTCGGGCCTTTGCCCTGGCTGATACGCGACTGCAGGAAGGCGTCAACGAATCGGCGGTCGCTTTGCAGGCCGTCCTTTTGCAGCCCTTCGATCGCATCGAGCGTCACGTTTACTTCGAAGCCGGCCTTTTTCATCTTGCGACAAAGTTCATCGCGTGAGTGCTCCCGCCGGGCAAGGTAATCCATCGCCTTCTTGCGCGCCTCGAGCGGATTCGAAAAACTATCGAGCGCGGTCATCACGCCTCTGCGGCGGCCTCTTTTTCGTCAGCCGGCGGCGCGGCTGCCACGGTATCCGGCAACAACTTCGCACGAATCCTGCCTTCGATTTCCTCGGCAATCTTCGGGTTTTGTCTCAGGAACTCGCGAACATTTTCCTTGCCCTGACCGATGCGGTCGTCGCCATAGCTGTACCAGGAGCCCGCCTTGTCCACGATGCCATGCTGCACACCAAGATCTATGATCTCGCCGTGTCGGGAAATACCATGGCCGTAAAGAATCTCAAACTCGGCCATCTTGAACGGCGGTGCGACCTTGTTCTTGACAACCTTGACGCGGGTCTGGTTGCCGATGACCTCGTCACCCTTCTTGATTGCGCCGATACGGCGGATGTCGAGCCGAATCGAGGCGTAGAACTTCAGCGCATTGCCGCCTGTCGTTGTTTCCGGGCTGCCGAACATCACGCCGATTTTCATGCGAATCTGGTTAATGAAGACCACCATCGTATTCGAACGTTTAATGTTGGCCGTCAGTTTTCTGAGCGCCTGTGACATCAGGCGGGCCTGCAGGCCCATGTGCGAATCACCCATTTCGCCCTCGATCTCCGCTTTTGGCGTCAGTGCCGCAACCGAGTCGATGACAATGATATCGACGGCACCCGAGCGAACCAGCATGTCAGTGATTTCCAGCGCCTGCTCGCCCGTGTCCGGCTGTGAGACGAGCAACTCGTCAACGTTGACGCCCAGCTTCTCGGCGTAATTCGGGTCCAGCGCATGTTCGGCGTCGACGAAGGCTGCCGTGCCGCCGAGTTTCTGGGCCTCGGCAATCACCTGCAGCGTGAGCGTCGTTTTTCCGGATGACTCCGGACCGTAGATCTCGACCACACGCCCCCTCGGCAGTCCACCGATACCGAGCGCGACGTCGAGCCCGATAGAACCCGATGAAATAACCTCGATATCCCTGAGCGCAGTGCTATCCCCCAGTCGCATGACCGAGCCCTTGCCGAATTGTTTTTCGATCTGTCCCAGTGCTGCTGCGAGCGCTTTCTTGCGGTTGTCATCCATTGTTTTTCGCCGTCCGTCAGGTTTGAATATACATGTGATTATATACAGTAATTATCGCACAAGCCTGCGGCGGCGGCACCCGATCAATTTTCGGTACTATCTGAAGAAACGCGAGGTATTGCGCCGAAGTTATTGTTTCAACGGGCGGTATATCACACTGCCCGGGGCCTTTACCGACTCGATCAATTCGAAGCCCGACCATTCCAGGAGGACGGGTTGCGCCAATCGCTGCGTTTCGAAGTGGCGAGCTCTTTGCACAATACTGATGTGTGGCCGGTAGGCACGCGTATCGGTCGGTACGCCGGCGTCCACCAACACGCCGTTGAGCGACGCGACAAGGCGCTCGAGTTCCACCGGCACCGATTGCACGGAGAGTGCCGCAATCTTGGGTCGCGGCCAGAATTCGGCTTTGTCAAAGCGCATCCGAAAGGGTTCGAACGGTACGTCGCTTGCAGCGGCCAGCAGATCCGGGATCAACCACTCCGGGTATTCGCCAATAAACGCGAGTGTGACGTGCCAGTTGCCGCGATAGATGGCCGCACCCTCTACCAGCTTGGAGACCGGGCTGATAACGTTCCTCAACTGGTCGCGCTGCCGGTCGTTGGGCCAAAGTCCGAAGAAGATGCGTTTTTCGTCCAGCATGTCAGGTATTCAGCCTGTCGATGATGCCGCGCAGGGCGTGTGCGACGGATTGCACACGAATTTCATTGCGATCGCCATCGAAAAATTGCAACTCGCTATCGGCCGAGAAGCCCGATGCCGTGCGAAGAGCCCAGCCGAAGCAAACCGTGCCGACCGGTTTCTCCTCCGTGCCACCATCGGGTCCCGCGACACCGCTGACCGCGACCGCGATATCCGCACCGCTTAGCTTCAGTGCACCGTTCGCCATCTCGGTAACGACAGGCTCGCTGACGGCGCCTTTGTCGGCGAGCGTCGAGTCTTGTACGCCAAGTACGGACTCCTTCGCGCCATTCGAGTAACTGACTATGCCGTACGCGTACACGGCCGAACTGCCCGGAATATCGGTGATGGCTTTGGCGATCCAGCCGCCTGTGCAGGATTCTGCCGTCGTTACTGTCTTGCCCGCTTCACTCAGTGTTGTCACAAGCGACTCGGCCAGCGCGCGAATGCCTATATCTTCAACCATTCAGTACCGACTCGTAAACCTCGATGTGCCTGTCCGCCATCGTAGCGATCGAGAACTCATTTTGCATCCGTTCTCTGCCGGCCTGACCAAACTTCTCTCGACACGCCTCGTCATTGATCAGCACTTCGATTGAGTCTTCCAGCTCATCGACATCCTCTGGCCGTACCAGAAAACCGGTCTTGCCGTCGTCAACCGCCTCTGTCAAGCCGCCCGCGGCGAAACCAACAACGGGTACGCCTGCTGCCTGCGCTTTGAGCGTCGCCACGCCGAGACCTTCCGCCAGCGCGGGATGCACGAACACATCGAAGCAAGCAACGAAATCGTCGAGGTCATCGCGAAAACCTGCGAATTGCACGCAGTCACCGAGACCCAGCGACTCGGCCTGCACGCGCAACTGGCTGTGCAAAAAACCCTCTCCAAATATCAGCAGGCGGAACGATTGATGGCGTTTGCGCAAATTGGCGACGGCCTCCAGCAGGTATTGGTGTCCTTTGCGCGGGATGAGTTGCCCGGCGGCGGCAATCACGAGTTCATGATCTTTGATGCCGAACTCCCGCCGGAACGCTGCGCAATCCTGCATCGCGGCGAAACGATCGGCATCGACGGCGCTGCGGATGACCTCGAGCCTTTCTTCTTCGACGCCGTGGTCGCGCAGCACGGCTGCAATTGCCTCCGAGATGGCGATTACCTTTTTAAACGGTCGGTAGCGAAGTGCGGCGATCACACGCATTTCCGTACTGTCCACCCTCCTCGACACGACGGCGGGCACGTCCGCGAAGCTCGCCGCGAGACCGCCGAGGACGTCCGCGCCCCTGCGGCTGTGACAATGAACGATGTCCGGCTTTGAGTCCTTGATGTACTGCGACAGGCGATAGGCGAACGGCAGGTCAAGATCGCCCGCGCAAAACAGGCCGCGCACCGGAATCCCCTGTTCGCGTGCCGCCGAGTCGATGCCGGATCCGGGCGGGCACACGAGCGTACCGTCGTGTCCACGCTCCCGTAGCGCCGCCATCAGGTAGAGAACCTGCTGCGGCCCGCCGTAAAGATGGCGCCCGGTTTCGACATGCAGTATTTTCATAGCTGAATCATACTGTACGAGCTCGCTGTTGGAGCCCGCCATGCGGGCGAAATACGCGAATAAAATGACCGCCGAAGTTGCATCCATTCATACACCCATGATGCGCCAGTACCTGGCGATCAAGGCCGACTACCCGGACATGCTGGTGTTCTACCGCATGGGCGACTTCTATGAGCTTTTTTATGACGACGCGAAACAGGCAGCATCGCTCATGGACATCACACTGACGTCGCGCGGCAAATCCGGCGGCAATCCGATTCCGATGGCGGGCATTCCATACCACGCCGTCGAGGGATACCTGGCCAAACTGGTTCGCAAGGGCGAGTCAGTAGCGATCTGTGAGCAAGTCGGTGACCCGGCAACGAGCAAGGGTCCCGTCGAGCGCAAGGTCACACGGGTTGTCACGCCGGGGACGCTGACGGATGAAGCACTGCTGTCCGAGCATCGCGACAATCTTGTTGCATCGGTGTTCGCCGACAGGAACGGCCTCGGAATCGCCTGGCTCGACCTCGCCGGCGGGCGGTTCCGACTGAGCGAAGTACCGGACCTGAAGGCCGCGCTGGGCGAACTCGAACGCCTGCAACCGGCGGAACTCATCATTGATGAGGACGCGACAAAACTCGGGAAGCTTGTTGAAGGTGCTCGCGTTACGCGACGCCCGCCATGGCACTATGAACTGGACAGTGCAAACCGGCTTCTTTGCGCGCAGTTCAAAACGCAAGACCTGGCCGGATTTGGCTGTAACGATTTTCCACGCGGCGTTGCCGCTGCCGGCGCACTGCTGCAGTACGTTATCGACACGCAAAAGGCGTCGCTGCCGCATCTGGCCAGCATTTCGGTCGAGCGCCGCGACGATGCCGTCATTATGGACGGACCAACCCGTCGCAACCTTGAGCTTGAGCGGTCACTGAGCGGGCATGACCAGCACACGCTGACAAGCGTCATGGATCGCTGTCGGAGCCCCATGGGCAGCCGCCTGCTCAGGCGCTGGATTCAGCGCCCGCTGCGTGATGCCGAGATACTCAAGGGTCGATACCAGGCAATCGATTCGATGCTGAGAAGCGCGACGACTGAATCTCTTCAAAAGCAATTGCACGGCATCGGCGACGTCGAGCGCATCCTTTCCCGTGTCGCGCTGAAATCCGCACGGCCCCGTGATTTGCGGCAGCTCGGAGAGGCTCTTTCACGCCTGCCCGAGCTACGAGCGACAATGGCCTCAGTCGATTCTCCATTGATGCAATCCCTGCACGAACAGGTTTCCGAGCACCGACGTCAGCGCGAGCTATTGAGCAAAGCGATTGTCGACAACCCACCCATGCTGGTTCGCGACGGCGGCGTCATCGCGAGCGGCTACGACGACGAACTGGATGACCTTCGTGGCATTGCGGCGAACGCCGACCAGTTTCTGCTTGACCTTGAAGCGCGCGAGAAAGAACGCACGGGCATCGCAACTCTGAAGCTCGGCTACAACCGCGTACACGGCTACTACATTGAAATCAGTAAAAGCCAGGCCGACAAGGCGCCGACCGAGTACCTTCGAAGACAAACGCTAAAAGGTGCTGAGCGATACATCACGCCGGAACTCAAAGAATTTGAAGACAAAGTGTTGAGCGCTCGCGAACGCGCGCTGACCCGCGAGAAATTGTTGTATGAGAACTTGCTCGATCAGCTTCTGGAGCATCTCACCGAGTTACAACGGACGGCTCGGGCCATCGCTGAGATCGATGTGTTGGCGTGTTTCGCCCAAAGAGCTGAGTCCCTGAACCTTTGCAAACCGGAGATCTCACCCACACCCTGTATCGAAATCGAGGGCGGCCGGCACCTCGTGGTCGAACAGGTTATCGAGACACCGTTCATTGCCAACGATTTGTCGATGGACGATTCGCGGAGATTGCTCGTTATCACCGGACCCAACATGGGCGGAAAATCGACCTATATGCGGCAGACTGCATTGATTGCAATCCTCGCGCTGGTTGGAAGTTTTGTTCCTGCCGAGCGTCTTCGCATTGGCCCGATCGACCGCATCTTCACGCGTATCGGTGCCTCCGATGACCTGGCCGGTGGTCGTTCAACATTTATGGTCGAGATGACCGAGACCGCGACGATCCTCAACAACGCGAGCGAACAAAGTCTTGTACTCATGGATGAGATCGGTCGCGGCACAAGCACTTTCGATGGCCTGTCACTTGCCTGGGCCGCCGCGCATTACATGGCCGAGAAGGCGAAGGCATTTACATTGTTCGCCACGCACTACTTCGAATTGACCGCGCTGGCGAAGGAACTGCCTGCCTGCAGTAACGTACACCTGGATGCGACCGAGCATGAAGGACAACTCATCTTCCTGCACGCCGTAAAGGCGGGTCCCGCCAATCAAAGTTACGGCCTGCAGGTTGCGGCGCTCGCGGGCGTGCCACCGAACGTCATCAAGCGCGCCAAGGGTTACCTCAAGACGCTCGAATCACAGCAGACTGCAGACGCGGATAGCCCGCAGGCGCAACTGGCGCTGGAAGTGGCCGACGAAACGCCGGATCGGCTGCGCGAGGCCGTCGACGCACTAAATCCCGATACGCTGACCCCGCGTGAGGCGCTGGATACGCTGTACAAATTAAAGAACCTTTAGGAGCCGGCTCCTACGGCGCCGCGTCGCGTAAAAATTCGCCGCGCTTCAGGAACGCGGCCGTCTGATCGGCCGGTGCGCGCGTAAATACCAGTCCCTTGTGGCTTGTTCGCAAGACGATGTGATCTTTCTG
>CAYLTW010000096.1:0-7035 GCA_964386735.1 uncultured Woeseiaceae bacterium
TGCCGGCACCACTTTTCTGCCTACTCAGAAGGGGGACGGCTATCAGCCATGAGCTGATCCAAAGTCTTTTGCGCTTTTTTCGGATTTGCGAGATCCCGCGGTTCCAGCATTTCGCATTCGTCCCTGAACATTTGATCGATATTGACAGGGTAGTGTTTGCAGTCGTCGGGGCGATCGTAATAGATACGACAGACATACTTGTTTTGCCCGGGCAATTTCCGCAGCCAGGGGCATCTCACCATTTGTTCTCTGGTGACCGGGCTTATCCAGATTTTCCCGTCGCTGACGTAACTGAATATATCTGGCCTATAGCTTTCCCACCAATCAATTTCGCTTGCCGTCGCGCATAAACTGCCGCCACCGTATCGCGTGCAACATTTACCGCACTGATTACATTCTTTCACGGCGTTTTGTCGTCAGCATAAACTGCTCTTATTCCGCGTCGTCCGGGTACACAATCTGGCGGTTTCTCTTGACGGTTAACGGGTGGTACCCGGGTTTCGCCTGCTCGAAAATACGAATCGCCATGTCAGCTTTTTCATTGTCCATCAGGTCCTGGTAAAGCGGCATCAGGAATTTGTTACGTCCAATGCTTGTCAAAAAGTTTTCGAGCCGCGAGAACGCCGGCGCGTAGTCATTGCGGATCGTAATACGCAGCCAGCTGAACGCGATTTCGTTATTGGTGGATTCCGTCAATCCGAACGCCTGGTCGATATCTTTGAGTTGTTCTTCGGCCAGTATCTCCGGCATGCCATCGAGAAAGTATTTCCACTGATGGTAAGTCCAGTTACCGGCGTCAATGTCGCCGGATCCGATCTGACCGTCCAGCCAGGCCTGACGAGTCGGGTCGAGTTTCGTAAATGCGTCTGACGTTGGATGTGGCGCTCCATCAGGAAGACCTGGTTCGAAGACCCATTGATTGATGCGCTCGACATCCAGCACTTCCATGTGCGTTTTCAATAAAGTCCGTTCGAGGTATGCGAGAAAATCTTCGGTCGTCACGCTCTGGAACGAAAACTCGTTGAAGTAATTGAGCAGGAAGCGGTCGAAGTCGTCGCGCCCGACTTTCTGCTCCAGTTCGTAGAGGAAGAGCGAACCCTTGTCGTAAGGAATGTTCGAGAAAACGTCGTCGGGATCACGACCACGCGCGTCGATCGCGAGGATCTCGTCGGCATCGTCAAGGTCCTGTATGTCGGCTTGCAAGTCCGCATAACTCAGCGCCATTTCCATGTGATAACGATCGTCGCCGTAAACAAACTGCATAATTCGGTGCGTCAGGTAGGTCGTAAATCCTTCGTTGAGCCACAGGTCACGCCAGGTCGAGTTCGTGACGAGGTTTCCGGACCACGAGTGGGCCAGTTCATGGGCGATCAGGGCTACAAGACTCTTGTCCCCGGCGATCACGGTTGGCGTAATGAAACTGAGGCGCGGATTCTCCATGCCGCCGAAGGGAAAGCTGGGCGGCAGAATCAACAGGTCGTAACGGTCCCAGCGATAGGGGCCGTAAATGTCTTCGGTGATTTCGAGCATTGACTCGGTGTCCGCGAACTCCGCCGCGGCCGCATCGAGAATCTCTTTTTCGGCGTAAACGCCGGTCCGATCACCCATGGCTTTGAACTCGAGGTCGCCAACGGCGAGCGCGATCAGGTAGGAAGGAATTGGCTGCGGCATGCTGAATTCGTAGACGCCGTTCTTCTGTGCATTCGGGTCGTTGTTTGCGCTCATCACGGCACGCAATTCCACGGGTGTGCGAATCGTGGCGTTGTACGTTATGCGCACGCCGGGCGTGTCTTGCAACGGCACGAAGCTGCGCGCATGAATGGCCTGTGCCTGCGTGAACAGGAACGGGTACTTCTTGCCTGCCGTTTGTACCGGGTCCAGCCACTGCACGCCGGAAGCGCCCGGGATTGTCCTGTAGCGTATGGCGACGATTGTGGCGTCGCCCGGCAGTTCAATAGTCAGCGGCTCGCCGAGGAAGTCATCACTGTCGACGAGAGTAAATGTCACGGCTTGCAGGTCTTCGCCCGTCCCGGCGCGCACGGATTCAACGACAATGTCGCGCGTATCCAGTACCAGCGGCCGGTTAGCCTCATTGAGGCGGTCAAACCGCAAAATTGCTTCGCCTTCAAGGACTTTGCGCGTGAAATCAACGTTGAGATCCAGCTCGAGGTGGCGAACCCGGTAGTCGGCCGTATTGGCGAACGAGTGGTAATCAACGCCCGATTCGGGTCCTGCGCCTTGCCCGGTGTCGCCGGCCGACGTTGCTTCAACTCCTTGTTCCGGTTCATTTTTTGAGCAGCTGACT
Organism: uncultured Woeseiaceae bacterium; assembly: GCA_964386735.1. Taxonomy (GTDB): domain Bacteria; phylum Pseudomonadota; class Gammaproteobacteria; order Steroidobacterales; family Woeseiaceae; genus UBA1847. The sequence goes on from CAYLTW010000096.1 coordinate 2,306, forward strand.
ATCGGTAGCGCACTGGCCCCCAAAAAACACAGGATCAGCAAATGGCGGTGCAGCATGGCTTGGCCTCCGAAAGGGCGCTTCTGATTACGGGCGGTAGAGGATATCCTTGGACGCATAAAAACAATAGTGCTGCAGAGGAGCGAAACGATGGATATCGCGTGGATACAGGTTTTCGTGCTAACGATCGCCGAGTGCGTCGCCCCGGCCGGCAAGACCATATGTCAGGAGCAGGAGCTTGAGATGCTCTTTCTAAACGAGAACGACTGCCAGGTTGCCCTCGAGCAACTCGTGTCACTAAAATCGAAATCCGAGAGTGTCATCGTAAATGCGGAGCGATCCAGCTGCGTGCCGTCGGCACGACGACAGGAGATTTTCGCGAGTCTGGACGAGATCGATCAGTTGTTCGGAGACATGAAAGGATGGAAGGCGCCTGCGAGCGAACAATCCGAAACGGACTTTACACAAGCGTCGCACAAGGAACGACTGGCAGGCCTGAAAACCTGTGAGGAGTCTGATGGCGTGACGCCGTGCAAGGTAGGCGAAATCGTTATCGAAGGCGCCGCGACCGGGCAACCCGTTGAAGTATGGCGGCGCGATTGAAGGAAATATGGGGTCAGAAATATGGGGTCAGAGTAAAAAAGGGGTCGACCCCTTTTTTACTCTGACCCCACCTATCAGGTTCCGGCACTACCAGGGATTGACATCGATGACGTCCAAAGGTGTGAGCGAGTCCCGATCCATCAACATGCCGATGTCTTCTTCAATTCCGCCAATCGGCAATATGCCGAGATTCGGGTGGTCGTCTCCATAACGGGCGATCGAGGCGGCAACACGCTGTTTTTCCAGTTCGGTCGCTGGTTCGAACGCTGCAAGCGGTTTGGTGGCGTTTCGAATCGTCTCGCTGCCGGCGTCCCAGGGTTCCCAGTACTCTGTACGTCGTTCCAGGTCTGGCTTGCCTTCGAAAAGGACACTGTTCAAAAAGCGCTGGAAAACCTCTGGATCCGCGGGCGCCCGGGCAAACACCCGAATAACATCGGCCGCAGGTTCTTGCCGCAGTTCCTCGAAACGGATCAAAGACCTGTCGATGTCCCGGTTTGAAACCAGCGCGATTCGGTCAACCGCGAAGACCAGGAAATGTGGCCGCGCCGAGAATAAGGTGTGTGAGCCGTACAGGAGAGCAACAAGCTGTATCACGGCGATAAACGAGAGATCGAACTTCAATCCGGGTTTACCCTGTTTGAATACGATCAGCGTTAACAGTGGGCCGAGTACGAGATTAACGCCGATCAGGACAAATACGGGATTCATCGCGCCGGCGATCTTGAACGTTGCGCCCGGATACCAGATCAGGAACACGATCGCCAGGACGGCGGACACGACTGTCGCGCTGATAATCAGATGAACAAATGACGCTCGGAATCTTGTCATCGCTATCTCCCGTATGGCGCCGCTTTTTTAACGCGGCATGGACTTTCAGAACAAGGGTTCCTATGCTTGCCGAATGAACGACCCCGCCACTGTCAAACCAGTTCCTGACAACAAGATCATCGCCTATGTAATTCCGGGCGTCAAAAGGGATGTTTCGAAAACGATTCGTCCGTGCAAACCGTCGCGAAACTGGATGGACAACACGCCTGGACAATACGCCTATCGCTGCATCCCGCTGTCGTCAGCAAACACCATGGGTTGGGAAATTCTCAATCCTGTTGACGTCGAGATGCTTTGGACGGGCTTCGAAAACGGCGATGAAATTCAGGTGAAGTCGGAGCCGGACCCGTTCGCCCCGCAGCCGCATTTTGGCTCAGGAACTGTCACCTGGTATTTGCCGTTCCTGTTTCGTACGCCGCCGCAATACGGACTCATGATTACCGGGCCGGCGAATCACGACAAGCAGCACATCGTTCCCCTCGACGCATTCGTGCGCACGGACTGGGTGCCATTTCCGTTTACGATGAACTGGCGAATCACCACGCCGAAGGAGACCATCAGGTTCGCCGCCGGCGAGCCCGTTTGCCGGGTGCTGCCTTATCCGCTCGAGCTACTTAACGACATGGAGATTGAACTGCATGATATGCAGGAGGATCCGGCGTTTGTCGGGAAAGTGAAAGACTGGGAGAAACAACGAAAAGTTGATTATGAAAACCAGCAAAAGGCCGAGACGGAGTGGGCAGCGCAGGGCAAGAAGCCCAAAATGAAGGACCTGTGGAACTCACAATACGCGCGCGGACGGGGTAGTGACGAGGCGTCGTCTGAACACCAGGCTGTGTTCAAATGCGCCGATGTCGTGGACAAACGCAAAAGACAATGAAAACATTCAAGACCATAAACCTGGTATTGCTGATTTTCCTGGGTTTGTCCTCAGGGGTATTGAAGATCATACAACTGCCGCAGGAAATGGAATTCTTTCACGGTGAGATGGGATATAGCGTAAACGCAATTATTGTGTTTGGACTCGTACAGCTCGCCGCGGGAACTTTACTGGTTTTCAGAACCACGAGAACAATGGGTGCGGCAATCCTGGCGCTTACTTTTTTAATCTCCACGGCCATAATTTTCATGGCCGGAAAAATTGGCTTTGGCCTTTTCTCCATCTTGCCGATGGTCATGGCAGGTTTTGTCATTAAGGTGACCATCAGCGAAGCGTCGACTTCAGCATGCGAATGAAGTACGCATACTCGAGTGCCGTTCGCATCGCCAGCAGTTCCTGATTCGCGGTGCCGCCATGACCGCCCTCGATGTTCTCGTAGTAGAAAAACTCCTGACCCATGCTCGCCATCTTGCGAGCGTGTCGACGACATCGCCTTTGAACAGCGATGTCGCGAAATGCATGTCCGTGCCGCGCCTCCAAAGGCGAATCTCCCGCGCATAACCGGAGTTCGTCAGGCTGCCATCGCCCCAGTCGGCGCCAATAAGCAAGGTATTTTCATCTGCCCAGGACACATTGGACTTGGCTTCCGGGACGACAAATCCGCCTGCGACGAGTGATCTCGATTCGAGCGAGAATTCCCGAAAGACGGACTCATCCTTGCCGCCGCGTGACAATTCGATCAGGCAACGATCGCTGTCGCCTCCCCGGCAGTCAGCGTGTTTGTAGACCCAGTTTTCCCGCTCCGCCTCTTCGTAGAGTCTTCGGGTTATCCCTGGATCGTTGCCTGTTTGACAGCGAAAATCCTATCGGATCACCCACTGGATACAAACCTGGCCCGACTTCGGTACTTCGTAAAGTACATATGTATCGGCCAGCAGTCCTATCCTATTATTGCCCAAGGGGTCAAATTGGCCCTCCGGTGCGCGACAATGGCGACGGCAAAGTCATCGCATGTGCGCGTCACCTTGTTGGGGTACATTCCGGGCAATCAGCCCGGCATGCGAACGCGGGATATGGCGTTTATGCCGCAAATGGCGACGGAAAGCGATCTTCGGAAAGGCTTCTTGCTCGGTCACTGGGAGGTATTGCCCGACCGGGGTCTGCTGCGCGACGGCCAACAGAATGAGCATCTTGAACCTTTGGTCATGCGCGTATTGGTCGCACTTGCCGCTGCTCAAGGAGAAGTGCTGAGTAAGGACCTGTTGATCGAGATCGCGTGGGACGGCCGTGCGTTATCTGACGAGCCGCTAAACCGTTGCATCTCCTTGTTGCGGCGCAAACTCGGTGACGATAGTCGAAACCCCACCTACATTCAGAATATTCCACGGCTTGGATACCGGCTGATGATGCCGATCCGGGTATCGAACTCGACGTCGCCCGCGGATGAGCACCGTACGACCCGAAGGCCTGGACGGATTGCCTGGGCCGCAGGAGCCCTTGCCATACTGGCAGCTATGGTAGCGATCGGAGTTCGCAACCTCGCAGAGCCGGATGCCGGGCGAACAGGCGTGCGCTCCGTTGCTATCTATCCGTTCTCCTGTACAGGTGTTACCGAAGAGTATCTGTGCTTCGGGTTCTCGGAAGAGCTGACGAGTACGCTTCTGCACACGGCGCAGATAAAGATCGTCAAGTTTCGCGAACCGCTGCCGGTCGATCGGCGGCCGCTGGAGATCGCTCGTTCGCTCGACGTGGATGGCATACTGACCGGCAGTGTCCAGCAAATCGGCGATCGCCTGCGCATCTCGGCCGAACTCATCGATGGCGATAACGGTTTCGTAATCCTGTCGGACAAGCTGGATGGGTCGGTTGGCGACGTGTTCGCGCTTCAGGAGCAGGTCGCGTCAATGGTCGAGCATGCGATTGTCGGCACCAATGGCGAGCCCGTTCGTTCTGCCAGTCGGCCAGCCAACTCCGAGGCATTCGTCGCATATTCCCAGGGACAGTTCCAGTTCGAACGTCGCACGCGTGCGGCTGTTGAGGAGTCGATACGATTGTTCAAGGAAACGATAAGGCTGGATCCGGTGTTTGGCCCGGCTTATCTTCGCCTGGCCTACGCGTATCTCCTGTTGCCGGAGTACGATAGCTCGCAGTCGTTTCAATCGATGTACGACCTGGCTGCGGAAACAACGAACGCCGGCATTGCTGCGGATCCGGAGATCCGCGAGACGGCGGGCACGGTTTTCGGTTTTATTCACCACAAGTGTGGCGAGTGGGCTGAAGCCGATGCGGCCTTCGAACTTGCCGCGAACGCGGATTCCGTGTATCCGCTAACACGAAACTGGTATTCACGCTTTCTCGGGACGGTGGGGCGTCGTGACGATGCGCTGCAACAGGCCCGGTTGGCCTACGAGCAGGCCCCCGA
>CAYLTW010000096.1:7135-9247 GCA_964386735.1 uncultured Woeseiaceae bacterium
GTGTACGATGGTTTTGAGGATCCCGCATTGCATGCTCAATCCGTTGCGCTCGTTTCAAAACTTGAAGCCGATGGCAGCATGGCCAAATACATGATCATGACGCTTTGGGCTACGCTGGGCGAGGCCGACCGTGCCTTCGAGACGGCGTCGTCGATCGATGGAATCGGGCAGGACTTCGAAACCGGCCTTGAAGTCATGTTCAGCGACAATCTCCGAGTTTTGCGCCAACACCGGGAATTTCCAAACTTGCTTGAGTCGGCAGGTTTGACCGAATACTGGGCGCAGACCGGATGCGCATGGGTAAACGACCACGTTCAGTGTGAATAAACCGGGGAGTGGAGAGCGGGGCCGATTATGACGTAGAATTCGCGGCGCTGTGCTGGATTTGGATGCAGGTTTCGCGGTTCTTGTCGTCGGCTCGTTCGTCGCCGCAGTGTTTAATGCGGCGTTCTCGGCAGGCGGCGCGTTGATTATTCTCGCGGTGACGTCCACTGTTCTCCCTGTATCAGCAGTTGTCCCGATTCACTCGACGCTGCTTCTGGGATCAACAACGATGCGCGTGCTGCTGTTTCGCGAATTCGTTGACTGGAAAATAGTCTGGCCGTTTCTTCTTGGCAGCATCGCAGGCGCTAATATAGGAGCGAAGGTCTATTTCGAGTTGCCGGACAGATTTATCGCCATGGCAATCGCTGGCGTCATGCTCGTCGCCATCTGGTTGCCGCAGCTTAGCTGGCGCCCAAGGATTCGGCATCCGTGGCTCGTCGTCGGCTTTCTTCACTCCCTGCTCGCCACGCTGTTCGCGTATGGCGCGATATTCCAGTCCGTTATCCTGCACACGAAACTCAAGCGCCGGCAGATCATCGGTACGGCCGGAGGCTGTCTGACCGGCATGGGCTTGTTCAAGATCTCGGCCTATGCGATGAACGGCTTCGATTACTCGCCCTATTTCATGGTGATCGGCGCATCCGTTGCAGTGAGTTTCGCCGGTACCTGGCTGGGCCGACAGCTCGTGGACAGAATGTCGGAAAAGTTTTTTCGACTCGCCTATCGGGTATTGATCACCGTGACAGCACTGCGTCTGTTCTACGTCCAGGCGCTTAACTGAGGTGGGCTCTCCGTTCAGTCGGCCTGCCGGAGTGGTGTAGACTTCAGTCGTCGCCGAGTGAAAAGCCATGCCGGATAACCGCCCAACCTACGAAATCGCTGCCGAGCAGATTGGCACCTATGTTCAGCCGCTCTGGCCCGGCGCGCTGGCCATGCCATTCGAAATCCGGGACGAGGACGGCCGGCGACTGAGCTCGGCCGACGATCACCTGTCTGGAAAATCGCTGCTACTGATCTTCTTGAACGAGCCTGCCGAAGAGACAGCCGGTTCCGTGCTGCGGGCGTTCTCGGAACAACGTTCCCGGCTCGTGAATCTCAATGCGACGATCGTCGCAATCAGTTCGACGAGCGACGCGGAACACAATCGGGCGCTAAAACAGGCATCCGGGTTCGCCTGGCCGGTCGCCGGCGATTCGACAGGGGCGGTTTTCGCGTCCTACGGGCTTCACAAGGAAAATGACACGGCGATACGCATCGTCGTATTGACGCCCTATCGTCAGGTAAGGGTGTGGTTTGACACACCCGATGACATCAATGCAACGGTCGATACAATTATGGATCTACTCAAAAACGCCCAGGTGGCGGAGGAAGCCCGGTGGGCGCCGCCACACGCACCAATTCTGATGGTGCCAAATGTTTTGTCGCGCGAAGAGTGCGGACAGCTTATTCAGTCGTTCGAAACGGGTGGCCCGTTAATGGTTCGACCGCCGCACCCTGGCGAGATCGCCGGCGACTACAAGATTCCCGTGTATGAACACGATCGGCAGGACAGGGTGGACCAGATCATTAAGGACGAGGAGACTGTGGCGTTTCTTGACGAGCGTCTCTGGGGCCGGATCACACCGATGATTCAAAAAGCATTTGCATTCGAGGTGACGCGACGCGAAGACCTGCATATCGCCCGCTATGTAGGCAATCGTGGCGGAAATGAAATGGGACATCGCGACAATGTCAGTGCCGCGACGGCGTATCGGCGTTTCGCTTTGTCAATGAGCCTCAATGACGATT
>CAYLTW010000097.1:0-9245 GCA_964386735.1 uncultured Woeseiaceae bacterium
TGCGTTCTTTGAATCGCATTGGAATAGCTGCCGCAGTTTTGCTCGCCATTGGTATCAGCGCGGCTTCATTTGTTCTGGTTCATGTGCAGGGATTTCTGTCGACGCCGGTCACAGTTGCCACAAACGGGGCGACATTCGAAATTAAACCCGGAACAGCCTTCGGTGAGGTGAGCAGGCAACTGGAGCAAGCCGGCATCGTGTCCAATGCGAAACTGTTGCGCCTGTATGCGCGCTGGACTGGCAAGGCAAATTCGATCCAGGCGGGCGAATATCTGATTGAGGCCGGCACGACCCCGGTTGCGCTGCTGCAGCAATTTACCTCAGGCAACGTACGTTTGTACTCATTCACGATCATCGAAGGCTGGAACCATCGGGATCTTATGCGTGCGTTACAAGCACACCCGCAGATAAACGCCTTGATGACGGACGAGGACTGGCCGTCGCTTTTGAGTGAGATCGGCGCTGAAGTCCGATTTCCCGAAGGTATTTTTCTTCCCGAGACCTACCTGTTTCCCAAAGGAACCAGCGATAGAGCCTTGTTGACTCAGGCCTATGAACACATGCAAGCAGCGCTCGAGGAAGAATGGGCTGCTCGAGACGCGTCGTCGCTGCTTAAGACGCCGTATGAAGCTCTGATACTCGCGTCGATCGTCGAAAAGGAGACTGCTCGCGCAGACGAGCGCGAAAAGATTGCCGGCGTATTCGCGCGCCGCCTCTCCAAGCGAATGCGACTGCAAACCGACCCGACCGTCATCTACGGTATTGGAGCGGACTTCAACGGCAATCTTACGCGGCGCGATTTGCGGACAGACACACCGTATAACACCTATACAAGGCGCGGCCTGCCGCCCACACCTATCGCAATGCCGGGCAGGGCGGCGATATATGCGGCCTTGCATCCGGCCACGGGCGAGGAACTGTATTTCGTTGCTACAGGTCTGGGGGATGGCAGCCACGAGTTTTCGAAAACCAAGGACGAGCATGACGCTGCGGTACGCCAGTACCTGAAGCGCATGAGGGAGCAGCGCCGCTAGGCGAACAACATGGAATATGGGAAATTTATAACGATTGAAGGCATTGAGGGCGTCGGCAAGTCCACACATATGCAGCGGCTGGTCAAACTCATCGAAGGCAAAGGCCACAAGGTAATAACGTCCCGAGAACCAGGAGGTACGCCAACGGCCGAAATGATTCGCAACGTCGTACTTGGACATTGCGAAGAGCCCATACCCGATATCGCCGAGTTGCTGCTCATGTTTGCGGCACGATCGTTGCTGGTTGAAAACGTCATTCGACCCGCGCTAACGGCAGGCACATGGGTCGTGTGCGATCGTTTCGTGGATGCGAGTCGTGCCTATCAGAGCGGTGGTCGTGGTATTCCGATGGAGCGGGTGAACGAACTGGCCGACTGGGTGCTGGGCGATCTTCATCCGGACCTGACAATCCTGCTCGATGCACCCGTGGAAACCGGAATGGCCCGGGCCGGATCCCGGGGGAATCCGGACCGGCTGGATGTGGAGCGAGCGGACTTTTACTCACGGGTCCGGACAAGTTACCTGCAACTGGCGGATTCTGAGCCGGATCGATTCGTTATTGTCGATGCGTCCGGTACGCTCGAAGAGGTCAGCGCATCCATCGACGCTGTCGCGCGTATGATTCTTGGCAATAAATGACATTAAGTTTTTTTTATAAGAGAATGAAACTATAGATATTTCCTGGCATGAAGCATTTGCGACACAGTGGCTCGATCGCGCTCGCCAGCGTAGATTGCCGCATGCCGTCCTGCTTGCCGGCCCGCACGGTGTCGGCAAACGCGCCGCTGCCAGGTGGATGGTCTCTCAGAAGCTCGGCATTGGCCGCAGGCACGAGTTACCGCAATTCCCCTTCGAGCGACCGGTACATGCGGATCTCCACTGGCTGTTGCGTCCTGAGGACAAGAAGTCGATCGTTATAGAGCAGGTGCGCGACCTGGTACAGGATCTGGCGCTCACGAGCCACGACGGGCAGGGCAAGGCCGCCATCATTGAACCCGCCAACATCATGACCACTGAGGCGGCCAACAGCCTGCTCAAGACGCTGGAGGAGCCACCAGGCGATACCCTGCTGATCCTGGTTGCGGATCGCATCGGCCGATTGCCCGCAACCGTCTTCAGTCGTTGCCAGCGCATAGAAATCCGCGTTCCCGGTGAGGAGGAAGGACTGCGGTGGCTCGCCAGGCTACATCCAGGCAGACAATGGATCGAGCCATTGCGCGTTGCCGGCAATGCGCCGATTGCCGCTATAGGCGCAGCCGAGAGCGTCGAAACCAGTAACGCGATGGCACGGGATTATGCGAGCGTAATCGACGGAGCGGCCTCACCGATTGAGATAGCCGCATCGTGGGCGAAAATCGAGCCCGCGTTCGTGCTGGATTGGCTTTCGCGACAGACACAAATGGCCATCCGCGCGCTTCACGGCGGCGCCAGTGGGTCCCACGGACTCGCGATTGGCGATTCTGTGTTGCAACGCATAGACAGGCGAAACCTGTTTTGCTATCTAGACAGGATAAACAGGCTTCGCGGACAGCCCGGCGGTTCCTGGAATGCCCAAACGGCGTTTGAGGGGCTGCTGATAGACTGGGCTACGGGTCTGGATAAACAGGTGATGGAATGAGCAAACCGGGACTGCTGACACTGACAATCAAGGACAAGAGCGCCCTATACCTGGCGTACATGCCGTACGTGGTGAACGGCGGCCTGTTTATCCCAACTGCCAGTTCCTATCGACTTGGCGACGAAGTATTCATGCTATTGAACCTGATGGGTGAGGAAGAGAAAATCCCGGTGGCCGGAACCGTCATCTGGATGACGCCCAAAGGCGCCCAGGGAAAACGCACGGCGGGTATCGGCGTGCAATTCAGCGACCAGGATCAGGGCAACACGCAGAAGAAAATCGAGAACTATCTCGCCGGCGCCCTCGGCGGCGACAAACCCACTCACACAATGTAAGCGAATAAACCGTTGGAGCCCGCTACCCGGAGGGCACGACGCATGCGGGCGAATCGCTAAGCTTCCTTGTTAATACCGCCGCGCAATACGTAAGCCTGAAACCCCCGCTCACTGAGAATGTAGGCACCCGCCGAGCTACGGCGGCCAGTATCGCAACAAACAACGTACTTCTGATCATGATCGAGCGTATTTATTTTCAGGCGCATGAAATAAAGCGGAATGTTAATGGCATTGTCCATATGTTGATTGTCGTATTCGCTTGGCAAACGAACGTCCAACCACAGACCGCCTTCCTGAACGATCTTCTGCGCCTGCGCTGCGTCGACCCAGTCCAGCATCGGTTCGTTTAGCAGCTTTTTGAAGTCTTCCTTGCCAAGGCGCATGACCGACCCGTCCGATACCATCGTGACCGTCGCATTTCGCTTGGCTTCCGAAATCAGCGCCTCCTCGCCAAAGGTGTCGCCAACCGCCAGCTCGGCCAGCTTGATACCATCCTTGCTCAGCGGCGTCTCACGCGTCACCAGGGCAGAACCCCTGGTCAGGACATAAAAATAGTCGCCCTCGGCGCCTTGCTTGAGAATAATGTCACCGGACTTGTAATTGATTTGCTGCATGCGCATGAAAATCGCCTGGATGTTGGCCGGCGGAATCTTGTGAAACGCCTTGGTCTGCAGCAGCATTGTCATCCAGTCCTGGGCGCCACCACCCGCGTCATCTTCACCGTGAAATTCGGACACTTCGTAGGTACCGGTCTGATCCCAGGTCAGCATCACATCAAGCAGATCGCTGTCGATCGAAATGAACTGAACCCGATCACGCGCTTTCGCGGATACGCGGCGCGGAAAAACCGGGGCAACAGGGTTTTTCGCGAAGTCAGTACCGCCTTCGACGGTGCCGACAATCTTGCCCTGGTCCTGCAATTCGAGAATGCCCGACACGATATAGATCGTGCGCTTCTCGGTATCGCCTTCCTTGAACAGGACCTGGCCGGGTGATAACTCACGGACCTGCACCTTGCGAGCCAGTGCAGCAAGGTTGTCGCGTTTGAGTCCATCCAGCGGCGAAAATCGCTTGAGCAGTTCCGTTGTCATCTGCTCCTCTGTCATAAGTGTCCTGTTTCGCTCGAATTTGAGCGAGTATTCTACCTTTAATTCAACAACTTCCGGTACTCCAGATCACACGCATCGTGAAGCGTCGCACACTTTACTTTAAGGGACCGGGAATTACACCGTCAAAGGTCTGACCAACCCGGATTCGGCTCGAAGCGCTCGCCGTAGGTAGCAGCCAACTCGCGCAGGCGCGCTGTCACTACGTCCACCCCGAGCATTCGCGCGTATTGCAGCGGTCCGCCACGAAATGGCGCGTATCCAGCCCCGAAAATGACGCCCGCATCGATGTGATCGGGATCGGTGACAATCCCGTCAGCCAGGATTGCTACCGCTTCATTGACCATGAGAAGAATAAGGCGATCCTGCACATCGGCCGGTACCTCCCCGTCGATTGCGGGTTTCACGACCTTGCCGTCAACCCACTCATAGAATCCCTTGCCAGATTTTCGCCCGAGATGTCCGGCGTCAACCATTGTCGCCAGTCGCTCAAATTCGACCGATTTCATGCTGGCTCCGAGAATCTTTGAAACATCCAGTGCTACATCGAGCCCGACACTGTCGACGAGTTCAACGGGACCCATCGCCATGCCGAAATCGACCGCAGCCTTGTCGATTGCAGGCAACGCCACGCCTTCCTCAGCCAGCGCCATTGCCTCGCTCATGTACGGCGCCAGAATTCGGTTGACGACAAATCCGGGCGCGCTCTTACACTCAAGTGGCAATTTGCGGATGTCCTTTACGAAGGAAATCCCAATATCGAGCGTAGCGCGGGCCGTATCCTGGCAACGAATCACCTCAACAATCATCATTTGTGCCACAGGATTGAAAAAGTGAAGCCCGATAAACCGGTCGGGCTTGTCGAGCACCGTGCGCAATTCCTGCAACGGAATACTCGACGTATTGGTCGCGAGCAGCGCATCTTTTTTCATGCCGGATTGTAACTCGCGGTAGAGCGACTGCTTGGCATCCAGGTTCTCAAATATTGCCTCAATGATCAGGTCGGCATTCGCAACACCTTTGCCCTCGACGTCGGCCGTCAGGCGCGCAGTTGTCTCAGCCCGCTGTTTGTCGTCTCTGACGCGTTTCGCGAATAGTTTTTCAGCGCGCCCTAGTGCCGGCTCGATGTACTTAAGCTCCCGATCCTGGAGCGTTACCGTCATGCCGTTCAAAGCACACCATGCCGCGATATCGCCGCCCATGACCCCAGCTCCGACGACGTGTACACGTCGTACTTTCGGCGCGGACTTGTCGCCCTGAGCCTTGAGCTTGTTCTGCAGGAAAAAAACACGCACGAGATTGCGCGATGTATCCGTACAGAACAACCCGGCGATTGAGCGCGCCTCGGCCTCAAAGGCGACAGCGCCTTTCGCACCGAACCGGGACCAAAGATCAATGATTGCGTACGGCGCCGGGTAGTGTTCCTTTTTGGCCTTCGTCGCGACTTGCTTCAGCAGTACGTTGCGAATGAACGGACGTAAAGTGGCACTACTTAGCAAACGCTCGACAAATGGCGCCCGTTTTTTCGGAGCGCCGGACTTCAGCATACTCTTCGCCGCTGCTCGCCAGTCCTCCTCGTTCGTGATGCGATCGATCAGTCCTATCGCGAGTCCCTTTCGCACATTTATCGGACTTCCGGTGAGCATCAATTTCATCGCCGGACGTACACCAGTAATCTGGACTGCTCGCACAGTTCCGCCAAAACCCGGATGGATACCGAGTTGAACCTCGGGCAGTCCGAGTATGCGTTCATCGCTGGCGAGCGCGACGCGGTAATCGCAAGCCATTGCGAGTTCCAGTCCTCCGCCCAGTGCAAATCCATTGATCACCGCGACAGTCGGGCAGGGCAACGCCTCAAGCCGGTCAAGTACGCCTTGCCCCAGCCGAATCAGTTCGTAGCCCTGATCCGGGTTTTCGATCTCTGTGAATTCATTGATGTCCGCGCCCATAACGAAACCATTGCGCTTGCCTGAGTACACGACGACACCACGTGGAAGATTTCCTTCTAACTGCTCAAGCAAGTCATTGAGTTCCAGCAAGACCGCGCTGGACAGTACGTTGGCACCGCTGTCCGCCTTGTCGATTTTCAACCAGGCGTTGTCATCACTATCGGTCTCGAAATTCCAGTGCATCATCGTCATAGGGTTCTCTTTATCCCATGTAAGTGTCTAAACAACATCGAAGTCACAAACAAGCGGCAAGTGGTCCGAATAACGAACTTCAGGCGCTTCGAAATGCGTCACGTTGATGCCGTCCTGATAGAGAATAAAATCGAGTTCCTTGCGTGGCGAGCGGCTTGGGTAGGTTGGATGCCCATCACAATTGGCAGATCTCAAGCCGGCGGCCTTCATAAATAGATATATCTCGTTCTGGCCCCAGAATGTGTTGAAATCTCCAGCCACAATGACGGGTTTTTCGGTTTCGTCAATCAGGTCATAGAGACGGCGAAGTTGCGTGTGCCGATGACGATACTTGAGCGAAAGGTGAACGAGAAAAACCGCGAACTTGCTCATCTCAAGCTCGATTATGAGTCTCTTGATACCGGTGTCAAAGTAATGAAAGGTTTCGCCGTGGACGCGTTGTGCGGCCATGAAGGCGTTTCCCTGCTTGCGTACGATCGGCAGAATCGTGTTGATGGATTTTTGGCCGTACTTGGTTTCGTAGGATGTATTCATCCCGAGATCGGCCGCAATCTTTTCTGCCTGATTGACCATGCGACTTCTGATCGACCCGGTATCCACCTCGATCAGGCCGACAATGTCGGGATCCACCGACTTGATGAACTTTGTAATTGCCGGCAACACATTCTGGTTGCCGAGCACGTAGCCGGCACCCGGCAGGGGCATGTGCATGCTCGCACCACCGCCCACGGCGTATCGGATGTTGTACAAGAGGAGTCGCATGCGCGGCTACGATACCCTAAAGTCGCAGGAATTGGATAGAATTGGCTCAGCACATCGTTCAGGGAGCTTCCTGTGTCCGAGAACAACCCCATCCGAGTCTTCGTGACTCACGCGTTTAGCGAATCTGACGACTACCTTCGGGTTTTCGAGTTTCTCGAATCCGTGGATCGCTTTTTCTACATCAATGTAAGCCGACCAGAGGATGCGCCGAAGACGAACAGCATGGATGAGGCCAAGGACATTCTGATTCAGCAAATCAAGGCGGCTGAGGTCATGGTTCTGCTGCCATCGTTGTACGAGTCCAAGCCGGATCTCATGAATTTCATGATGGACGGCGGCAAGGCAGCCGGTAAGCCGATGATAGTTGTACGCCCATTTGGAGGGCTTGCGGAGACGCCTCAGGAATTGGTCGATCGCGCGAATGAACATATCAAATGGAACGCGCGCGATATTGCCGATTCGCTCAGGCGACACGCTCGCCTCGAAGACACAAATCGCTGGGACACGATCGATTTTCCCGGATACGATGCAGACGGTGAAGTTAAATAAAACAACAAGTTATTATAATAACCTAGATTTGACATGAGTTACCGGCCGATTGTTATCGCCCACCGCGGAGCCTCCGCCTACCTCCCGGAACACAGCCTGGCCGCAAAAGGCCTGGCCTACGCGATGGGTGCCGACTTCCTTGAGCAGGACGTCGTCGCCAGCAGGGACGACGAACTCGTTGTCCTGCATGACATCTACCTCGATCGGGTATCGAATGTCGCGGCCCTGTACGAGGGCAGGGCGAGGGCGGACGGTCGCTACTACGTCCGGGATTTCGACCTCGACGAGCTACTCACAATTCGAATTCAGGAGCGCCAGAATGCCGATGGCTCAGTCGTTTTTCCCGGTCGATTTCCGCAGAGCACCGGCGATTTTCGAATACACACGTTTGCGCAAGAGCTTGAACTTCTCGGGTCATTAAATGCAATGACAGGTAACAAAGTTGGTTGCTACGCGGAGATCAAGCGTCCGGCCTGGCATCGGCAACAGGGCGTCGACATTACACCTTCATTCCTTTCTGTCCTCGAACAGCACGGCTACGTGACTGCGACTGACGGGGCGTTCGTTCAGTGCTTCGATGCCGCAGAGCTTGAGCGCGCAAGACACGAATTTGGTTGCCGCTTGCGTCTTGTCCAGTTAATCGGAGATAACAGCTGGAGCGAGGGTCCAACCGATTTCAATACCTTGCAAACAGCTCGTGGTTTATCGAAGCTGGCCGACACAGTTGATGCGATCGGACCTTGGCTGAACTTGTTGTATAGAATTCGTGGTGCATCGCCTGAGCCAACAGAACTCGTGTCGAGCGCGCACCGCGCGGGTTTGCAGGTACATCCGTTTACTTACAGAAAAGACGAGCTTCCGGATGGATTCGAATCGTTTGCAGCCTTACTCGAATTTTCCTTTCGCGAGCTAAAGGTGGACGGTGTATTTACCGATTTCACGGATCTGGTCCGTCAGGCAGTCGACAACATGGTACATAATAAGTTCGAATGGCATTGATAAGTGATTGTTTTTGTAGTATTTTCTGAGGTACACAGTCCGGGGTGCCGGTCCAGTTCGCCGCTTCCCGTCCGAAGCGGGTTGCAAGATTGAGAACCCGGTCCTTTTCTGAAAAGGCAAAGCGCATAATCATTAGACGATGTTTGTCGAGATCCCACACAACTTGCTATTGATGATCGCCGCGGCGTTCCTGCTTGGATGGGTACTTGCCGCAATCAGTGCACGCCTCGGCGACAAAACGCGCGCAAAAAAACGCGATCCCCGGGATGTCCGAATCCGATCGCTTGAAGCTGATTTGCGTGTTGCGCAGGCCGATCTGGAATCCTCGCGGGGAAAAGTCGAGAAACTTAATGAGAATCTTGATGAGACGAAGGACGGCGTCGACAAGCGCGACAATGTCATCTCTCACCAGCAGCTTAAGCTGGATGAGACGACAAGAGACCTCAAAGAATCGGTATTGAAGACTCGCGAGTTGAGGGCCGAGCTAAGTGATCGTGCGACTGAGAGCGTGAAGTCCGAAGTCAAGCTTCGCGAAGTTGAAACCGAATTATCGGTCGCCCAGGCCTCAACCGACATGATCGCAACCGGCGTGCTCGACTATTCACTCGCGCCCGAAAAAGAAGAAAAGGACGAAAAAGAAAACGCCGACAAGGCAGATCTGACGAAGACCGCTACCTGAGCCCGGGGTTGTTGGGTTTTTT
>CAYLTW010000098.1:0-9243 GCA_964386735.1 uncultured Woeseiaceae bacterium
GAATGCACGGTAGTGTCTTCGATGAAATCACCGAGATGCGAATCCTCGTCGTCGCCGATCGGTGTTTCCATCGAGATCGGTTCTTTCGCAATTTTCAGAACTTTGCGCACCTTGTCCTCGGGCATTTCCATACGCTCGGCGAGCTCATCGGGCAGCGGCTCGCGGCCCATCTCCTGCAACATCTGGCGCGAGATACGATTGAGCTTGTTGATCGTTTCAATCATGTGGACCGGAATACGAATCGTGCGTGCCTGGTCGGCAATCGAACGCGTGATTGCCTGGCGAATCCACCATGTCGCGTAGGTGGAGAATTTGTAACCGCGACGGTACTCGAACTTGTCGACGGCCTTCATCAGGCCGATGTTGCCCTCCTGAATCAGATCCAGGAACTGCAGGCCCCGATTCGTGTACTTCTTCGCGATCGAAATCACGAGGCGCAGGTTCGCCTCGACCATCTCTTTCTTGGCGCGGCGGGCTTTCGCCTCACCAATCGACATCTGGCGATTGATCTCCTTGATCTCGGCAATCGAAAGCAGTGTGTCGGCCTCGACGCCTCGCAGCTTACGCTGCGCACGCAGAATGTCGTCCTTGAGTTTGGCCAGGATCGAGGAGTGCTTGCGCTTGGCGCGAATATGCTTGTCTACCCAGGCGAGGTCGGTCTCGCTTTTCGGGAAGCTCGACAGGAAGTCCTTGCGAGGCATGCCGGCATCGCGCACGCAAATGCGCATTACCATGCGTTCCTGCGTACGAATGATCGAGACAACACCGCGCAGGCTTCTTACAAGCGCATCGAAAAGCTTGGGCGCCAACTTAAGCTCCATGAGCTGATCTGCCAGTTCGCCCTGGATCTTGATCGTTCTTTTGTCCTTGAAGCCATGCTTGTCGATGGCCTTCACTCCGCGGTTGTGCAGGCGACGAATAACTTTGAAGCGCGCCTTGACCTCGTCCGGGTCCGGGCCGGTGTCAATGACCTCCTCATCGTCGTCGTCTTCAGACTTCGGCACGGGTGGCTTGATCTCGTCTGGCGCATTCGGATCGATGAAACCAACCAGAAGATCCTGCATCCGCGTCTCGCCTGCCAGGACGTTGCCGGCAACCAGTAGCAGTGCGTCAATCGACGGCGGGAAGTGCGACATGTGCCACTTGACCTGGTTGAGGCCGTCCTCGATGCGCTTGGCAATCTCGATTTCGCCCTGGCGTGTTAGTAGTTCGACGGTTCCCATTTCGCGCATGTACATGCGCACGGGGTCGGTCGTACGACCGAATTCGGCGTCGACGCTGGCCAGCACAGCTTCCGCTTCCTCCGCGGCATCATCATCCGGCGCCGCGGCATCGGACAGGACCAACGACTCGGCATCGGGCGCTTTCTCATGCACGGCGATACCCATGTCGTTAATCATGTTGACGATATCCTCGATCTGCTCCGGATCGACAATGTCATTCGGGAGGTGGTCATTAACCTCTGTATAGGTCAGGTAGCCTTGCTCCTTGCCACGGGCAATCAAATCTTTCAGTTGCTGAACTTGTTTGTTCCCGCCAATCACTGCACGCTTTTCGCTCAAAACGAAACGACCTCCGGTTAAAAAATGCAAACAGGCAAGTTTACTCGCATGCGAGAGACCTATCTAGCATTTATTGTGTGTTCGTTAATGCAACTGCCTAAGCTCAGCCCTTTCCTCGTCGCTAAGATTGCTAAGCCTTTGTTTTTCAATCAAAAGATCGACTCGCTTGCGTCGTCCGGCCGCAGCCAGCTGATCGAGGCAGTCATGTAGTTCGGCAGCTGCGTCAAAGTCCTCGTCGACGGGCACTTCGATAGCGGCCAGTTTCCCAAGGTGGCGACCTTCGTCGTCATGGCGCCATCGCTCAAGTAATCCCGCCGTCGTAATATGGGGTTCGTCCTGCACGGTTTCAATAAGCCGTTGCAGCAATTCGACACCGGGCCGGCCAACGTCCGCGAGTTTTTCCACGTCCAGCTTGTCGCCGGCTCGCGGATGATTTAGCAGCAGGGTGATTGCCCGGCGAACAACCGAGGGCTTGCCGGCGAATGCCGCGATCTTGCGGCCCAGCGCTGTTGTCGAACGACCCGCCGCAGGTTCCCGGTCCCCAGCTTGTTTTCGAGCAATGGATCGCTCGAGTTTCTCTGTTGTCAGACCGACGCGCTCCGCCAATGAGGCCATCAACAGCTCTCTATAGACGCCGACGGGCACCTTCGCGAGCAACGGTTTCGCCAATTCGGCAAGCCGGGCTTTGCCGTCCACGGTATCGAGATCGACTTGTGAGGCCAGCTCGCCGATCAGGTATTCCGACAGGGCGAGGCCCTCGTCCAATTCCTTGATGAAAGCGTCGGCGCCGTAGTCGTTAACGTAGGAGTCAGGGTCGTGATCGTCTGGCAGGAATACGAATCGCACCTGCCTGCCGTCGCGGATGTGCGGTAGCGCAGTCTCGAGTGCGCGCCATGCAGCTTTCTTGCCCGCCCGGTCGCCATCGAAGCAGAACGCGACATTCTCGCTGAGCCGAAACAAGCGGTTCAGGTGCTCGTCCGTTGTCGCCGTGCCCAGCGTAGCAACCGAAAAGTCGATGCCGTGCCGCGCCAGTGCGACGACGTCCATGTAGCCCTCTACCACTACCAGGCGGTCGATGTTTCTAAGCGCCTGACGAGCTTCCCAAAGGCCATAAAGCTCGCGTCCCTTGTGAAACAACACGGTTTCCGGAGAGTTCAGGTACTTGGGTTCGCCGTCGCCCATGACGCGGCCGCCGAAGCCGATGCAACGCCCGCGACTATCTCGAATCGGGAACATCAGGCGATCACGAAAGCGATCATAGTGTCGGCCGTTGTCCTTGCGAATAACGAGGCCGGTAGCCAGAAGACGATCAATTGCCTCGTCTGATTTGCCGAAATGATCGAGCACTGCGCTCCAGTCGTTCGCCGCAACACCGATGCCGAAACGCTGTGCCGTGGCGCCGTCGATACCTCGGTTTTTGAGATAGTCCACGGCCGCCGGGTTGTCACGCAGTCCCTGCTGCCAGTGTTTTTCGACCTGAGACAGGAGTGAGAACAATTCATCGTAGCGACGCGCCGGCTTGTCGCTTTCGCTTCGCGGCACGTCGACGCCCATCGAACCGGCGAGACTTTCTATAGCCTCCACAAACGTCATGTGATCAAAGTCCATGAGAAAGCCGATGGCCGTGCCATGCGCGCCACAGCCAAAGCAGTGATAAAAACCTTTATTCGGGCTCACAGTAAATGATGGCGTCTTTTCGTCATGGAAAGGGCAACAGGCTTTGTACTCTCGGCCTGCCTTTTTCAGTTGAATACGGCGACCAATCACCTCGACCACATCGGCTCGCGCGACGAGGTCATCGATGAAGTTCTGGGGAATTAGTCCGGCCATACAACTCTAAACGCCAGCTCCGTAAGTGCGGGTCTGAATTTCTGCTTTTTCTTTCTACGGCAACTCGAGGGCCGGATGCGACAAGCATAGCGGGTTTATCGTGAACCGCCAGCCAAGCAAGTTTCAGGCCAAACGCGCTTTTACAAGGGCGCCGACGCTGCCCATGTCGGCTTTGCCGGCGGCTTTTGACTTGATCATGCCCATGACCTTGCCCATGTCACGGATATTTCCGGCGCCTGTTGCGGCGATGACTTCATCCACCAGGGAGGCCAGTTCGTCGTCACTGAGCTGTTCGGGCAAGTAAGTCTGAATGACCTCCAGCTCGGCTTGCTCGATAGCGGACAGGTCGTCGCGACCGCCCTCTGTGAATTGTTTGATGGAGTCGCGTCGCTGCTTGATCGCTTTTTCGAGGACCGTGAGTATGCCGGCATCGTCGAGTTCCTGACGGCTGTCGATCTCGACCCGCTTGATGTCGGCCAGGATCAGCCGTACCACCTTGAGCCGGTCTTTTTCTCCGGCCTTGAGGGCGGATTTCATGTCCTCGGTCAATCTGGATTTTAGTGACATGGCGAATCAGATATCTGGAAGTCGCGACGGCTTGCTATGCGGATGCAGGTCGGCGGCCGGGCATTCGGCCTAGTACATGCGCTTGCGTTTGGCTTCTTCGCGGGAAATACGCTTCAGGTGGCGCTTTACGGCCGCCGCTTTCTTGCGCTTGCGTTCCTGCGTGGGTTTTTCGTAAAACTCGCGACGGCGAAGCTCAGTCAGTACGCCGGCCTTCTCGCAGGCGCGCTTGAAGCGGCGCAGGGCAGCGTCAAAATACTCGTTCTCTTTTACACGTACACTTGGCATTGAAACCGACACATCCTTCGATCAAAAATAATCCCAGCACCAGGCTGGGACGCAGAGCCGGCCATTTTAACGGCCCGCCTTGCGCAATGCAATGCCCAGGAGGTTGCAGCGAGGCAGGGTACGCGTCATCGTCATGGCTCGCTGTGCTGCGCTTTATTTCCGATGAAAAGCACCCCGTCCAGGGCCAAAACGGATCGCGGGCTGGGGCACGTACTTCGCCCGCATGGCGGGCTCCTACGGGGTCGCTGGGGTACACTGCGCGGCCTATGAATGTGCTGGGTATCGAGACGAGTTGTGACGAGACCGGGGTGGCTATTTACAGCACCGACCGCGGCCTCGTTGCGCATGTCCTGCACAGCCAGGTTGACCTGCATGCCGTCTATGGCGGTGTCGTGCCCGAGATCGCCTGCCGTGACCATCAGCGCCGCCTGCTGCCGCTGATTCAACAGGTTCTGGCCGAGGCGGACATCGAAAAACCCGATGCGATCGCGCATACGGCCGGGCCGGGCCTGGTTGGCGCACTTATGGTCGGTAGTGGCATGGCTGCCGGCCTGGGAATGGCCTGGGGTTGTCCGGTCGTTGCCGTTCATCACATGGAAGGCCACCTTCTGGCGCCGATGCTTGAAGAGAATCCACCGGACTACCCGTTCCTGGCGCTATTGGTGTCGGGTGGCCACACAATGCTGATCGCGGTGCGCGGTCTTGGCGAATACGAGGTCCTCGGAACAACCAGGGACGACGCCGCGGGAGAGGCGTTCGACAAGGTAGCGAAGTT
The DNA here is from genome assembly GCA_964386735.1 of uncultured Woeseiaceae bacterium. Lineage (GTDB taxonomy): Bacteria > Pseudomonadota > Gammaproteobacteria > Steroidobacterales > Woeseiaceae > UBA1847. The sequence goes on from CAYLTW010000098.1 coordinate 5,020, forward strand.
GCTCGGCCTCGGCTACCCGGGCGGTCCGGCGCTGGCCACGCTGGCCGGGCAGGGCGACGAGAGTGCATTTCAGTTTCCCCGGCCGATGCTCAATCGGCCGGGGCTCGATTTCAGTTTTTCGGGTCTCAAGACGGCCGTCATGCTCATGGTTCGCAAGATCGAGGAGGAGGGCGATCTCGAAAACTCCCGTGCGGACCTTGCCGCCTCGTTTCAGCGCGCGGCCGTCGACACGCTGGTCGCTCGCTCGCTGCAGGCGGCGGAAAAGGAACAATCGCGGCGAATCGTCGTGGCCGGCGGGGTCGGCGCGAATCGCCTGCTGCGCGCCGAAATCGCCAGGCAGTTCGACGGAGACGTGTACTATCCCCGGCTCGAGTTTTGCACCGATAATGGCGCGATGATTGCGCTGGCCGGAGCGTTGCGGCTTGCCGATGCCGGTCGGACCGATGAAATACGGGCACATGCGCGCTGGTCGCTCGATACATTGTCGGCCCCCGGCTAATAGAGCCAGGAAACAACAATCACGCTATGGACATCATTTTTCTACACGAACTGAAGGTCGATACCGTCATTGGTATCTGGGACTGGGAGCGTAAGATTCGCCAGACCGTCGTTATTGACCTCGAAATGTCGGCCGACATTCGCAAGGCCGCGACGAGCGACAGCGTCGAAGACACGCTGAACTACAAACTGGTCGCGAAACGGGTGCAGCAATTCGTCAGCGAGTCGGAGTTTCAGCTCGTTGAGACATTGGCGGAAAAGATCGCGGCTATCGTCAATGACGAATTTGGAGTTTCCTGGGTTCGGGTAAAGGTCAACAAACCGGGCGCTATTCGCGGTGCGCGTGATGTCGGTGTTCTCATTGAACGCGGCGAACGCACGAATTAGCCTGAAGGGTCTGCCGGCCCGACCACAAGGATAATACGATGGCCAGGGTATACCTTGGGCTTGGAAGCAATATCGACCCCGAAGATAACTTGCGGCTCGGAATACAGGAGTTGCGCCGGTATTTCGGCGACCTGAATCAGTCGGCTATCTACCAAAGCGCCGCCGTTGGTTTCGAGGGCGCGGATTTCCTGAACATGGTCGTCGGGCTGCAATCCGACGACACGCCCCTGGCTATCCTGGCCCGGGCCGAGTTAATACACGACCTGGCCGGGCGCGACCGCGGTTCCAACAGGTTCTCATCGCGGCCGCTGGACATCGATTTGCTGCTCTACAGCGACTGGGTCGTCGACGAGCCGACATTGAAGTTGCCGCGCAGCGACGTACTCAAATACAGCTTCGTTTTGCGCCCGCTGGCGGAGCTTGACCCGGGCCTGACACACCCGGTTACGGGCAAGACGATGGCCGAGCACTGGCAGGCATTTGACGCCGCCAGTCATCCATTGCGACCGGTCAACGTTATTCTGTAAAAAGGCGCAACAATTTGTCCCGGTTTGTGGTCAATTAGCTAACACGTCCGCACCCGGCCGGCCGGCCTTTAGATACCATTGAACAAACTCGGGAGTTCCAATGCACAAGTTCTTAATATTGATCGGGGTTGCTGTCCTCACGGCATGCAGTAGCGGAGACGGTGCCATTGTCCCGCCTCCTCAGGGAGGAGACTGTTCCAATACGGCCCAAAAGCAATTGGTCCTGGACGTCATGCGCGATTGGTATCTCTGGAACAACCTGCTGCCCGCAAACGTCGATATCAACGCGTACTCGAGTCCTGAGGAGCTACTGGCATTCCTGATAACCGTTCAACCGCTCGATGATTTCAGCTTCATCAATACGCTGGAGGCCGATACGCAATTTTTTGGAGAGGGCAAATTCGAAGGCTTCGGGTTCGGCACCCGATTTTTTGCGGCCGGTGATCTGCGCCTGACGCGCGTCTTCACCGACAGCCCGGCCAATACTGCCGGACTTGCCCGCGGACAACGGATATTGGAGCTTAACGGACGCACGATCGCCGACATCGAGGCGGCCGAAGGTGTGGGTGCGGTTTTTGGCATGTCGCCTGTAACCTTCACGATGCGTGAGTTGGACGGCAACGAATTCACGGTATCGATTACAAAAGCTATCGTAACGATCAATCCCGTGCCGCAGTCACGGATCATTCCGGTGGCGGGTACACCCGGTGTCGGGTACATCGAGTTCGCGCAGTTCATCAGTACAGCGGATCCTTTGCTTGACACGGTCTTCGGCCAGTTCAGGAACGCGGCTGTCACGGATGTGATCATCGACATGCGTTTTAACGGCGGCGGTCTCGTCAATACGGCCGAGTTACTCGGTGATTATCTCGGCGGCGCCGTCGCGCAGAATCTCGTTTTCTCGAAAACCCTGTTCAATGCCGACCGTGCCAGCAACAATGACCAAAAGAACTTCAATATTCTGATGAATTCCATGGGTTTATCGCGCTTGGTTGTCATTGCCAGCCAGGGCACGGCTTCAGCCAGCGAGCTGGTGACGAACAGCATGGAGCCGCACGTCGAAGTGACCATCATTGGCGATCGGACATTCGGCAAGCCCGTCGGGCAGATCGGCATCGAGTTCTGCTCAAAGGTGATTCGCCCGACGGCATTTCAAACTGTCAATGCGAACGATTTCGGCGACTATTTCGGCGGTTTGCCGGCGGATTGCAGCGTATCGGACGATCTGGCGATCGCGGTCGGTGCGGACAGTGACCCGAACTTGATAGCGGCGCTTGGCTATTTGCAGACCGGCGCATGTCCGGTTGCGTCTTCGCCGGGCGGTGTCGCCAAATCCGCGTACCGCACAAGCACACGCAAGCTTGAGCGGCGCGGCCCGCCGCACAGGGAACTTGCCGACGCGTACTAGAATGAGCGGCGCTACCAGCCGATCGATCGACCGCCGTCAACAACGATAATCTGGCCCGTCATATATTGCGCGTCGCGCGCAAGGTACAGGACGCAGCCGGCGATATCGTCCGGATCACCGCATCGTCGTAGCGGGATCTGCTCAAGAATAGTCGTCTTGACGGCGTCGCTCATGTCGTCTTCGGGCCAGAGTATTGCGCCGGGCGAAACGCCGTTGACTCGGATATCGGGCGCCAGGTCTTTTGCCAGTGAGCGCGTCAGCATCGCGAGGCCGGCTTTCGCCAGCCCGTAAACCGTGTAATCGCGCAGCGGCCTTTGCGCGTGAATGTCGACGATATTGATGATGACGCCGGACGTGCGCCGAAGCTCGGGTATAGCGGCCTGCGACAGAAACAACGGCGCCTTCAGATTGCTGCCGATCAACTCATCCCACTGGTCCTCGGTGATTTCGCCTGGCGGCGTGGGATAAAAAGTCGATGCATTGTTGACCAGTATGTCGAGCCGGCCACCCCAGTCGGTAACATCCGCGATCAGCCCCGGCATCTCATCGCTGTACTGCAGGTCTTGTTGGAATACGGCGGCTGAATCCGGCCGGATCGTATTCAGTTTGCCGGCAAGTGCCTCGGCCACGCCTGCAGAGCCCCGGTAATGAATCGCCACACGAGCGCCGGCACTGTGAAGTCTGCCGGCGATCGCCGCACCAATTCGACGTGCGGCGCCGGTTACGAGTGCGACTTTGTTATTCAGCTTTTCTGACATCCCGACCCAGTCACGCTATAAAGGCGACATTCTGAAAGACTTCGACCAGGTCATGCAACTCGAAGCGTCCTCTGTATTGCCAAAACCCGACATCGATAGCGCTGCACACAGCCGGCATTGCGCGGATTTCATTCGTGCGCGCATTCGGGACTCGGGTGGCAGCATCAGCTTTGCCGAGTATATGCAGCACGCGTTGTACGCGCCGGGTCTTGGATACTACGCGGCCGGCGCGAGAAAGTTTGGTCCCGATGGCGATTTTGTTACGGCACCCGAGGTTTCGTCACTTTTCGGCTCCGTCGTCGCGCGCCAGTGCGCCGAGGTGCTCGCCCAAGTCGATGGCGGTTCGATTCTCGAATTCGGTGCCGGCAGCGGCGCTCTGGCCGTTGATATCCTTGCGAAGCTGCATGCGCTTGGGGCACTACCGGAGTGCTACCAGATTCTCGAGGTGTCTGCTGATCTCAGGGAGCGCCAGGACAGGCGCGTGCGGGTAGAGGCTTCGAAAAGCGTCGCACGCATCGAATGGCTTGACGCGATTCCGGAGCGCTTTTCCGGCGTGATAATCGCGAACGAAATGCTCGACGCGCTTCCCGTCGAACGTTTTGTGCGCAGAGAGACCGTGCGCCAGCAGCGGGTCGCCGCGAGCGAC
>CAYLTW010000099.1:0-9118 GCA_964386735.1 uncultured Woeseiaceae bacterium
TAATTGGTCGGGGCGGGGAGATTCGAACTCCCGACCCCCACAACCCCATTGTGGTGCGCTACCAGGCTGCGCTACGCCCCGACCGTTTGAGGGTTAGCGGCGCACGCGCCGCTGCTACGAGGCCGCATCATACGTGCAGACCCATGATGTGAAAAGGAGAGATTTTATCGGCGCAGAATCTTAAGAACTTGTTCAAGTTCCATTCGTAACTGCTTGATAATTTGTTGGCTTTGGGTGACATCCGACTTGGCATCCTCACCGGTAAGACGCTGACGCGCGCCGCCGATCGTAAAGCCCTCATCGTACAACAAGCTACGAATCTGACGAATGATCAGAACGTCCTGACGCTGATAGTATCGGCGGTTACCGCGTCGCTTGACGGGTTTTAGTTGTGGGAACTCCTGCTCCCAGTACCGCAGTACGTGGGGTTTCACTGCGCAAAGATCGCTTACTTCACCAATGGTGAAGTAGCGCTTGCCAGGAATTGTAGGTAGTTCGTCGTTATTCCCCGGTTCCAGCATATGCTTCCACGCGGGCCTTTAGTTTTTGTCCAGGCCGGAACGTCACAACTCGACGTGCAGAGATAGGAATCTCTTGTCCGGTTTTCGGATTTCTGCCCGGTCTTTCTTTTTTGTCCCGAAGATCAAAATTTCCAAACCCGGAAAGTTTGACCTGCTCCCCAACCGCGAGCGATGCACGCAGCTCTTCAAAGTACATGTCGACAAGTTCACGAGCTTCACGCTTATTCAGGCCAAGTTCGTTAAACAACGATTCCGCCATGTCTGCTTTTGTTAGCGCCATTGACTAGTCTCTCAATTTTGCCGCGAATTTTTGTTGCAGTTTTTGTACTGCCGCGGCCTGTGCGGCGTCTGCATCGTCGTCAGTAAGGGTGCGGGATGTTTCCTGCAAAATCAAGCCTATTGCGACGCTTTTTAGCCCAGCTTCTATTCCAGGACCCGTGTAAACGTCAAATATTCTGACACTTTGTATTAGATCAGGCGCTGCCGAAGCGACTGCCTCGACAAGCTCGGCAGACGGGACGTTCTCGTCGACGAAGAAAGAAATGTCCCGACGAATGGCAGGGAATTTCGACACCGGTTTCGCCTCCGGCGCCTTCGTCGCCAGCGCTTTCTCAACGTCGAGTTCAAATACGTAAACAGCTCGCTTCAACTCGAAACGCTTGGCAACTTTCGGATGCAATTTGCCGACGACGCCAACTACATCACCATTTCGAAGTATGTTCGCAGTCTGACCACGTTGTAATGCGGGATGCGAAACCGACACAAATGCAAACTGCTCATCGCTACCGGCGAGTCGCAATAACGCTTCAACGTCGGATTTTATGTCAAAAAAATCAATGGCCTGTGCCTTGCTACCCCATTGCTCGGCAAGCACTGGTCCACTTGCGAGACCGCTCACCCGAACCACCTCCCGTGGGTCATCCGGCGAGCCATGAAACGAATTGCCTACCTCGAACAGGCGGACTCTTTCTTGTTGACGCGCTGCGTTTCCGGCGGCCGCCTCGAGCATGCCCGGCCAGAGCGACGCACGCATGACAGACATCTCCGAGGAGATCGGATTGCTCAATTCGAGTTTGGATTCGGTACCCGTTACCGATTTGTCGGCCGCCGCCGACACGAAACTATAGGTCATGATTTCCTGGTAGTCGCGTGCAACCAGCGTCGATGAAACCGTCGCCGCAGGAACGCGCGTTTCCGTCGATATCGCCAATGGCGTCTCAGCCACCGCTGTGATCTCCGGAATCGAGTCATAACCATGAATCCTGGCAACTTCCTCTATCAAGTCCGCCTCAATGGCAATATCGAAGCGATATTGGGGTGCAACTACATCCCAACCGTCGTTCGAAGGAAGAACATCGAGACCAAGTCGACGCAGTATGCTGGTAACAATTTTGTCTTCGATACTGACGCCAAGAAGTTTCGACAGACGCGCTCGTCGGAGGTGTACTTTTTTTGCTTTCGGAATGTGTTCGTCGGCCTTTGTGACCACCAGCGGTCCAGCCTCGCCACCGGCGTGCCTGATCAAAAGTTCGGTCGCGCGTTCGACCGCCCGCCCCTGCCCGGTCGGGTCAACACCGCGCTCAAACCGCATCGATGCATCCGTATGCATACCATAGGAACGAGCCCGTCCAGCCATATATTCCTGCGGCCAGAAAGCGGCTTCGAAGAAAACGTCGGTGGTCTTGTCGGTCACGGCCGTGCTGAGGCCGCCCATGATGCCGGCAAGTCCGATGACGCCGCTGTCATCCGTTACAACGAGCGTGTCCTCGCCAAGCTTTATCTCTTTTTCGTCCAGCAAGGTAACTGTCTCGCCTTTTTTGGCGAGGCGAGGTCGAATAGCGCCTTTTACGAGGCCAAGATCGTAGGCATGCAAGGGCTGACCCAGTTCCATCATCACGTAGTTTGTGACGTCGACGACGGGATGGATCTCGCGCAGGCCTGCCCGCCTCAGTCGCTCAATCATCCAAAGCGGTGAGCGGGCGTTCGGATCGATGCCACGTATGACGCGACCCGCAAATACGGGGCATCCCGCTGGCTCAGGAAGTTCTACTGGCAAAGAATCGTCGATAGTCGCTGCAACACTGGCTACGCTGGAGTTCTTCAACTCAGTCCTGGTGAGGGCGGAGATGTCTCGAGCGATACCCAGCATGCTGAAGCAATCGCCGCGGTTGGGGGTCAGATCAATGTCAAAAACAGCGTCCGGAAGACTCAGATAGTCGACCAGCGGCGTTCCGACGGGCGCATCGCCTGGGAGAGAAACAATACCGTCGGATTCTTCGCCAAGGCCCAACTCAACGGCGGAGCAAAGCATGCCTTCGGAGATGACACCGCGAATCTTTGTTTTGCGAAGCTTGACGCCATTTGGCAGCGTAACACCGGGTGCTGCGAACGGGCTTTTCATGCCCTGCACAACATTGCTCGCGCCGCAGACGACATCGATCGGCTCACCGGCGCCCGTAGACACTTTGCAGACACTCAGGCGATCAGCGTCGGGGTGCCTGCCTACTTCAACAACTTCGGCCACGACAACACCATCCAGGCCCTCACCTTCGATCGTGACGTCGTCGACCTCGTGGCCGAGCATCGTTAGTTCGTGACAGAGCGACGCGCTATCGATATCGGGATTTACCCACTCACGTAACCAGGATTCCGCGATCTTCATGGCTATTACCTGAACTGCCGCAAGAAGCGCAGATCGTTCTCGAAAAATGTGCGCAGATCGGTGACGCCGTAACGAAGCATCGCGAGGCGGTCTATGCCCATTCCGAACGCATAACCCGTGAATTCCTCCGGATCGACACCGGCGCTTTCCAGGACGTTCGGATGCACCATGCCGCAACCCAGGATCTCGAGCCAGGTACCCTCTTCCCACCGAATATCGACTTCGGCAGACGGTTCGGTAAACGGAAAATAAGATGGCCGAAACCGCAGTTCGACCTTGCGCTCGAAAAAGTTTTCAACAAACTGGTGCAGCGCCGCTTTCAGATTTGCGAAGCTGATGTCACGGTCGATCACCAGTCCTTCAACCTGGTGAAACATCGGCGTATGCGTTTGGTCTGAATCGCATCGATAAACGCGCCCGGGCGCAATAATTCGAATCGGCACACCCTCGGCCACCATCGAACGAATTTGAACCGGAGATGTATGCGTTCTCAGCATCTTGCCGCCCGGAAAATAGAACGTATCGTGCATTGCACGAGCCGGGTGGTTATCAGGAATGTTCAACGCCGTGAAATTATGAAAGTCATCCTCGATTTCGGGCCCGGTGCGTACGCCAAAACCGGCTTTCAGAAAGATCTCTTCAATGCGCGCCATCGCCCGGCTCACCGGGTGACGTCCGCCGATGTGCTGGCCGCGCCCAGGCAAGGTCACGTCGACGGCATCGTCGGCAAGCTTCTTTTCCAGGGCATTCGTTTCAAGCGCGTCGCGCCGTGAATTTATCCGCAGCAGCAGGTCCTGCTTGGCGCGATTGATCTCCTGACCCGCTGCCGGTCGTTGCTCATCCGACAATTTACCGAGGTCTTTCAAACGCGCGGTTAGTTCGCCCTTTTTGCCGAGGTACTGCACACGCACGGCATCCAGAGACGCAAGGTCGCCGGCCGCTTCGATTTTCGATGCAGCCGCTTCGACGAGCTCTTTCATTGCTTGCATGTGGGCGTGTCCGGGGTCGGGGTGGGTCGCCCGCGCCCGACCCGGCGGTGCTTACGCGGCTTTAGCCAGAGCGGCCTTGGCCGCGTCTGCAATTGCGCCGAATGCGTCCGGATCATGAACAGCGATATCAGCGAGGACCTTGCGGTCAACCTCGATCTCAGCGCGGTTCAGGCCGTTGATCAGGCGGCTGTATGACAGGCCGTGCAGGCGAGCCGCAGCGTTGATTCGCGTGATCCACAGGGCGCGGAACTGACGCTTGCGCTGGCGGCGATCGCGGTATGCATACTGGCCGGCCTTAATGACGGCCTGTTTAGCCGTCTTGAATAGTTTGCTGCGTGCGCCGTAGTAGCCCTTCGCCTTCCTGAGGACCTTCTTATGGCGTGCTTTGGCGGTTACGCCACTTTTAACTCGTGCCATGTCTCAATCTCCTCTTAACTATACGGGAGCATGCGACGCACGCTCTTGACGTCGGCGTCCGCGACCTGCTGGGTCGAACCCAACTGACGTTTACGCTTCGACTTCTTCTTCGTAAGAATGTGATTGAGGTGGGACTGGGCACGCTTGAAGCCACCCTTGCCCGTCCGCCGGAAGCGCTTGGCCGCGCCCCGGTTAGTCTTCATCTTCGACATTTCGTCGTCTCCACTTTTCTTGGCCTTGCTTCGTACTGCCACCTGTAAACAAGTTTCAGCCATCGCAGGCGGGGTAAATGGCGCTCCCGGATCACTCCGAAAAACAACCGTTACTCACTTTTTCTTTGGTGCTATCACCATGATCATCTGCCGTCCTTCCATCTGCGGCAGCTGCTCAACCACACCAAATTCTTCCAGGTCGTCCCGAACCCGGGTCAGGAGTTTTGCGCCCAATTCCTTGTGAGCCATCTCCCGACCTCTGAATCTCAACGTAACCTTGGTCTTGTCCCCTATCTCGAGGAAATGAACAAGCTTGCGCAATTTAATCTGGTAATCGCCTTCGTCCGTTCCCGGGCGAAACTTGATTTCCTTAACGTGTACCTGTTTTTGCTTCCGCTTCGCGGACTGGGCCTTTTTGTTCTGTTCGAACAAGTACTTGCCGAAGTCCATGATGCGGCAAACCGGGGGGTCGACATTTGGTGAGACTTCCACCAGGTCCAGCCCTTCATCCCTGGCAACCTCAATCGCCTGTGCCAAAGGTAATACGCCCCGTTGTTCTCCCGCCGAGTCGATAACTCGCACCTCGGTGGCATCTATCTCTTCATTGCGCCGTACGCGCTTTGATACTGCGATCCTGAAATCCTCCAGCCAAAAACAGGTCCTGCGACAGCCAGATTTGCCCTTTTGGGCAACAGACAACGCGGGAACGCGATTCTATATAGCCGGACTGCAGGAAACAACCATGTAAGCTCCGAATTTTTCAAAAAAATCCGGAGTTTTGTTGGTCGCATGCAACATGCAAACTGGTGGGCGATGGTGGTCTCGAACCACCGACCTCCACGATGTCAACGTGGCGCTCTACCCCTGAGCTAATCGCCCTGAAGGCCCTGCCCCTCACTCGAGGGGCGGCACAAGATACTGAAACCCGGGACTATTCGCAAGGGGCCTGCGCAGCGCCCTGAACGGACCCCTGCAGCCTCACTACCCGGCCTTGCGATCCGAGATTCCGAGGCCCTCTTCGCGAATGCGGCGAATCTCATCGCGCAGCCTGGCGGCTTCCTCGAATTCCAGGTCCCGGGCATGTTTCAACATCTGTTTTTCGAGTTTAGCCGCCCGCTTCAGTAGCTGCTCCGGAGCCATCGTCGCATACGACACGGCATCTTCGGCTACCTTGCGCCGACCCCTCCCCGGCGACGGGTACCCGGCCTCCATGATATCGGCGACTTGCTTGACGATTGTCGCAGGCTCGATGCCGTGCTTCTCGTTGTGCGCGAGCTGCCGCTCGCGCCGTCTCGCCGTTTCATCCATCGCGCGCTTCATCGAGCCAGTAAGGTTGTCCGCGTAGAGAATCGCCGTGCCATTTATATTACGAGCCGCGCGCCCGATCGTCTGAATCAGGGAGCGTTCCGAGCGCAGGAATCCTTCCTTGTCAGCATCAAGTATGGCGACCAGAGAAACCTCGGGCATATCCAGTCCTTCACGCAGCAAATTGATGCCGACCAGCACATCGAACGCGCCGAGGCGCAGGTCGCGGATGATCTCGGTGCGTTCGACCGTTCCGATATCGGAATGCAAATAGCGAACGCGAACGCCATGTTCCTGCAGATAGTCCGTCAAATCCTCAGCCATGCGCTTCGTCAGCGTCGTGATCAGCACACGCTCATTGGCGGCAACGCGCTTGGCAATTTCCGAAAGCACGTCGTCCACCTGCGTCCTCGCGGGTCGGACCTCTACGGCCGGATCGATCAGGCCGGTAGGACGGACGAGCTGCTCCACGATATTGTCAGCATGATCGTGCTCGTAGTCACCCGGCGTCGCGGAAACGTAAATAGTCTGCGGTGACAGTCCCTCGAACTCGTCGAATCGCAGCGGTCGGTTGTCGAGCGCCGAGGGCAATCGAAAGCCGTGCTCGACCAGCGTCTCCTTGCGGGATCGATCACCTTTGTACATTGCGCCGAGTTGCGGCACGGTCACATGGCTTTCGTCAATGATCAGCAGTGCGTTTGCCGGCAGGTAATCGAATAAACACGGGGGCGCCTCTCCCACGTCGCGTCCCGAGAGATAGCGCGAATAGTTTTCGATGCCCGAACAATAGCCGAGCTCTCGAATCATCTCGAGGTCAAATAAGGTTCTCTGCTCAAGTCGTTGAGCTTCCAGTAGTTTATCGCGTTCCCGGAGATCAATCAGGCGATCCGCCAGTTCGACTTTTATGAGCTCGCACGCGCCAAGAAGGCGCTCCCGCGGCGTCACATAGTGAGTCTTCGGGAAGATTGTCAGGCGTGGTACGCGCCGCGAAACTTCGCCCGTGAGCGGGTCAAAATAAGCCAGCGATTCGATCTGCTCATCGAACAGCTCGATCCTGACCGCATCGCGATCGGATTCCGCCGGAAAAATATCGATGACATCGCCGCGAACCCGGTAGGTTCCCTGGGACAGATCCACTTCGTTGCGCGTGAACTGTAGTTCGGCGAGACGCCGTAATATCGTTCGTTGATCGATGCGGTCACCTCTCACGAGGTGCAACACCATGCTGAAGTAGGCTTCGGGATCGCCCAGGCCGTAAATGGCGGAAACCGTTGCGACAATGATGGCATCGCGTCGCTCGAGCAGCGCTTTTGTTGCGGACAGACGCATTTGCTCGATGTGTTGATTAATTGACGCGTCTTTTTCGATATAGGTATCGGAGCTTGGCACGTAGGCTTCCGGCTGGTAGTAGTCATAGTACGAGACGAAATATTCCACGGCATTGCGCGGGAAGAACTCCCTCATCTCGCCATAGAGTTGCGCCGCCAGGGTCTTGTTCGGGGCAAGTACGATCGCCGGCCGCTGTACCCGCTCGATGACGCTGGCAACCGTAAATGTCTTGCCGGAACCCGTGACGCCAAGCAGTACCTGACGTGCGAGCCCGTCGCCCAGTCCTTCAACAAGTCCGCTAATCGCGCTCCCCTGGTCGCCAGCGGGCTGGTAATTCGACACCAGCGTCAGCCGGTCACGATCATCCACTTTGGACTTCTTGGGCAAGGTTGTTGTTTCACGTACCATCTGGCGTCCATTTATCGGAGGCAATCGAGTGAGTTTATCAGTTTCGTCACGCATGGCTCGGGTGAAGCCATCGCCAACGGGTGCCGTGCTGGCGCTCGCAACCGAGCTTCGCGCCCAGGGCCGTGACATCATCAGCCTTGGAGCCGGAGAGCCGGATTTCGACACGCCACAGTTCATCAAGGATGCGGCGGTCCTGGCAATCGCTGAAGGCGCAACGAAATACACGCCTATCGATGGCACTGCAGAGCTAAAAGCAGCCATACAGCGCAAATTTGCGCGCGAGAACTCGCTCGACTACGGCATGTCGCAGATACTGGTTACCTCGGGCGCGAAACAGGCCCTGTTTAACCTGTGCCTCGGACTACTCGGACCTGGCGACGAGGTCATCGTCCCTGCGCCATACTGGGTTTCATACCCGGACATGGTGCGTCTCGCAGACGCCGAGCCCGTCATCATCGAGACCGGTCTGGAGGCCGACTTCAAGATAAGCGCTGAACAATTACTCGCCGCGATCACCCCGAACACACGTTTGCTGATTCTCAACAGTCCGTGCAACCCAACGGGCGCCAGTTACTCGAGATCGGAGCTGCGGGCTTTGGGCGACGTCCTCGCAAAACATCCGGACGTGGTTATCGCCTCTGACGATATCTACGAGCATATCCAGTGGGCGGATGAGCCTTTCGCGAGTTTCGCGACCGCCTGTCCCGAGCTTTTCGACCGTACGATAACGACTAACGGCGTCTCGAAAGCCTATGCGATGACGGGTTGGAGAATCGGTTACGCGGCCGGCCCGGACAAACTCATCAGGGCGATGAAAACCATCCAGAGCCAGAGCACATCCAACGCCTGCAGCGTGTCACAGGCCGCAGCATTGGCGGCGCTCGATGGTGACCAGTCGCCCGTTGCCGAAATGACCGCGGCCTACAAGGAGCGCCACGACTATATCGTCGCAGCTCTCAACGATCTGGATGGCTTCGAGTGCCGCCCCGGCGAGGGTACGTTTTACGCGTTCCCACGAATTTCGGGGGTACTCGATAAAAAGGGCCTCCGCAGCGATACGGACCTCGTCGAGCTGCTGATCAACGAGGCGGATGTCGCCTGCGTGCCCGGAAGCGCCTTTGGCGCGCCAGGCTATATGCGCCTGTCGTTTGCGTGCTCACTGGAGACTCTCAAAGAGGCGGTAACGCGCATGAAGCGCGTACTCTATGCTTGACTTAAAGTCGGGCCTGGACGAAAATTCCGGCCGCGCTCAATAGCGATTCCCCGATAGCTCAG
>CAYLTW010000100.1:0-9095 GCA_964386735.1 uncultured Woeseiaceae bacterium
GCGGGCTCCTACTGGTTTGGGAGAATCCGGATTTCGGCGGTTGCCGGATCAACGGTGTCGAATATGAACACTTCGACGACGTCGCCAAAAACTACATCGATCTGTACCGGGCCAGCGACGATAGTCTTGTCGCCGGGTAACGTGACGTACATGTCGTAGCTACCCGTAACGTACCCCAGGGTTGGCGACGGCAATGAATAAGCAATACTCCTCAGTGCCGGCGATTCTTCGTCAAGCGGAATGCCTGCGTCGACGACGTAGAAGTCCAGCGAATTGTGATTTTGTGCCGCGTGATACGGCCTTAGCTTCGCCAGGGTTGATATGGATTGTCGATCCGGGATAAGGGCCTGGGAAACGAGTGAGCCTTGCGTGCCAAGTACCACAAAGTTGAAATGGAGGCCGGCTACGGCAGTAATTCCGCTGTCGAACAGGATGGCGCTCGTGTCACCCACAGTAGTATAGGTAAGGTTAGTTGTGCCTGTGGGGAATTGGATGTCGTTGGTGACATCACCAAACGCATGGTCGCTCAACAACAGGCTCGTGAGCATTTCGTCGTCATAGACATCGGCATTTGCCAGGTCAATGACGGTTTGGATGAAACGTACCGTCGGTAGCGCCGTTATATCGGGTATCGGAACAGTGTTTCCTTGTGCATTAATTACGCGGGCGACAAGCAAACCTGTGTCGCGCTCGTCGCCGTCGAAAAACGGGATGATCATCGCGGATTGCGCGACGTAGGTATTAACGCTCGACTGAAACAAGATGGTCGACGGGTCGCCAGCGGGCGTGACTGAAAGAACAAGGTCGGCTGCCTCGAAATCTATCGGTGGCAAAATCTCGCCGAAGCTCAGCGTACCGCGCTCTTCACCGATTGCCGGCACGATGCCGTCGGCGGCGAAATACACATCGATATCGCCCAGAGTTGCCGCGGTATGTGCGAAGCGAACCTCAAAAACAGTTTCGCTGCCTTCCCAGTTGCGTTCGTCGCCCTCCCAGACAGTCACGGTGGGGCTGGCAATATCACCCGTCAGCACGAACGTATAGTCCTTGTTGGCGTCAACTTTCAGGGTAGGGCTGGCGATACGAGTCGTTGTTATGTCGCCGAAAAACGAAACTTCGAAGTTGAAAATGTAGCTAAAATCGTCGAAGCGCTGGCCGGCACTCGCGTCCCTGTAAAACAAGTTTCCGAGAAGCCCAGACATTTCCTCGATTCGAAACCCGACTTGCTGCGACGCGGGAATGGCATTGATCGCACGAATCGTGCCTTTGCCGGTCGGGTTGGGAAAGTTGGATTCGCTCACGCACGCCACGAGCGCCAGCAGCGCGAAAACCAGAACCAGTCTTTTCATTACTTGCGGGCCTCGTAACCGTAGATCGACTTCACCTCGAGAAACTCGTCGATGCCGTGCGCGCCCCATTCACGGCCATTGCCCGATTGCTTGTAGCCGCCGAACGGCGCCATGGCATCCAGCCAGGCGCTGTTGATGTGAACCATTCCCGTGCGCAATCGCGCCGCAACTTTACGCGCGCGATCGAGATCAGAAGATGAAACGTAACCGGACAGACCATAGGGTGTGTCATTGGCAATGCGAACTGCCTCGTCCTCGTCTTCGTAGGGGAGAATGGATAGTACGGGGCCAAAAATCTCTTCGTGTGCAACCGTCATCTCATTGCTGACATCGGCAAACACCGTTGGTTTCACGTAATAACCCTTGTCGAGGCCTTCGGGTCGCCCGATACCACCGGCAGCGACCGTCGCGCCCTCGTCGATACCCTTTAATATGAGACCCTGAATCTTGTTCCACTGAGCCTCGGACACCACCGGGCCGACCTCGGTGCCATCGGCACGTGGGTCACCGACGACCGTGGCCTCGGCGACGCTTGCGGCGATTGCTGCTGCCTCGTCCATGCGATCCGCGGGGACCAGCATTCGAGTCGGTGCGTTGCATGACTGCCCGGTGTTTTCAAAACACTCCGCTGCGCCTTTTTTGACGGCCTTGTCGAAATCGGCGTCGTCGAGCAGGATGTTGGCAGATTTGCCGCCCAGTTCCTGGGCGACGCGCTTCACGGTCGGAGCGGCATTTTGTGCGACAAGTACACCGGCACGGGTTGATCCCGTGAATGACACCATCGAAATGCCAGGATGTCCGCTGAGCGCAGTGCCGACGCCGGGTCCATCGCCATTGATCAGGTTGAAGACGCCAGCCGGTACACCGGCCTCGTGAAGAATTTCGGCGAAAATTATCGCATCAAATGGCGCAATCTCGCTGGGTTTTAGAATCATCGTGCAGCCGGCGGCGATTGCCGGCGCAACCTTGACCGCAATCTGATTGATTGGCCAGTTCCACGGCGTGATGAGACCGCAAACTCCGATCGGCTCTTTAACGATCAGCGTTGTGCCGTTGCGTTCTTCAAATTGATATTTTTTTAGCGCCTCAAGGGCGGCGCCAATGTGCTGCGGGCCGCTTGCCGCCTGTGAGTCCCTGGCGAGTCCCCACGGTGCGCCCATTTCGTCCATGATCGCTTCGGCGACATCGTCATGCCGCTTTTTAAAAACGTCGAGGATCGACTGCAGCAGATCGATGCGTTCTTCGCGCGTCGTGCGGGAAAAACTGTCGAATGCACGGTTGGCAGCATCCACGGCGACATCGACATCGGCGGCAGAGCCAAGGCTGATACGACCGTAGACTGCTTCAGTAGCCGGATTGACGACGTCGAGCGTGCGTGGTTCCACAGGATCCACCCAATCTCCGTCGATGTAAAACCGGAGCTTTTCCAGCATTTTAGTCCTCCTCAAGCGAGCCGCGCATCATATCGCAAAAAACCTGTTCGGACGCAGCTTACAAGACGTCAGATGCTGACGGAAACCTGGGATATTGCCCCCGGCAACGGCGAAAAAGTGCCGAACTATGCGGGCGATCGATATTACGGGAAGGTCAGGATTTTCTGGCGGTACTCAACGGGTGGCATGTCGTACCAGGATTTGAATGCCGTCGTGAACGAACTGATGTTGGAATAGCCGAGTAACATCGCAATGTCGAGTGCCTTGAGGCGCGTATCGCACAGGTAGCGAACGGCGAGATCGGCGCGGACTTCCTGCAGAACTTTCTGGAAGCTGGTTCTTTCGGACTTGAGCCGGCGCTGCAAGGTACGGCGGCTGAGCCTCAATTTGCGACACGCCGAGTCCGCATTGGCTTCGCCGCTGGCCATGAGATTGGCCAGCATGCGCTTCAACTGCGCGGCAATATTATCCCCGGTATTCAAGGACTTGAGATATCTTTCTGCTTGCTCTATGAGCTGTTTGTACATTTGAGGATGCTTTTCTCTCGGGCTGCGGCCCGTTCGTACTGGTAGGAGCCCGCCATGTGGGCGACAACGATGGCACGAGCATTGTCGCATTCCGGGGAGCAGTTCAAAAGAGACAATACTACTTGTGACCCTGTTTTCCAACGGTCTATCATCGGGTTCCGTTCGGGATCAACAGTTTTACAGCAGGGCCCACATGGGTACACCCGTTAGCTACGAATTGCTCGGTGACATTGGCGTTATGTCGATTGACAGCCCGCCGGTCAATGCATTGTCGCATCCGGTTAGAGCCGGGATAGAGGATGCCTGCCGGCAGGCGCAAGCGGACGCATCGAAGGCCCTCGTTATTATTTGCGAGGGTCGCACGTTTGTTGCGGGTGCGGACATCAGGGAGTTCGGCAAACCGCCTGAAGCGCCGTTTTTACCTGACTTGTTGAACGAGATTGAAGCATCGAGCAAGCCGGTCGTTGCCGCCATACATGGAACCGCACTGGGTGGCGGTTTCGAGCTTTGCCTGGCGAGCCACTATCGATGTGCGGTTGCGAGTGCCAAGGTCGGGTTGCCCGAAGTCAAGCTCGGTTTGTTACCTGGCGCAGGCGGTACGCAACGTGTACCACGGCTTGCCGGTATCGCGGCGACACTTGAATTGATTACCAGCGGTAAGCCGATTTCCGCGGAATCTGCACAGGCGCAAGGACTCGTCGATAGAATTATAGACGGAGACCTGCGTGATGGTGCGCTGGCCTATACACGAGAGCTGGTCGACAAAGGTGCAGGGTGCCGCCGAAGCAGCGAAATGCCGGCCCCGGGCGCAGATTCCGCCGCCTGCGCGGATTTTCGCAAACAACTGGCTAAACGCGCGCGCGGTCAGATCGCGCCACAGCGAATTGTTGACTGCGTAGAAGCGTCATCGACATCACCGTTTCCCGATGGTTTGCAGTTTGAGCGTGAGGCATTCCTTGAACTCATGGCCGGGTCGCAGTCGGCTGGTATGCGACACATGTTTTTCGCCGAGCGCGAGGCGGCGAAGGTGCAAGGGGTCGACAAGAAGACGCCACAACGCGAGATTCGTTCAGTTGCCGTGATCGGCGCGGGAACCATGGGCAGCGGTATCGCAATGAACTTCGCCAATGCCGGTTGGCCTGTAAAGCTGCTCGAGGTAAACGATGATGCGCTCGGCCGGGGTTTGGAGATTGTCGTTCGAAACTATGCGGGCGGCGTAAAGCGCGGCAAGATGAGCGAAGCCGATGCTGTTGCGCGACGCGATTTGATTCAGGGTACGACCGACTACGCAGAACTGGGCGACGCCGATCTGATTGTAGAGGCCGTGTTCGAAGATCTTGGTTTGAAGCAGGAGATTTTCGAACGTCTCGATGAGTTCTGCAAACCGGGGGCCATCCTGGCAACCAACACTTCGTATCAGGACGTCAACAAAATCGCCGCGGCGACGCGCCGACCGACCGACGTAATCGGTCTGCACTTTTTCAGTCCGGCACACATTATGAAGCTGCTCGAAGTCGTACGCGCGGATGAAACGGCGGACGACGTACTCGCCACATGCATGGCGATGGCGAAGAAAATTCGCAAAGTGCCGGTTGTATCGGGAGTTTGCTACGGTTTTATCGGCAATCGCATGTTGCAACATTACGGCCGCGAAGCGCAGCTTTGCCTGATCGAAGGTGCTACGCCGGATACGATTGATACAGCGATGCAGCAGTGGGGAATGGCCATGGGGCCGATGCGGGTTTTCGATCTCGCCGGTCTTGATGTAGGTTACAAAGCGCGACAGGGCCTGGCGCCCGAAGATCGCGGTGATCCGAAGGCCTGTAGAATTGCGGATGCGCTGGTCGAGATGGGGCGTCTTGGTCAGAAGTCCGGAGCGGGTTTCTATCGCTATGACCCGGACACTCGTGATTACTCGTTTGATGATGTGTCGTTGTCGGTAATTGAACACGCAGCGGAGTCGCTCGGCATCGAACGGCACGAAATTGACGCCGGCGAAATCGTTGACCGGCTGATCTACGCATTGATCAACGAAGGGCTGAAAATCGTTGACGAGGGCATCGCTCAACGACCATCCGATGTCGATGTTGTGTATGTCTACGGCTATGGTTTCCCCGCGTATCGCGGCGGACCCATGCACTACGCGGACGAGGTCGGCCTCGAGCAGGTCCTTGAGCGTGTTTGCGAATTTCGCGATCGTTTCGGCCCCGGGAACTGGACTCCGGCGCCGCTGCTCGAAAAGCTTGTCAAAGAGAAACTGTCGCTGGCAGAGTGGGCGGCCCACTGAAACGGATTCGGCCTTCGTCCCTTAGAACCTGATGGAATTAGGCCATAGCCAATCGGCCTGCCTGCGATATTGCTTATGCCCATCGGGTATATAGACTTCGATTCAACGCAAAGACCACCGCATTTATTGGAGCGCAGGCCATGAGCGCGCAGACGCAAAGAAAATTCCCGGATTCCGGTTACGTCCCGGCCAACGATGCCGTGGCGAAGAACGGCCGAAATGAGAGCCGCGTGTACGACAGCATCGTCGATCTTGCACCCAATCCGGATAATCCGACGCCGATGGTTCGGCTCAGCCAGCGTATCAATCCACATGATGACTACGAGATCCTGTTGAAGCTCGAGGGCATGAATCCGTTCGGCTCGATAAAAGACCGCACCGCGCTTTTCATGCTAAGAGGCCTGCAGCTCGAAGCTGACCAGGTTCTGGTGGAGCCTTCGGCGGGCAACACCGGCATTGCCCTGGCGGCCATGGCCAATGCCCAAAATACGTCAATAGAGATCGCCGTTCCGGACGGCGCGCCGGAGGAGCAGAAAATACTGCTGCGCTTTCTCGGCGCCGAATTAATCGAGGTTGAAGATGATCTCTGCCCGATATTTCCGACGGAAGGTGCTCGTGGGGTCGTCAAGAGCATGGTGGAAAGCGACGCTTACGGTGGCAGGTATGTCAGTCCGAATCAATATGAGAGTGCGCTCAACGTGGAGGCACACTACCGCACGACCGGGCCGGAGATCTGGAAGCAAACGAACGGCGAAATCGACTTTTTCTTCGCCGGTATCGGCACGGGCGGCACGATCAGTGGCGTTGGTCGTTTTCTCAAGGAACAGAACCCCGACATCCAGATCATTGGCGTTGAACCCGCGAGCCGGCAACACAAACTATCTGGCCTGAAACGAATCACCGGCTTGCCGGACGAACATTTCCCGAAGATTCTCGATCGGAATTTGCTCGACGATCTGATTTCGGTCACGGACGAGGAAGCCTACAAGGCGGGCATCGAAGTCGCGCGCAAGGAAGGCATCATGGTGGGCCCGACGACAGGTGCATTGTTGCACGCGGCATTGCACGCGGACCTGCCGAAAACCGGCAAAGCGGTCCTGATCTCCGCCGACAATGCGGCGAAATACGTCAACGCCTATTCCAGTTACCTTTGACCAAAGCCTGCTAAACCATCCCCTGACCTCATCGATGCGCACGTTCCGCGTCGCCTATCGAGACCTGATCCCTGAGTCAGCGTAAGCAAGGTATTGCGCTCTATACGACTTGGAAATTCCTCGGATTTGTGCGAAAACTAGCTAAGTCCACGGCGCACGTGGAGCAAATAAGAACAACGTCGTGAGAGGTGCAGGTTTTGGAAGCGAATGTAAAACAAGCGATTTCCACAAATCAGTTTGACCGTCTGGTCGCCAACCTTATTTGCGCATTTGTAGGCTATCCGCGAATTGCCATCAGGTTGTGGAATGGTTCCGAGTATTACTTCGGTACCGGCACGCCGGTAGGGACCGTGGAGTTTCACACGCGACGCGCGCTCGTGGACCTGATTTTCTCACTGCGCATCGGATTCGGTGAGGGCTACAGCAAAGGCGGAATCGATATCCACGGGGATATTCTCGAAATTTTCAACGAGGTTTCCTGGGCATTCGCGAGGCGCGGCAACCGCAGCTACTACCTTGGCAAGTGGCAAAGCCTGCTTGGTGCGATTCGAGGTAATTCCCTGACTCGCTCTAAGGACAACGTTCATCGTCACTATGATCTCGGCAACGATTTCTACAAGATGTGGCTCGACGAACGCATGGTCTATACCTGTGCGTATTACGAGCAGCCCGACCTGACGCTGGCGGAAGCGCAAGTAGCCAAACTGGACCATGTTTGCCGCAAGCTTCAGCTGAAACCGGATCAAACGGTCATCGAGGCCGGCTGTGGCTGGGGCGCACTGGCGGTGCATATGGCCGAGCACTACGGCGTTAATGTCAAAGCTTATAACAACTCCCGCGAGCAGGTGAGCTATGCCCGGGAACAGGCGGCGGCCAGGGGCTTGAGTGACCGCGTCGAGTTCGTCGAGGATGACTACCGATCGATTTCACAGCAGTGTGATGTCTTTGTCTCGGTCGGCATGCTCGAGCATGTAGGGCTCAAGAATTTTCGTGAAATGGGTGATGTCATCGATCGCTGCCTCAAACCGGGCGGTTTTGGATTGATTCATTCAATTGGTCGCAGCCACTCGACACTGTCGGACCCCTGGATCACCAGGCGTATTTTCCCCGGTGGTTATATCCCGACGCTGGGAGAGATGACGTCGATGTTCGAGCCGAACAAGTTTTCGATACTGGACGTCGAGAATTTGCGTCTCCACTACGCACGAACATGTGAAGAATGGCTGCACAACTTTGAGATCGAAAGCGACAGGGTTCGGGAAATGTACAACGAAGAGTTCGTGCGAGCGTGGCGTCTGTACCTGGCGGGATCAACTTCTGCATTCCAGTCTGGCACCCTGCAGCTCTATCAGATCCTGTTTGCGCCTGGCGGCAATAATGACGTGCCGTGGAGTCGCAATTACCAGTATTCGGCGAATTCCGAAAAGGAACCGGCAAATCGTGCAGGACGTTGATGTAGTTATTGTCGGCGGTGGCCCCGCAGGCTCAACTTGTGCATGGAAACTCTGTCAGGCGGGAATTGATGTACTTGTTCTGGATCGTGCCCGCTTTCCGAGAACCAAACTTTGTGCCGGATGGATCACACCTGAGGTTGTTGACGACCTGGAATTTGATATCGACAGGTATCCGTGCAGTTTCCTGAGCTTTGACAAGCTTCACTTCCATATCAATCGTTTTCATTTCGCGAAAAAGACCACGCAGTATTCGATTCGCCGCTTCGAGTTCGATGATTTCCTGTTGCAGCGCTCCGGTGCGACTGTGCATGAGCATCAGGTCCGAAAAATCGAAAGGCAAAACGGCGCATTCATCATTGACGATTTATACCGTTGCAAGTTCCTGATTGGCGCGGGCGGAACGCGATGCCCCGTGTATCGTGAGTTCTTTCACGACCTGAATCCGCGCGCAAGGGAATTGCAAATTGCGACTTACGAAAAAGAGTTTCCCTATGATTGGGAATGTGACGAATGCCATCTCTGGTTTTTCGACGACAGACTACCTGGCTATGCCTGGTACGTGCCAAAAGCCAACGGGCACATCAATGTCGGTCTCGGTGGCAAGGCGGCAAAAATGAAGGTGTCCGGACGACGCCTGCACGACTACTGGGACGGTTTCACCAATAAACTGGCGGGCGATGCGCTGATCAAGGACGTGCAATATGATCCAGGCGGTTACAGCTACTACCTGCGCGGCAATGTCGATGTCGTCAGAAATGGCAATGCAATGATCGTAGGAGATGCCGTGGGGCTGGCATCTGTCGATATGGGTGAGGGCATTGGTCCTGCAGTTCGCAGCGCTTTGCTGGCGGCGGACGCCATCGTCGAAAACGCCGAATATGACCTGGAGAA
>CAYLTW010000101.1:0-9011 GCA_964386735.1 uncultured Woeseiaceae bacterium
ATGCGGCAAACTCAGTTGAGTACGACATCGAAACCTCGGAATACTTCATTTTGAACGTCAGCTCTTGTCGCGAGCATTCGTACACGCCATACATGCGCTAACGGCTCAGTTCGGCCAGAATCGGTGGATCACGGTTTTACGTGCAAGTAGTACTCAATGTAGTGTCTGAACACATCAGTAGTCGATTGCGCAATCAGATCGTGATCTCGCCCGCCTTTTTCTTGATAGTACACGTGCCAAGTGCTCCCAATCGGCAACGCGTAGTAGCCGTCGTGAAGCTTCTCCGTAGTGGTAGCGATCTGGTCAACAGAATAGTTTGACTCAACGTATCTGAGAACGCTCTGAAACGAAACCGTCATCACCGCGTAGTAGTCCCCTGGATCCAGTCTCTTTTTACCGAGAACTGAGCAGACCAGATCATGGTTGCTATCATCCATGAGCGCTTCGATTTGTTCCTCTTCAGAAGGTATTTCAAATGACGGAAGCTCAGCCTGAACATTTTCTTGTTTCCTTCGCAATCGCCTAACGAAAAGTACCAGCAGAATACTAGCCGCCAATAATCCGACGCCGTACCAGCCGGTTCGAAAAAGCCAAAAAGCTGACATATTCACTCAGGAACCAATCTCATGAAGATTTGTGAACTGTTGACTCTTGGCAAAAACCTCTGCAATGGATCATTTCCCTCGTTTCATAATTGATGTATTTGTAGGCTTCGGATTGTCCGCCTTCGGATCAACAGCAGACCGTCGCCATCCTGTCAGTTCAGTGGCGGCTACCGAGTTCGACCCAGCCACCCAACTGTTAAAATTCCCCGGCAGTGATCGTACATGCGTCAATGCAAAAGGCGATAGCTACGATTAATGCCTACGGCCAGCATTGGTCTGCGGTGTTACGCGTCAGCCGATACCAGGTCCCAAAACTCCTCGCGGTTGTTGGTGCGTGGAAACGGTTCATCGGGTACTTGCACGCCGAGGAACTCGCAGAGCGGTTCCCACCCGTCTTTCACCTCAAAGACAAGCAATTGACTTGCCGGGATCGTCGCCTTGACCGCTTCGTTGTGAGCCACAAAAGCCTTCATCAGGTCGTCATCATCGAGGCCGCCGGGAAAGCCTGTATTGGCGATTACGCGTTCAGCCATTTCGAGCCAATCGTGCATTTCAGCCGGCGCCTCATCCCTTCCAGCAAGCAACTTGTAAATCGTCGACCCAAAACTGGCCGCCCAACTCTCGGGGCTGCGCTCGGTCAGGACGAACCTGGCCGACGGATACTCCTTGAGCAGTTCGCGATAAAATGCGGCCGTGGGCCAGTCAACTGTACTCTCGAAGCCGTCATAGATTGCCGGCCAGTTCGGACTCCCTTCCAACACAGCCGACCAGAGTGGCACCTGCGCAGGCATGTTGTGCAACACCTCTTCCATGTGATGACACGGGCCCAGCCCCAGCCGATTGATGGCGAGCTTTAATGAATAGGTGCCGGTACGCCCAACGCCCACCCCAATAACATGCATAGTCATAAATCAACTCCTTGGCCGGCGCCAACGTCTGTTGAGCACGGCTTTGCGCTCAAAGCGGTTTCGCCCGGAACCATCCGGTCAGGGATAGCCGCGGTTGTTTGTGGAACGGCGCGACAAATGTAACCGAGTGAATGTGACGTACATCGAACAGCGCCATCGAGTTAAACATCGGCGCCCATGCATCTCTTGGCGTGCCGTCGTCTTCAAAAAATTGCAGCAGCCCGCCCCAGTCGGGATGCCAGTCCCTGCTGAAGGATAAGACGTAGGCGAGCCGGCGCATTTCGCTCGTCACATCATCTCTGTGACGGGTAAGAAATTGTCCCGCGGAATACCGTGTGTACTGCGCATCGGCGCTCAACAGATCGTCGCAGCCAGAAATGTCAGCGATGAATGCCAGCATTTCCTCGCTGTTCAGGAAATCGAAAACGCTGTGCAGGAAGCGGATTTTTTCGTCACTCGCATCATCGGGTGCTCGATCCATCTTGTAGCCGCAATAGAAAAATCCGATGCCATCAGCGGCGGCGGCCATGATGTGCTGTTGCACATCCTTCAATTGCTGCTGGCTTAGTTTTTTCATCTCCTCAGCGGAAATGACGACGTGCTTGCCCTCAACGTTCGTTAAGTACTCATACGCCAGGTGGTGCAAGCAATAATCGCGAATTCGCTCGGCCACATCCTCATCGAGGATGTTATCTATTCGAACGCGACCATCGACTGCAAATTTTTCGGCCAGCGCCGCTCGGTCCAGCTCAGGGTTCAGCATGATATGGGCGATCCTGTCGTTCTCGTTGCAATCGGTCTCAGGTCGGTAGAGTACAGGACCTGGGCAGCTTCGTCGGCAAGTTCCACCGGGGACTGCCGTCGCTTTGAAAATCAGCAGCGTTCATCGGCCCCTGCCGCTGCCGAAACCACTCAACGAGCACGTCTCGCGCCAGGGGCCCGTCGTCGGTGTACTCGAATCCACCCTCGGGCATCACGGGTTCGAGAACGCCGTCGCCGCCGAGCACGAGGAAATCGTTGACGATTACAGCGATGCGATCACTATTCCGAATCTCTTCCCCGTCGCTTAGTACCATCCGGACACTCATGACATCATTGCTGCAATCGACAAAAACACGCATGCCGGAGATACCCGCCCGTCGCCGATGGTTGTGCGCCTGAGCAGCAACTATTTCGCGAACCTCCTTACCACTGAGATCCAATACGACCACGCGGTTATCGAACGGAAACACCTCGTAAACGGAGCCAAACGTGAGTGGGCCGTCGGGGAGCGGAGCGCGAATACCGCCGGTCACGTTGTGGATGGCGATATCGCCCTCGATTGATTCAAGTATCGCGTCCGTAAAGAGGTTGCCCAGTGGAGACTCCGGATTGCCTTCGAGCAGGAACGGTGTTTCAAGGTATGGGCCAAGTTTTTCGTTCTTTTTGTCGCTCGCGAACGTTGTGGCGCGCATGGAAATTTCGAGTACCGTTTCGTCGGGTGTCACGGGATGCTTTTCGTAGCTCGCGGCCACAACGTGTTCGCCGTTCTCCCAGGCGCATTCGCCGTCCGAGACTCTGATATAGGGGCAGGGCACTTGTGGCGTGAAAATATCCCGGTCAAGAATTTCGCCTGTCCCGCGAGCAACGACAAAATCCGTACGAGAAAACGTTTCGGTTCGAGCGAAACTTGAAGTGATCGAAATGCCGTTGACAAAATGCGCGATTTGTTGATGCGTGTGACCGGCAATAATGTGATCGACAAGTCCTCGCGGCAACGCATTGGCGACGCGCATGATCTCGCCATCCATGTAACAGGACGAGAGATCGTACGGGTCGTCGAAAAACGCGCACCGGCTTCCCGCGTGTGCCGCAACGATTACAAGCTGCGCGCCGCGGTCACGCAAGAGCCTGGCTTCACGGCTGATTGAAAGAACAAGTGGCTGGATAGCCAGGCCAACAACATTGAAGCCGATAGTCGTGATCAACGCGCGCTCGGTCATAACACCGATGATGCCGACTTTAATACCCTGCGCGTCAATCATTGTGGATGGGCTGACGTTGTCCCAGTTGACAAGCTGTCCCGTTGATTTATCCACCAGGTTGGCAGCCAGAAGCGGGAATTGCATATCCGTCGCACGCTTTTTCAGGTTACCGCGGGCGTCGTCGTCGTCGTTTTGGGGGGTTGTCGATTCTCCGAGCGGCCCGAAGTCGAATTCGTGATTACCGATCGCTGCCGCGGTGTAACCCATGGCGTTGTAAGCCTCAACCATAGACGCACCTTCGCTCAGATTGGACTCAAGTGTGCCTTGCCACATGTCGCCGGCATCAATGAGCAACACGGCGCCACCGTCCTCGTCACGTGCTGCGCGGACGGCAGTAACGTAGCCGGAAATCGTTGTGAGGCCACCGCGGCCCGGCGAAGATAAAAATACGCCGTGTACGTCGTTGGTGCCGATCACGGAGATCAGAACGTGATCGCTCGGCAGCGGCGGCGTCGATGGGCAGGATGCGACCAGCAGGCTGCCCAGCAATGCGATAATTCTGTAATACCAGGTTGACCCGGAGGTGCGAGCGCTTGTCATTATTATTCTCGTCGCTGTCTTTTTAGCCATAATAACGCGTATCGAGCCCGTTTTTTCCGTACCGGACCTTTTTACCACTTGTGTTAAAGTTTCGGGATGAAAATGATGCGCGCAATGCTTGTTCTGTTTTTGCCGATTGTCGCCGCACAGGCATTGGCGGACGAGGCTGGAGACAGGATCAATAATGAAGCGGAGATTCGCCTGACTATTGAGATGCAGCAAGAGTTTGAGACCGCTGCGTGCCAGGCCAGTCTTGAGATTGAGTACTATCAAAAAGGCTCAAGCGCGCACGTTGAGTCCACGCTCAGTAACGACGATTGTGGCGCCTCGTCCGGGTCATACGTAATTCAGGTCCGTTATCGCGACGCGGACGGAAAGCTCTTGAGCGAGGATTTTATGGAAACTTGGGAGCGCCTGGATTCAAGTCCTGTCGTTATTGAAAAAGACTATTTTGTGGCCGATGCCGTCGACATCGCTCGAGTCCGGTCGCGCAAATTGAATTGTACCTGCGCACCGGACGAGCCGACCGACGGCAGCTAATTCCTTGCCACGAGCCTCGCACTTCCGATGATGGTTTCGGCATCCGAAAGGTGCTTGCCGTAATAGTAGGGTTCGGCGCCGAAGTACCACATGATATAAAGCTCATCGCTGGCAATGAACGCACCGACAACGCCTTTGTAAACGGGGCTCTCGGTCACGACTGCGCTGACATCAAACATGATGCCTTTATTGTCGCCGAAGCGATGCGGCCGAAGTCTGCTGGTGCTGACAGCAGCCTGCCCCTCGCCAAAAGTTTTCACGATTGTCGACTCGACGAGTTCCTCGATCTCGTTCGGTAGCATGTCTTTGTGAAATACCGGAAGTGCGGCGTCCTTCGTATTCGATGTCACGATTGGCTGACCATCCGGAACGGCGGGTATGAACACCAGGCGGTTGAGCAGCAGGCCGTCCTGGGTCCACGTCTGCGCGGTCTTGCGCTTACCGGCGGTCGCAAAACCGGGGGCAAGGTTCCAGCCGCTGCTCGCGGTGACGGTTAATTTGTCTATTGAGCGAGGGCCGGGCTCAACCAGTGTGTAGCCGGTGACGCAAGCGCCGAGCGCGAAAAGGGATGCTGTGAGTAACATGAGTCGCTTTGTCATGATCTTCATTCCTCAAGATAAAATTCGATCATTGCGCGATCGTCTGCGGCCGGATCGACTTCGAGATACTTTTTGAATTGAACCCGCGCGGCGACGTCATCGCCGCTTTTCAAGTGCAGGTAGCCAAGGTTTTTGTAGGTTGCGGCCGGGGCGTTGCCGGCCTCGACGGAATGCCGGTAGGCATCCATTGCGAGTCGCCGATCACCGTCTTCGCCTCGCTGGCGAAACATTTCACCGTAAAAATAATAAACAAGACTCGGCTCGACGCCGAGCGCGTGGTGTCGCTCGAGCAGCTCCTCTGTGCGGCCGAACCGATTGGTGTCGAGCTGGTCCTCCATGAGGAACAGGTAGTGCTTGTTAAGAATTGCGAGCAACTTCTCATCGGCGACCGGTATGGCGTCAGTCTGACCGTAGGTAGAGACAACGAAACTTTCCAGGTAGGACGCACGTTGATTGGACGCCGGATGCGTCTTGGCGAAGACTGACGGCCTCTCACGCTTCACGGCAGCCGCTTCCTCTTCGGCAATAATCTGTAACCACACCTGGTAGGACGCATGTGGATCGTAGGCGGCCTCGGCGAGAAGCCGCGTGCCAAGTAGATCGGCCTCCGTCTCCTGTTCCCGGTTATACGATAAAACACTCATCAGCGCCGTTAATTGTCCGACAGGCGTGCTGACACCGGTGAACGCAAATACCGCGATGTCGAAAACGGAACCGGCGGCAACTTTGACCTTTACAGCCCGCAGGCGCTCAAGTGAATGAAGGCGCGTGTAGTGTGCGATTTCATGTCCCACAACCGCCGCAATCTCATCCGTTGAGTTCGCGCGGACGATGAGTCCCGTCCAGATCTGCATCATGCCTGTCGCCGTCATGGATGCGTTGAAACCGGGATTTCGAACAACGTAAACGCGAAAATCGTTGCAATAGTCTCCGGCAACCCGGCATACAATTTCGGTGATGTAGTTATTGATGTCGGGGTCGCGTACCAGGAGCGCCGATTTGTTCAGCGCACGCTCCATCTCTGCGATCTCCATCCACAGACCTTGCTCGTCACGTGCTTCCTCGGGCACATAGCCGGGCGGAATCTTGTGATCGAGCGGCTCGTCCTTTGCGAGCGCAGCGCTGCCGCACAATACGGTCGTGATAAGGAGAGCAGATGGGAGTTGACGTATCACCCGGCCTCCGGGGCTCCGTTGGCGGTCGGAATATCCTTGAACAAATCGTTTACAGCCCTTGCCGCATCGTCGGCATTGCGAAGCTCGCCTTTGCCGGCGCGGACGACGTTAAACCAGACGATGTCGCCGGTCTTCAGATCCACGAGCGATGCAAAACCGTGCTCGCCTTCGCCGGTGGCAACACCGACGCCCGCGGCTGCGGCGAGAATGGCGAACGCAACCCGGCCGCCTGTGGCCTGGTAGTCCCGGTAGTAGACGAACAGGGCGTAATCCGCCTCGTGATTCGCGCCAATGGCCCTGACACCCGGGCCCAGTGACCAGTCAAAATTGCCGGCTTTGCCGGGGAGCGGCGCATAGCCGAAATAATGCTGCAGCAAGGTTAGGCCGACGGCGGAATGCAGCGTCTCGTACTGGATTTCTGCGGGCGACATGTTGTCCGCCGCGATGGTTGTCACGTTGGCACCTATTGATTCCGCGTAATCGAGCAAGGCCTTGGAAAAATTTATCTTGGCGGATTCGGTCCACTCGGCATTGGCTTCCGGTACGCCGCTCGCCGTGACCAGGTAGTACCGGATATCCGGCGGCATGAGAACGATGCGCGGATCATCACCAATGGATTCGAGCTGCTCGATTTGCTGAACATTACTGGTCGTCGCGCAGCCGGAGAGAAGTACGAGGGCCGCAAAGATGGCGACCAGTTTGCCTCGGAATTTCCTGCGGATGGCTTTTTGCATATTCATGGACATAGTCAGAGCCCTCAAGTCGATACTTTCGTGTTGCTTCGGCATACCGGAGCACAACATTAGTCTCGACAGTTTGGTGCTGCAATGCCTTGCAGCTGATGAATATATGATTTATTCCTGATCAAGCGATATCTTGCAATCGCTGTTTGTCAGGTTGAAGAAGCCTCACAGATTGTCGCAATCGACGAGTCCAGCGTGGCGTTGAACTCATCATCACTTTGCGGCGCCTGCAGGCCCTCGGACAATGCCCGTGAAAAGCTGGCGACCATGCCGTGATTACACGCCAGGCGCGAGTTGGCTTCTTCACGCGAGTAGCCGCCCGACAAAGCGACCACACGGACGACATTCGGGTGCGCGACGCAATCGGCGTATAAATTTTCTTTTTCCGGCAAGGTCAATTTCAGCATGACGAGTTCATCAGAATTCAGATCGTTCAACTGGTCCAGGATATGCGTGTGCAAAATAGCCTCCGCCTCGGCTTTCTCGGGGCAATGAATATCGACCTCCGGTTCGATGATTGGCACAAATCCCGCGGCAACGATCTGCCGGCCAATAGCGAATTGCTGCTTGACCACGGCGTCGATGCCGGCTGGATTGGCCCGCTTGATCACAGACCGCATCTTGGTTCCGAAGATGCCGGCCGCCTTGGCCTTTCCAAGCAGATCGGCGAGGCCGGGCATCGGGTTCATGACCTGAACGCCGTGTTCTTCCACTGCAAGGCCTTTGTCTACCTTGAGAAATGGCGCGACGTTTTTCACATTCCACAGATAGGACGCGGTGGACTGGCCCTCGACCTCGCGGTCCATCGTGTTCTCAAACAGGATAGCGCCCAGGATTCGGTCACCGTTGAATGAGGGACTCGTCATAATGCGCGTACGCATTGCGTGGACAACGGCAAACATCTCGTCATCGTTGGACCATGCGTCTTCGGTTATGCCATATAGGCCCAGGGCCTTGGGCGTGCTGCCGCCGCTCTGATCCAGTGCTGCGATGAAACCCGGTGCCGTCCTGATTTTTTCCAATTGCTGTTCGAAGCTGCTCACTTTGTTCTCTCAATAGAAGATTGCGACAAGGAATAGAGCGGCGAATTGTACAACAAGGGACGCGGGCGGTCAGTCTGCGGTCGGGATGGTGCTGTCAAACTGCTTCGATGAACGTCAGGGACCGGGTTGTCGGGCTGCTGCCGCTGGCACGTCCGATCATCAATATCGACGAGCGTCCGAAGTCGAAACGATCCGCCAAGCGCACATATTAGGTCGTTACGACGCAGTTGGTCACATAGCACATGTTATACTGCACTTCGTCGAGTTAGCTACTAGTCAGGCGGCAGTAATCATCGTGGTTTTTGACCGGCGCACACTTCTCTCTGCTGTGGTTATGTTCATCTTGCTTGTGGTTCTGGGAGAGCTCGAGACCGCCGGTTTCGTACCTCGCATCGAAATCTTCAGAGCCGACATAAATAGCCCCACGTACAACATGTTCTTTAGTGCCTTAGGGGCTGCGGCGATCGGCGCCTATCTAGCTGGTGACAAATTCTTCATCGCCGCTGCATTGGTTATCGTCGTTTACTGGGCTTTGGGTATTCGATTGCTCTATGCCGTGGTGGCACCCACGGGTCAGTATGATCTATCAGACATTCTCCTCTCCGGGCTGCCGCATTTGTTGTTGGCTATCGTCGCCGCGTGTATTGGCGCACTCCTGGGCTCGCGATACTACGCGGGAAGGAATGAGAATGAAGAAGCTGCCTCCTAACAATGCGCTGCACTTGCCGCCCGAGCCATTCGGCGCGCGTTTCCTGTCACGGCTCTTGCAGCCTCTTCAATATTTGCATTCGCAACAGCCGCGCCAGATACTTGGCGCATTTAGCTTAGACGTTA
>CAYLTW010000102.1:0-5437 GCA_964386735.1 uncultured Woeseiaceae bacterium
GCCCGGCTCCGGCAAATTCGTGACGAATCCAACATCGGTCTGTTGCGTGCGACTTCGGTCAAGATCTGGTACGACGGCGTCATGCATACGCACACGTCGAAGCTGATTGAACCGTATGCAGATCGCCCCGGGGAATCCGGCGGATCGATGCTCTCGTTTAAGAGCCTGCAACAACTGACCGTCGCGCTGGACAAGGAAGGATTCCAGGTGCATTTTCACGCGGACGGGGATCTCGCCGTTCGGGAATGCCTGGACGCACTCGAGATGGCGCTGCGGACAAACGGGCCGGGCGACAACCGTCACCACATTGCGCACCTTGAATTAATTCACCCTGACGATATCGCCAGATTCAGACAACTGCGGGTCATTGCGAACGTACAGCCAATGTGGTCAACCAGCCGCGCCTATATTTCCGATCTGATCAATGTGAAGATCGGCGAGGAAAGAAAACGCTGGCTCGAAATCAACAGGAGTTTCCTGGAACACGGCGTAATGGTTGCTTACGGAAGCGACTGGTCGGTCACCTCGCCAAACCCGATGGACCTGATCGAGGCGGCGGTCACGCGGATTCGACCCGCTTTACCGCTGGATGCGAAACGCTCGGCTGAGCCACCGTTGCCCGGAGAGAATGTGACAGTCGCGGATGCGATCGCCAGCTATACGATAAATGGGGCATATCTAAACCATCAGGAAGAGTCCACCGGCTCCATCGAGGTCGGCAAATTCGCGGACCTGGTCGTATTGGACAGCAATCTGTTCGACACGGAGCCAGTGCGTATTTCGGAAACCAAAGTGCTGCTGACGTTCATGAATGGTAATCTCGTTCATGGTGAGCTGCCTCTCCACTAACAGCGCAGGCACTACAAACTCCTCCTGACTTTGGTCGAACAGCCATGTCATCGTCCGAACAAAAACTGTACAGCATTGTTAGTGAATCGCTCGCCGGCGGCGATTATCCTCAGGCAATTTCCACCTGCCGGGAGCTCAATGTTCGTTTTCCCGAGTATTTCGACGGATGGCGAATCGCCGGTGAAATACACCTGTCATTGAAAAAACCCGAGGCGGCGCTTTTTTCCACAGAGCGAGCGCTGGCACTTCGACCGAACGATCCGGCCGTGTTGTTGCAGCGACTGGACAGTCTGCTGTCAACCGATCGTGTTGCGGATGCACGGCAGTTATTGCAGAAAATATCATTGCTCGATCCCCAAAATGCAGCATTTCATGATCAGACCGGTCGCCTCATGGCCAGTCTGGATATGCACGAGGAATCGCTCCGCCAATACCAGATGGCCGTTGGCCTGCAACCGGACAATGCAGCATTGCATTTCAATGTCGCGACGGCGCAGCGCTTTCTGGGTCAAACCGAGGATGCAACTGACAGCCTGGATCGTTGCCTGGCTCTGGAGGAGCTGGATTTCGAGGCGCAAGCCATGCGTTCGTCTTTAGGTACTCAGTCGGCCGAATCGAATCATGTCGATGAGCTGCGTAACGTGCTGGAGAACTCACGCCTGCCTGCGCACGGCCAGGTCAGCATTTGTTTCGCGCTGGCGAAGGAATTCGACGACCTGAACGATACCGCGCAGTCTTTCGAGTTCCTGCAACGCGGTGCGAAGCAACGACGGAAATCGATGGACTACCGGGTTGAAACAGACCTCGACATCATCGCCGGGATCAGGCGTGTTTACGATGCCGGTTTTTTTGCCTCTGGCGGCAGCGGTGATGAAAGTCTTGAGCCGATATTCATTCTCGGCTTGCCGCGAACCGGCACGACGCTGGTCGAACGAATCCTCGGCAGCCACTCGGCAGTCCATTCGGCCGGTGAGCTCGACAACTTTGGTCGGGTTACGATGGCACAATTAGCGGCGACCTCGACAGTATCCGGCCTGTCTCGTGAAGACGTTATCGAGAAATGTTCCGAACTGGATTTTGCGGCCCTCGGGCGCGCATACATTGACAGTACCCGGCCGACGACCGGTCAAACGCCACATTTCATCGACAAACTGCCGTTCAACTATTTGTACGTCGGGATGATCCATCGTGCTCTGCCGAACGCGAAGATAATTAACCTGCAGCGTCACCCGATGGCGACGTGTTACGCCATCTACAAACAACTTTTCCGGGACCCGTATCCGTTTTCCTACGATCTGGATGATCTGGGTCGCTACTTCATCGCGTACAGTGGTTTGATGGATCACTGGAACCACGTGTTGCCCGGCGTCGTGCATACCGTGGCCTACGAAAACCTTGTCGACGATACGGAGACCCAGGCCAGGGCCTTGCTCGAGTATTGTGGTCTGGATTGGCAGGAGCAATGCCTGACGTTTTACGAGAATCGTCAGGCGGCGACTACGGCGAGCGCGGTGCAGGTCAGGAAACCGATATATCGGTCATCCCTGGAGCGCTGGCGTGACTACGCAGAGGGCCTGGCATCTTTAGACGCACGTTTAAGCGACGCCGGGATCGATACCAGCTGACGTCATGTGAAAGGATCGCCATGAACGACATTTCTGTCAACGAAATCCTACAGTTTTGGTTTGAAGATATTGAGCATTCTCGTTGGTTCGAGAGTGATCCTGAATTCGACCGTGAACTCGAGCAACGATTCGGCGAGCTCTTGAAATTGGCCAAGAGCGATCGGCTGGACAACTGGTGCGATGTTCCGCGTGGCACGCTCGCGCTGATTATTGTGCTCGATCAGTTTTCGAGAAATATTTTTCGTGACACACCTGGTGCGTTCGCCGCCGACGCAAAGGCACAGCACCTTACGATCGATGGAATCAAGCAAGGCCTGGATGAAAAACTGACACCGGAGCAACGATCCTTTTTTTACCTTCCGTTGCGGCATGCCGAAAATCTTGCGATGCAGGAACTTGGACTGGAAAAGACCAGAGAGATTAACGATGCAGGCTACGGCACGGACAAATACGCACTAAGCCACCTGGCAATAATAGAGCGATTCGGGCGGTTTCCGCATCGAAACAAGATTCTCGGGCGTCGCAATACCGCCGAAGAAGACAGGTATCTCGAGGACTGAGACCTGTGCACGGGCCCAGCCGTACTTGCTGTCGCAGGATAAGGTATGTCATTGCGCGCCATAAGATATCTGATGCTGTTTGCGGTCCTGATCATGACGGTTTCCTGTGGCGGGGGTGGCGGCAGCGGGGCGCCGCCTCCTGTCGTTGTGCCACCGGCAGGTCCGGTGACCTTTCATTGCACTAAAGACAACAGTTGTCCCGAGGTTATGATAGCTGGCGATCCATTCGCCGAAGTAAACGGCGTGCCGGATGCGTTTCGCGGCTACGGCGATCCCAGTCTTGAATACGATGCCGCCACCGGCACGCTGTGGATGGCCTATAGCTGGCTGAACATTCAGATCAGTAATCCCGGTCCACCCGTGGTCTTCGATCTCGGTGTCAAGACGAACCTTGCTCGCAGCGATGATGGTGGCAATACCTTCACGTTTGTACGATCGGTGAATCAGATGCAGATGGAGGCACATCCCGATACCGGTGTCCTGGGCTGGAGCACGCACGAAGTGCCGACGCTCGTGAAGGAGCCTTCAGGTGGGTGGCAAACGCTCTGGTTCAAATACTTCAACCCGTTTGGCACGGTAACCGGTGTGGACGAGCGGCAGGAGCATCTTTACTGGCGCACGACGGCGATCGCGCCAGATGCGCTCGGCGACAATAGCGTGGTGTGGGCGAGGGCGCTCAGCGCGTCTTCAAACTGGGGTGCACCGATCGTCCTGAATGATATTCCGGAGTTGGCAGATTGCGTCGTACAAACCGAGCCGGCGTTGTTCGCGTTCAATAATGACACTTACCTTGCGACGTCCTGCCTGATCGCCGATGCGACCGGTCGCCGGGCGGATCTCGAGCGATTGGTATTGCTGAAACAGACAGCGAACGGCTACAGCTTCGTCGGCAATATTCTGGACGCGGGAGATGCGGCGGACCTCGGAGTCGACGTCATTCAGCAGGCGGATATCTCGGTAGCGCGCGACGGCAGCATCATTCTGATTGTCACGCCGATCATCCTGAATGCCGACCCATCGCACCAGGGATGCGTCGTATTCGAATTCTCTGACTTTGCGACTGCGACATTGCGCCGCGACAACAGCGGCGTCGCCATTCCACGCACGGTAATAACGGCGGATGGAAACGGCCTGGGCCCCGGCCTGTGTAGCTACGATGCAAACAGCGATACGGGCGTGCTGCTGGTCATCACGACGGTGTCACGAAATGGCACGGACGTTGAATTCTCATTGCGGGCGACCGGAGTTCATCCCTAGAAAGGATCGGACGCCTTAATCCTTTGATATACTCGGCGGCTTCTTGATACCTGAGTTGGGTGCCGATATGAATGACAAACTCCTGATCGTGTTTTTGGTGGCAATGCTGCCAAGCCTGTCGTTTGCACAAAGCCCGCAAAACTATCAGTGCACTTATGGAGATCTGCAAAGACGTGTCGAAATCCTGTATGAGACAGGAATGACCCTTCCTTGTGAGGTGCACTACTACAAAGATACCGAGGCACCGGGTGAACGGCAGGTGCTTTGGCGGGCCATGAACGAATCAGGCTATTGTGAGCAAAAAACTCAAGAGTTCGTTGCCAGGCTCGGGGAAATGGGTTGGACGTGCGGCCCAAACGACGATGCGGGAACAAACGTTCAGCCGGCAAAGATGGACGATACGGAGCAGGGTGCCGAGCCGGAGCAAGCCGATGACACGGAGGCACTTGTACCTGGCGAAGAGACAGAGTCGACAGAGGATCGATAGAGTTCAATTTTGAAAAACAATTTTTCGTATCTACTCATCGCCCTGCTTATCTTTCTGGCAGGTGTGCCGATAGCAACTGACCTGCATCTGCTTCCTGTTGGAGTCATTCGGGCTATCGGTTTTTCTGCATTGCTGGCAATCGGGTTGTGGAGCATGCGAAGTTCCGGTCGCATTTTTTCCGCCGCCGCGGCATTTGTAGTCGCCGGAATTGCTCTCAATCTAATTTACGCATTGAACGATCACACGTCATTTCTCGTGGCGTCGACGCTGGCCATACTCGCCTTTCTATTCACGGCAGCCGGAAATGCAATGAAGCAGATTGCCGTTGACGACAAACTAAGCGCCAACAGAATTGTCGGTGCTATCTGCGTCTACCTGATGCTTGGCGTCATCTGGGCGCTGACGTATGCGTTGCTCGAAGCGCTAATTCCCGGATCATTCGCGGGCCTGACAGCGCAGGCGACGAGCTCCACATGGAGCCCGGACTGGGTCTATTTCAGTTTCGTCACGTTGACGACCCTGGGTTACGGCGACATATTGCCGCTAACTTCTTCCGCGCGAGCACTTGCTTATTTTGAAGCGATCGTCGGCCAGTTTTATCTCGCGGTGCTTGTGGCAGGACTCGTTGGTGCCTATTTATCGGAAAGGCAAGGGGAGGA
>CAYLTW010000102.1:5537-8909 GCA_964386735.1 uncultured Woeseiaceae bacterium
CGATAATTGCGCCGGCTCCGCCTATTACTGTAGATGTCAGCAATGACCGGCCTGCATGCCGCGTCTGATCGAGACCGGCCTGCTGACCCATCGATGCGACCTTGATCATTACAGCAACGTAGCTCGCGCTCGCGCTGGACATCAGAAACCAGATGATCACGGGCATGACAATCAACAACGATCGCCATGCGTTGCGACGTGCCGTCGCGAGATCGGGCTTTGGTGGTTCCGGTTTGACGGCAGGCTTTGCCGCTTTTTCCATACGGGCGGTCGAATCCGGCAATATCGCGTGCCCGATCCAGACGAACGACACGCCTGCAATAGCCCCGATGCTTAGCCCCTGCAGGACTCCCAGTACTGCATCAACCGAGACAGTGCCCACCGACGTTGTAATCGCAAGGCCAATCGTTGCAAACGCACCGAGTATCGGTGAGCCGCCGCGCGCCGTGAAGTAGAAGCTGTGGAACAGCGCAAGCGTCAGCAGTCCGATGCCAACCATGCGTTGATTCAGGATGAACGGTAGTAACAGGAGGCCGGCATAGGCACAAACGACAAGAACCAGTACAAACTTTATGCCGTTTTTCAGAGACAGTGCCGGCAACGGCAGCGCGAGGATGAACATCGTGAATATTGGCGCGATAAAGGACAATGGCCAGTTAACGAGTTGTGAGAACAGCATCGACAATGCAGTTGCCAGCGCCATTCGCAATATACGGACACTCGCTATGTCCATACCGGATATTGTCGGTACTTTGGCGTCAGAAAGCATAGGTCAGAATACTCACGACTCTGATGTAGATCTTGCCCACCGCGTTGAAAAGCCAGTTGTTGCCGGTATAGGCGATCACCGAAGCTTGCGCGCCGACGCGTACCGCGAGTCGATCTTCTTCGTCGCGAAGCTGAAACTCGACCTGAACCGGGAATCGTTGCGCATCGCGCAGCCAACTGCGATTATTATCCACGCTCGGCAAGCTGCCAAGCGGAGCCGAGGCGACATCGACGCCAAAGCCGGTACTGCCAACGTGGCCTGAAAAGACTCTGCCGGGCAGTGCATCG
The DNA here is from genome assembly GCA_964386735.1 of uncultured Woeseiaceae bacterium. GTDB lineage: Bacteria > Pseudomonadota > Gammaproteobacteria > Steroidobacterales > Woeseiaceae > UBA1847. Next base: position 6,594 of record CAYLTW010000102.1, read on the forward strand.
AAAACCATCTCAACGGGATCGCCAGGGTCGATGTGCCCGAGGTTATTTTCCGTGAAGTCGGCCTGTATCCAAATGCTGTGCATGCCGATAAACGTCATTAGCGGCGCGCCGGCGGCGGCGAAATTGCCCTGATCCAGACGCATATCAGTCAGCAAACCGTCGCTTGCAGCGCGAATGGTCGTCCTGTACAGATCGAGTTCCGCCTGGTCGAGCGCGGCCTGCGCCTGCAGGACTCTGACATTCTGATCGCCGATCTCGCCAAAATCCTGCCTGGCCTTCTCCAGGTTTGCTTCCGTGGCTGCAAGTTGCGCAATTGAAACCGCCAGCAAGGCTTCAGCCTGTTCAAGCCGTCGATCAGACAATGCGCCAGGATCCTCATCCTTTATGCGCCTTAGCCGAATCGCGTCTTTTTCAGAGCGTGTGAGGCTTGCCCTGGCGGACTCTACAGAAGCCAGCACCGCATCGACGTTAGCGCTCGAGACGCCGGTGGCCTGCCTCGCAGACTGGAGATTCGCAAGCGCCGTCTCCACGGCCAGCTCGTAGTTGTCCGGTTCGATACGAAACAACTCCTGGCCCGCTTCAACGTACTCGTTGTTTTTGACGAATACGTCAACGACGATTCCCGATACCTGCGACGCAACAGGTACCACCAGCGCATGGACACGCGCCTGCGTCGTATATGGGGTCACCCGATCTGCACGCAGGTACCAGAACAACAGTACCACGCAGGCACCCAGCACGATCAGGGTCCACTTTCTCACAGGGTCCATCTGCGTCCTGGCAGGCGCCACATCCTCCGTGGCTTCGGATTCCTTATTCTCTGTTTCGTTTGACATTGTCTTCCATTATGCTGCCGCGATCGGTACCCAGTATTTCGCCCCAGTCAGTTCGTTGTTCCATGTCGATGCGGGTTGCTTCATCAACAAACGCCCCACGTTGATTTTGCCAGCCACCGCCTAGCGCACGGTAAACCTGGGCAATGCTGCGTACAGCAGCACCTTTATTCGATACGTAACGCTGCTGTTGCCCGAATAATGCCTGCTGTGCATCGAGAACGCGCTGGTAGTCCGCGAAACCTTCCTTGTAGCGAAGCATCGATAAATCCGTCGAGCGTCTGGCCGATATTACAGAAGCGGTGAGTATTTCATCCTGCCGCTGGCTGCCGACAAACGCGACCATCGAGTCTTCCACGTCGCGGGCGGCCTGGATAACGGTTTCCCGGTACTGAACCAGTGCCTGTTGCAGTCGTGCGTCCTGCACGCGGACGTTGTTCTTGATTCGCCCGTAATTAAAGAACGGCCAGACGAAAGAAGGCCCGACGGAATATGTAAGGCTCTCGGATCGGAATAACTCGCCAATTCCGCTATCCCCGGTCCTGGTCGTGTCCGTGCCGCCGGCTGCGGCGAGACCCAACGACCCGCTGATGCTAAAGCTGGGATACAAATTGGCCTTGGCGACGCCTACCTGGGCGTTCTGCGACATCGCCGATAGTTCTGCCCGGCGCACATCCGGACGTTGACGTAGCAGATCCGCGGGTACACCGACCAAAATTTTCTCCGGTGCACGTGGAATGTCTCCCTTTCCAATCACCGCAGACATATCGGCAGGCGGCATGCCCATCAATGTACTCAACGCGTGATGAGCCTGACGGAGTGAAATCTCGAAGTCGGGAATGGTTGCCTTGGTGCTTAAGAGAAGCGTCTCCGCTTGCTGCACGTCAAGCTCATTGCTGTCGCCGTTGCGGAAAAGAACCTCGACAATGTCATAGCTGCGCTGCTGCAACGCCAGGTTATCCCTGGCTATGCGAAGTAGTTCTTCCGTTGTCCTGATAACCGCGTAGGTATCGACGACCTGTGCGGTCAGCAAGACCAGCGTGTCGTCATAATTTGCAAGCGTTGCCAGCAGATTTGCGTCGGCCGATTCGATGCCACGCCGGAAGCGCCCCCAGAAATCGATCTCCCAGGAGGCGCCAACACCCAGGTTGTATTGTAGATAACTTAGATCGCCCGCCGTGGTGTTCGCGTTGCTTTCGCTGGCCTCAATCCTGGTTGCATTGCCGGAAACGATTTGCGACTGCGGATACAGATTACCGGTCGCGATCCCCAGTGCCGCCCGAGCTTCAAGAACACGCAGGCCAGCGATTTTTATGTTGTTATTTTGCTGCCGCGCATGTTCAACGAGTTTGTTTAGTACCGGGTCGTCAAGAACCTGCCACCAGGCCACGGAATCCTGCGCCACGAATTGAAACTCATCGTGAACGTAATCCGGCCATTGATCGTTCACATCGGCGTCGGGCTTAACGAAATCCGGCCCGAC
>CAYLTW010000103.1:0-8894 GCA_964386735.1 uncultured Woeseiaceae bacterium
TTGCGTTGGCTGTACAAAATCGCACGCAAGTCGTCGGCGCTTACTTTCTCGCCGCTTGCCAGTTGCTCCTGCACGAATGTGAGTCCTGCGCGGGTACGCAATGTTCGTGCTGCGCGCTCGGAACCGATAATTGGCGAGTATCCTTCGAGCGGCGCCTCAGGATTGGCCAGCCAGTAGCTGTCGTTCGAATTCGTAACGTAATCGTTGCGCCGAATGCGCGGCATGTCCTCGGCAGGGAGCGTGCCTGCGACACGACTTCTGTCATCCGACTTCCACTCGCATCCACCTCTTGAGCCATCGAGGACCACAATGGCACCAGGAATTGCATCAACCTTTACTTCGCACTCGTCCAATAGTTCCCGGTCGACGTTTGGCGTCGTTGAAATGTCGGCGTAAAAGGCGGTTCCGTACTTGTCGGTCGCTATCGTGTTGGTCCAAAACACACCTTGCCGGCTGATGGCAGCCTCGATATCGTCCACCGACGTTGCGATACTCAATGCAGAATAGGTAGCGGCGGCTTCGGTATTGTCGATAACCGCATCCCGGATCGCGTAAGCGGTGTTGTTGCTCCATGGCAAAGCATTGTTGACGATAACGGGTCCGAAGTGCGTCATGTACACCGTGTGCTGCCGGGTCTGGTTTTCGCCGTCAGCTTGGCCAACGCTTACAGTCACCGTTCGCGACGTTATTGGGCGGTATTCATCGTCGTAAAGGTATTCGAGCGGGTTTTCAGGATTCAGGCTTAGCTCGTACAAGGTAAACCGCAATGCCGTCGATACGGTATGTGTCCAGGCGACGTCCTCGTTAAAGCCGATGGACACGGCGTTTGTCGTATACAAGCTGACGCCCATGACATCCACGGTGCCCGCTATCGTCGTATGTATCAGGTGAAAGCGTGACGAACCATGCCACGGGTAGTGCGGATTCCCGAGCAGGATACCCCGCCCGGATTTCGTCACATCCTTGCCGAACGCAACAGCGTTACTGCCGAGGCCTGCGACAAGGCCAAACTGACTGTCGCGGGTGGCGAATTGCTCACCGGGCGGCGTCGCCCGGGCCATATCGCTCTTGAAGCGACCGAGGCCGTAGCGAATACCAAGCCCGGTCATTAGCCTTGCAACATCCTCCTCGACCATGGGTCGCACCCATGGCTTGCTCCTGCAAGATTCCGGCAAGCTGTTTGCATTGTCCCTGAGGAATCTGTTGTAGCCAGCAACGTAACCTTTGTTATAGCGCCTGTTGTCGTCCGGCATCGCGAGCGCGAAACGCTGCAGTCGTTCTTCTGTCAGCAGCGCGCGGTGAAATACGTCGCTCTCGAAATTGCCGTCCTTGGCACCCATAAATGAGGAAAGATTACCGTTGACCATGACAATATCGCGGGCAATAACGCAGACCGCGTCGGTCGCCGTCGCATAGGCAAATCCATAGCCCAGACTCGCCCAATCATTTGCCTTAACGTGTGGAATACCGTAGCTCGTCCAGCGAATCTCCGTCCGGTATTCCTTGTCGGCGCCGGGGGGCGATGCAGCGTCGTCAGACGAACAACCCAGCAATCCAAAGAATACAAAAGAAACTGCGAAACGACGAAGTGACATGGATTCCTCCCACGGTACCGCCAATCGACGATGCGCTACAGTAATCGCGGGCTATCGCGACCGCAAGTACGAATGCTGCTAAGCTGTCCGGGCAGCCTGCTGAAACCTCGCAATGTCTTGATGTAAAAGAAGAAAAAGGCCGATATGGACGATCCGAAAGCTGGCGTTCAATACACCAGCACAGGCGACGAGTATTTTGCAAAACGTGGCTTAAAAAAATACGCCGGCGTCTGGTCGTTGTGGGCGCTCGGTGTCGGCGCCGTTATTTCCGGTCACTATTCGGGCTGGAACCTGGGGCTTGCATCCGGCGGCTGGGGCGGCATGTTCGTCGCAACGATAGTCATTTCGATCATGTATCTCGGCCTGACGTTTTCGATCGCCGAAATGTCGCCGGCATTACCGCACACAGGGGCGGCATACTCGTTTGCCCGTACCGCCATGGGACCCTGGGGAGGCTTCATAACGGGGCTTTGCGAAAACGTGGAGTACATTCTGACGCCGGCTGTTATCGTGTTCTTCATAGGCTCCTACCTGACCGGTATATTCGAAACGAGCCAGGCGATCCAGCCGGTATGGTGGATCGGCGGCTATCTCATCTTCGTTGGCTTGAATATTGTCGGCGTCGAATTATCCTTCAAGGTCACTGTGGTCGTCACAGTTGCCGCGCTGGCGGTTTTGGTGATTTTCTGGGGAATGGCCTTGCCGGCGATCGATTTTTCGCGTTGGGCTTTGAACATCGGAGCTGACGGGAGCCTGCTAGAGTCCGGACATGGAAAATTCCTGCCGATGGGTATTGGCGGCGCTTTGGCGTCATTACCTTTTGCAGTGTGGTTGTTTCTCGCCATTGAGCAATTGCCGCTGGCCGCGGAGGAATCGGTCGATCCGAAGCGCGACATGCCCAAAGGAATCATCCTTGGCATGTTGACACTCATCGTATCCGCATTCCTTATTCTGATTCTCAATCCTTCGCTGCCGGGCGTGGGCTCACACGCGCTCGGTCAATCCGGCGAGCCCCTGCTGGATGGGTTTAAAGCGTTATTCGGTACCGGCACGGCCAAGGTGCTGGCGCTGGTCGCCATCGTCGGGTTGATTTCCAGTTTTCATACCATCATCTTCGCTCAGGGCCGCCAGATTTATTCCTTATCGCGCGCCGGATACTTTCCGACTTTCCTGTCGATTACCCACGGTACACGCAAGACGCCGCAGGTCGCGATGATATTCGGGGCAATGATCGGCCTGTCGATCATGCTCGTTATTTTCGTCTCGCTTGGCGCTGAATCGGGTTCGGTAGTGATTGGCGGAACGTTGTTGAACATGGCCGTATTCGGCGCCATGTGTTCGTATATCGCCCAGGGCGTATCATTCGTTCTTCTGCGTAAACACCATGCGCACATTGACCGTCCGTACCGCAGCCCGTTCGGCAATCCCGGCGCCTGGATAACGGTTATCATTGCTCTTGTGACGATTTACTATCAATTGAGCGACCCGACTTACCGCGCCGGAGTCCTCGGAGTCGCTGGCTGGTTCGGTGTCGCGATCCTGTATTTCGCGCTCATCGGGCGGCACAGGCTGGTCTTGTCTCCGGAGGAAGAATTTGCCATGCGGCATCGCAGTGAGAGCTAGAAAATGCTGACTAAAGATCTCGAAGATGCAGTAGCCGCCGGCGACATCGATACGGTTCTTGTCTGTTTTGTGGACATGCAGGGGCGTCTGATCGGCAAGCGATTCCAGGCTGGTTTTTTCATCGACTCAGGTTATGCCGAAACTCACGGCTGTGATTACCTGTTGGCAAATGACATCACGATGGAGACGGTGCCCGGTTACGAAGCCGCGAGCTGGGAAAAAGGTTACGGCGATTTTGTTCTGAAACCTGACCTGTCGACGCTGCGCCGCATTCCATGGCTGGACGGTACCGCACTAGTCCTGTGCGATGTACTGGATCACCAGAGTCATGAGGAGATTCCGCATTCGCCGCGCGCGATGTTGAAAAAGCAGGTCCGGGTCATTGAAGGACTCAACATGCAGGCGTTGATGGCCTCCGAGCTCGAGTTCTATCTTTTCGATGAAACCTACGGCAGCGTTCGCGAGAAATCGTACACGGACCTGACGACGGCGGGCCACTACATCGAGGACTACCACATCTTCCAGACGACCAGGGAAGAAGATGTCATGCGCGCAATTCGCAACGGACTCGAAGGCGCTGAAATCCCGGTTGAAAATTCGAAGGGTGAATGGGGCCCCGGTCAGGAAGAAATCAATGTTCGCTATACCGATGCGTTGCAAATGGCGGACCGGCACGCGATCTTGAAAAACGGCTGCAAGGAGATCGCCTGGCAAAAGGGTAAATCCATTACCTTCATGGCTAAATGGAATACGGACCTGGCGGGCAGTTCTTCGCACATTCATCAGAGCCTGTGGGATACGACGTGCGAGCAGGCGCTGTTTCTGGACGAAAAGGCGAACTATGGTATGTCGTCGCTGATGCAATATTACGTGGCCGGTCAACTGGCGCATGCGCGGGAGCTAACGTGGTTCCTTGCACCTTACGTAAACTCCTACAAGCGCTTTCAGGCGGGTACGTTTGCGCCGACCCGGGCGATATGGAGCCGTGATAACCGAACGGCCGGGTTCCGGCTTTGTGGTGAGTCGAGCAAAGCAATTCGTATCGAATGTCGTATCGGGGGTGCTGACCTGAACCCGTACCTGGCGTTCTCGGCCCTGCTGGCAGCCGGCATCGCCGGAATCAAAAACAAAATGCCGCTTGAAGAAGACTATGTAGGCGATGCATACCAGGGTGAGGCGTTGCGCGAGGTACCGAAGACATTGCATGAAGCTATTGAAACCCTGCGGATGTCGGAAATGTTGCGCGACGCGCTGAGTTCGGAAGTCGTCGACCACTACCTGAGAGCGGCCGAGTGGGAGCAATCAGAGTTCGACCGCGAGGTAACGAATTACGAAGTCCGGCGCGGCTTCGAGCAATACTGACAAGGTTGGCGTAAAAGTGTCGAAGAAGTCGAACTGGTCGTACCCCACCGACATTCGTTTCGGCGCAGGATGTATTGTCGAACTTCCGGGTGCTTGTTTGTCGACCGGCATCAAGCGACCGCTTCTGGTGACCGATAGCGGCCTGGCGGACCTGCCGATGTTGAGAGAGGCAGCAATTGCCTGCGAACAGGCCGGACTGAAAGTCGACCTGTTCTCCGACATCAAAAGTAATCCGGTCGAGCAGAACGTTGCCGATGGCGTTGCCGTGCTAATGCACGGCAGGCATGACGGCGTCATCGCATTTGGCGGTGGTTCCGCACTGGATGTCGGCAAAGTCATTGCCTTCATGGCAGGTCAGTCCCGGCCGATTCAAGACTTTGAAGATGTCGATAACTGGTGGACGCGAGCCGACCCAAGCGGAATCCTGCCCGTCATCGCGGTACCGACCACGGCCGGCACCGGCTCGGAAGTAGGGCGTGCGGGCGTAATCAGTTTTGAGAGCGAGCGGGGCACGCATGAGAAAAAGGTCATCTTTCACCCCGGGATGATGCCCTCCGTGGTCATCAGCGATCCGCATCTAACGGTCGGTTTGCCGGCGAACCTGACCGCATGGACCGGCATGGACGCACTTGCGCACTGCTTTGAAGCTTTCTGTGCGCCGGGATTTCACCCGATGGCGGACGGAATCGCGATTGAAGGTATGCGCCTGATCAAAAACAATTTGCAACGCGCATTCGCCAATGGCGATGACATTGATGCCCGCGCCGGCATGATGGCGGCCGCGACCATGGGTGCTACGGCATTCCAAAAGGGCCTGGGTGGAATTCACGCGCTGTCGCATCCGGTGGGCGCGCTTTATGATACCCACCACGGGCTGACTAACGCAGTCTTCATGCCCTATGTCATGACGTTCAATCGCAAAGCGATTGACGACTCGATGCAATTGCTTGCACGATACCTTGAACTGCACGAGCCGTCATTTGACGCCGTATTAAACTGGGTGCTGGACCTGCGAGTCGAACTGCAAATTCCGCATACGCTCAGGGACATCGGCGTCGGCGACGATCGATTCGATCAACTGGCGGCAATGGCGGTCAACGATCCGACCGCGACAGGTAACCCGGTCGAACTTACCGAGGCAGATTGCAGACGCCTCTTTGATAACAGCTATTCGGGAATGCTGGGACCCTAAGGGCCTTCGGCCCGAATTTTCACGGCTTGCCCGGGGTCGTCGGCAAACACGGCATCGACGCCGAGATCATAAAGGCGACGGGTCTCATCTTCCGGCGACAGCCCGTCAGGCGAATCCCGGTCACCCATCAGTGTCCACGCATGTACCTCCAGGCCGAGGGCGTGCGCGCGTGCTACCAGATCCGTAACCAATCCATCGTCATGTACAATCAAGCGCTTGCTGGGCCCAACACCGTCGGCGTAAGCTGGAATCGTCTCGAGATCGATGAAACTTTCGTGAGGTGCGTCAGCGTCGAAGTAAGTCTTTGACAGCGTGAGTTGCACCAGCGTCAGGTCTACGCGGTCATTTAGCGCTTTGAGGACCGGGGCTTCAAACGACTGGATAATAACGGGTGCATCGGCGCCATCCCAGCCAGCGTGTGCGAGTGCTTTGACCAACGCATCCGCGATGTCCTTGCCCATGGCTTGAAACTGCTCGGCCTGCTTCGGTTCCGGATAGATCCCAATTTCTCGACCCGTCTCAAGACTCTTGCGCTTCGCCAGTGCGATAACCTCATCGAAGCTCGGAATTTCATACTTGTCGTCATAGTCCTTCGAACGGTAATCGTAATCCTCGCGGCTTCGCAGGGACTTGATTTCCGCGAGCGTGAAATCCTCTACCCACCAATCCAGGCGGCCTTCTTTCTCTGCCTGACGGTCGGCAAACGCGGGAACGTCCGCGACGTTGCTTGACTCGGACAGGAATCTATCGTGCCGGCAGATCAGCACATCGTCCTTCGTCAGGACCAGGTCGGGTTCGATGTAGTCAGCCCCCTGGTCGATGCCGAGTTCATAGGCCTCCAGCGTATGGCCGGGCAGGTACGCGCTTGCGCCGCGATGAGCGATTATCAACGGTGGATTTCCATCCAGCGTGTTCCAGGTACCGTTATCGGGCAACTCAGCCGGTTCTTCACTACTACACGAAAACAACAATGCGGCTGCGGAAATTACGTAGGCAATTTTGATCACTGGAAAATCCTCCGACGTATAATGGTACAGGTCTGGATGGTGAGAACCCCAGCGAAGGATGCCATAATGCGCGCGAAACAAAATCGTTGCGTGAGGATTAAAAATGAATAAGCAAAATGAACCGGATCACGCACATTGTCATGCGCATGCGGGTCACGAGATGCCCGAAGCGACAGCGAGCGGCGACTACGACCTGGTGCCCGCCGATTATTCGGGAACCATATATATCTGTCCGATGCACGCGCAGGTCAGGGACATACGTAATTCGGGCTGCCCGATTTGCGGCATGGCGCTTGAAGCCGAGACCGTTGTGGTTGGGGAGGAGGATACTTCCGAACTGGATGACATGACACGGCGATTCTGGGTCAGTGCGGTTCTGTCCCTGCCACTCTTTGTTTTTGCAATGGGCGAGATAATTCCAGGACGGCCTTTCGAGGACATTGCGAAAATGTCATGGGCACCGTGGCTCCAGTTGTTGCTTGCAGCACCCGTCGTGTTATGGGGTGGCTGGCCGTTTTTCGTCCGTGGCGTTCAATCAGTCCGCACCGGCAACCTGAACATGTTTACGTTGATCGCACTTGGTGTCGGCGTTGCATTTGTATATTCGATCATAGCAACGGCATTTCCCGGCGTGTTTCCTGAAGCATTTCGAAATTCGGCAGGTCAGGTTGCGATCTACTTCGAGGCGGCGGCGGTAATTACGACGCTCGTGCTGCTCGGCCAGGTGCTCGAGTTAAAAGCGCGAAGTCAAACGTCGGGCGCCATCCGCGCATTGCTCGAACTTGCGCCGCCCACGGCGACGTTGATTGCCGAAGATGGCAGCGAAAAAACGGTTGCCCTGGATGAGTTAAAGACGGGCGACAAAGTTCGTGTACGGCCGGGAGAAAAAGTGCCGGTAGATGGCGAGGTGGATGAGGGTCACAGCAGCGTCGACGAATCCATGATCAGTGGCGAGCCGATACCCGTTGAAAAACGGCAAGGCGACACGGTCATTGGCGGCACCGTCAACGGTACTGGCGGATTTATCATGACGACGACCAAGGTCGGGGAAGATACGATTTTGTCGCAGATCGTGAAGATGGTGGCCGACGCGCAACGCAGCCGCGCGCCGATACAGAAGCTAGCGGATCTTGTCGCGGGCTGGTTCGTTCCCGCTGTTATCCTCATCGCTGCCCTTACTTTCGTGCTTTGGGCATGGCTGGGACCGAATCCGGCCATGGCGTACGCGATCGTGAATGCGGTCGCAGTACTTATCATTGCATGTCCTTGTGCATTGGGTCTTGCTACACCGATGTCGATTATGGTGGGCACGGGAAAGGGCGCTCAAAGTGGAATCCTGATTAAGGACGCGGAGGCTCTTGAGACACTCGAAAAGGTGAATACTATCGTTGTTGACAAGACCGGTACTTTGACCGCAGGCCGGCCGGAACTGGTCATGACACGATCAGCCGGCGGTTTCACCGAGGACGAATTGCTGGCGCTCGCCGCTTCTGTCGAAGTCGCGAGTGAGCACCCGTTGGCAGACGCGATTGTCACGGGCGCGGAAAAAAGATCAGTGTCGCTACAAGCCTACGACAATTTCGAGTCGGTGACAGGGCAGGGCGCTACGGCAAAAGTGTCCGGTAATCTTGTTGCCATCGGCAACGAAAAAATGATGCGCGCCCAAGGGGCATTCGATGCGAAACTCGTCGACGAGGCGGATGAGTTTCGAAAAGAGGGGCAGACGGTCGTGTTCGTCGCGGTAGATGGCAAGGCGGCGGGGCTCATCGGCGTTGCCGACCCGATAAAAGCCACAACACCGGATGCGATAAAGCAGTTACATCGCGCCGGCTTGCGGGTCGTCATGTTGACTGGTGACAATGCCGCAACCGCGAATGCCGTGGCAAGTCAGATCGGAATCGATGAAGTTCATGCCGATGTCTCACCCGAGGACAAGCATCGCATCGTCCGTGAGATTCAGGACAGCGGTGCCATCGTCGCTATGGCAGGCGACGGCATTAATGATGCGCCGGCGTTGGCGCAGGCGAACGTCGGAATTGCCATGGGCACCGGTACCGATGTCGCGATGGAAAGCGCCGGTGTTACCCTGGTCCGTGGCGATTTGCTTGGCGTGGC
>CAYLTW010000104.1:0-8774 GCA_964386735.1 uncultured Woeseiaceae bacterium
TATTTGCATTCGCAACAGCCGCGCCAGATACTTGGCGCATTTAGCTTAGACGTTATGTAGCATTTGAGTTGGCCACGAATATCCGGAAAAAGTGGTAATATTCAGCAATGGTTTCTTCGGCGAAAAAGCTGTATCAAAGTGCGATGGATCTAAATGACCAAGATCGTGCGGAGCTCGTAGGAATGTTGTTAGAAAGCCTTGATCTCGAAGCCGAAGACGGAGTCGAGGCCGCTTGGCTGAGCGAAATCGAACGCCGCGTCGAAGAAGTTGATTCCGGCGCCGTCCAAGCGGTTCCATGGAGCGAGGTCAGGTCGAGAGTCTTTGCGCCGCGTGGCTCTTAAGGTCCAATTTCATCCTGAAGCAGAGAAAGAGCTTCGATCCTCATTCTTGTACTATTTCGATCAGAGTCGAATAGTCGCCGCGTCTTTTCAGTCGGATGCTGAACACGCAATTGATGCGATATCCAGAAATCCCGACCGGTGGCCGGTTCTAACTGGCGATACCAGGCGTTACGTATTCCCGCGGTTTCCGTTTTTTCTCATTTACCGAAAACTTGACGATAGAATCGAAGTCATCGCTATCGCCCATCAAAAACGTCGGCCCGGCTATTGGTCCCAAAGATGATCGCATAGCTACATAACAATGCGCTGCACTTGCCGCCCGAATCATTCGCCGCACATTTCCTGTCACGGCTTTTGCACCTATGTTCATATTTGCTTTCGCAACAGCCGCGCCAGATACTTGGCTGCAAGTTAGCTTAGACGTTAGCCGTAGATGGACACAGATGCGTTTACTAAAGCGTTCGATCACCTAATAGGTAATTGGTGCGAGCGCAAAGAGCTCCGCCCACTTCGACTTATATTGAATGGTCGGGCCAGCCTCAACGGCCGTGTCAGTTAACTCGTCGACGTCGAAATGTGCGAGGATATTAGCTAATGGCGCCGCTTCAAGTTAGTTTGGACGGGATTCAACGTGTGGGAGTATTGATCGGTGATTGATCATATGAGCACATACGCTACCGACTTCGATTCGACCAGGGCCTTTTATGTCGCAGTACTCGCCGAACTGGACTACTCGGTGCAGGCCGAGATGGTGATGGACTCCGATCCCGACCTGCCAGGACGCCGTGCTTGTGCGTTCGGGTCAGCTAACCGTAAGGTTTTTTGGGTTATCGAGGTTCCCGCATCATATACTCCCCGGCACTTCGCGTTCGCGGCCGAAGATCGAGAGTGCGTCGCGGCCTTCCATGCCGCTGGTCTTGCGGCAGGTGGCCAGGATCATGGCGCCCCTGGGCTGCGACCGATTTACCATGAGAATTACTTCGGCGCTTTCCTGACGGACCCGGATGGGAATAACGTCGAGGCGGTATGCCGCACCGCTCCGTAAAAATGCCAAACTCGAAACACTTTCCAAACCGGATTCGGGAACTTCCGCCATTTTCCGGTCCCTTCGATGCCTATCGGCTCGGCGCGAAAAATTGCGAAGTCCTTTTCGCGTCCTATCCAGCCGGCACGGAGATAGAAGCCCATACGCACCCGACGAAAAACTGCGGCGTGATCACGCTGGGCGAGCTTTTGCTGACCGTCGACGGCCAGGAAAAGCGTTACGGCCCCGGAGATTGGTACTATCTGCCGCCGGAACAGGAGCATTCGGCAAAATTCGAAGTTGACACGTCGGAAATCGAATTTTGGTTTGATTCAGTGGGTCAGGATTGACACTTCGTGTCAGAGCCCGTTTTCGCGCAACACACTTGAAAGAATGTTCGTAAATTCAACGATGTATTTGGAGTCGATGTGCGAGCCATCCTGACTCATAAATCCTTTCATTTGAGGGTAGTCATCCGCGTGAATGAAAGTCGCGTCGAGGCGGTGTTCCATCACGTCCCAAAATACCTGCCGCGGAAAGAACGCTGACTCGAGCAATTGCACTTCGGCCGTCGAAGGCAGCCTCAAAAAATAGACATCGACGCCTTTTCGTCGCAACAGTCGAACCAGCGTATCAACATAGTTCAGAACAACGTCGAATTCCGGTTGCGTATAAGGCACCGTGTTTTCGAGGTAGAACTGCACCATGCCGAGCTCGTCGACCTGGGCTGAAACCTTGCTGTAGTCCTTGTGCAAAACGCGGTTCGCGAAGGTCGTTTTTTGATCCCTGTCCGGCAAGCTGCCGGTGCTCAATATCGCAGGAACGACGCGCGGCAGTTTTGCATCGGGTGAGCGAAACGCGAGCTTGCCTTGCAGATAGAGCCGAAGCGACTGCTCCATGCGCCGCGATCGCGACTGATCCAGGTAATACTGAACCCACTCGCGTTGTTTGCCTGCATCAATACGTGGCAAGGCGCTGTTAAGCGTGAAGGCCGGGGCAACTGAGTAAATCACGGTGCCGCGAAAACGCGGATCAACGGCGAGATTTTCAAGCAGCGCGAGTGCTGACGTGCCCTCGACGGCCAATTGGACGACGGGCCGCTGTAGATTTTCGCGCAATGTCGCGACATCCACGGCGTATTGCAGACGAGACGCACCGAGCAGGGCGATCGCGTTTTCGCCGTGCTGATTCAGACCATGCCTGGTGTCTGCCCACAACGATCGGTTGTCGGCATACTCTGGTCCCAGCCCCGCATCGCGTAGTAGCCACTCCCAGCTGCCGACGATGACGATTGCCAGGACTAAAGCCAGCCCCCACACCCTGGTCCAGGGGTGCTGTGCAGTATCAGAACTCGAAGTAGATGAAGTCACGTTCTTCTCCGGGTGACAGCAGGATGGCGATAATCATTACTGCGAGGATCGAGGCAATCGCCGGCCAGGGCAAACTCTTCAATGTCGAGCTGAATTCTCGCTTGCGCATAAGCCAGTGTGTCCCGAGCAGGGCAGCGATAACGCCGCTTACAGTCAGCACCTGGTTGAGGTTGGTCACGGCGAGCCCGGCAGCCGGTTGCAACATGACCGCGAACAATTGCCGCGCCGCTTCAATATTCTCCGCACGAAACAAGACCCAGGTCAGGCAGACAAACAGGAATGTCAGCAGACTCAGGAAAAACCTGGCCGGTGGCGACCTGAACAACTCAACATTGCCAAAGGCGCGCACCGCGGCTCGCTCAAGAATCAACAGCAGGCCGTGTGCGCCGCCCCAAAGCACAAACAGCCAGGATGCGCCGTGCCAAAGTCCGCCCAATAACATCGTCATCAGCAAATTAACGTAGGTACGAACCTTGCCGCGACGATTGCCGCCCAGCGAGATGTAGAGATAGTCGCGTAACCAGGCGGATAACGTGACATGCCAGCGCCGCCAAAAATCGGAAAAGCCGATCGCTGCATACGGGGACAGAAAATTCCACGGCACCTTGAAACCCAGGCACAGCGCGAGACCAACCGCAATTACCGAGTAACCGTTGAAGTCGAAGAAAATCTGGCCGGCGAATGCGAACGTGCCGATCCATGCATCAATACTCGTCGAGATCGCCGTTGCTCCGTACACGGTTTCGACGACCGGTGCGAGCAGGCCGTCGGCAAGCACGATCTTCTCGAACAAACCAACGACGATTAAAGTGATGCCCAAACCGAAATCCGTGATTCGATCCCGATAGTCTTCTGCGAGTTGCTGCAGAAAAAAGTTCGCACGAAGAATAGGACCCGCGACGAGTTGCGGAAAGAAGGAGACGTACAGGGCGAAATCGAGCATCGAGTCCGCTGGACGTATCTGCTTGCGATAGACATCGAAGCTATAGGACATCGATTGAAACGTATAAAACGAAATACCCAGCGGCAGGATGATGTTGCCCGGGCTTAGCTCATACTCGAATCCGAAAGCCGACATCAATAGTGCGAAGTTTTCCTCGAGAAAACCGCCGTATTTGAAATAGCCGAGCAAACCGAGGTTTACGAGGATGCTGATGATCAGGAAGAGTCGCTTGCGGCTGCCTTCGGACTCGGCCATACGCTTCGCCGCGAACCAGTCCGTGAGTGTCGATATCCACAACAAGAGAACAAACGGCGGGTTCCAAGCTGCGTAGAAGACATAGCTTGCGAGCAGCAGATTGGTTTTCTTGATGCGCCAGCGCAGCGGTAGCGAGTGCAGGGCCAGAACGACCGCGAAGAAAATTCCGAAGATGAGCGAGTTGAACGCCACCGTCTACAGCTCTCTATATTTCGGCCGCCATTGGCCGCGCATGATACCCACGCTGTGTGAGGATGACTAGTGGCTACATTGGCACACGCTATTGCGGGCCATCGACCGGACATAACTTATTGATTTTCAAGCGACACTTTCCGCTTTTTTGGGTAAACCCCCGCCGGTTCTGCTAAAATAATCAAGAATAAAAACAAAAGGTCAACCTTTCCATTGTGTGGGGGTACGTATTGGTATGACCGTAAAGCAACCGGGGCCGATTGGCCTGGTCAAGAGCATTCAAGGTACTGCTGCGGCAGTCGCGATAGCATTGGTTCAAAGCCCGGCTGCTGCGCAGACTGGCGAAGCCGCAGTGGACGATCGGGCCGTCGAAGAAATCGTCGTCACGGGCTCGCGCCTCTTGCGCCGCGACTTCAGCGCGCCCAGTCCGATAACGACAATCGATCGTGAGACGCTCGCATTCTCAGGCCAGACGACGCTCGAGGCAACGCTTAACAAGATGCCGCAGATTACGCCGGACTTCGATCGCACGGCGAATAACCCGGGCGATGGCACGGCACGCATTAACTTGCGGGGTCTCGGATCCAACAGAACGCTCGTCATGCTGAACGGTCGTCGACTCGCAGCTTCCGGTATCGGTAGTTCGGTTGACGTCAACACGCTGCCGCAATCGCTTATAGAGCGTGTCGAGATCATCACGGGCGGCGCCACGACGGTCTATGGTTCTGACGCCGTCGCGGGCGTCGTCAACTTTGTTACACGTACGGATTTCGAAGGCTTCGGGCTGGAAACAAGCGCCTACGCTACTGAAAAAGGTGATTCAACAATTTACGACATCAACGTCACCTACGGACACCAGTTCGCCAATGGCCGTGGCGGTCTCACGGTGTTCGGTGGTTACTACGATCGCGAGCCGCTCTTCCAGTCCGAGCGAGAATTTACACAATTCGCCTGGTTTGATACCTGGGAAGGCGAGGTGGTCCAGGGGGGCAGCAGCGCGACACCCGAGAGTACTATTTTTTCACCGCGCATCGACTTTGGCAACGGGCCTGCGCGCACTATTTTCGATCCAAACGGCGACCCACGAGAATTCGTCGAACCAGACGACCGCTACAACTACGCTCCGGTCAACTACCTGCAAACGCCGTTGACGCGTTATTCAGGCGGGGCGTTTGCCAACTACGAATTGACGAACAAAGTCGAGGCGTACACCGAGCTGACGTATACGCGTAACGAGAGTCGACAGAACCTGGCGCCGGTTCCAATTTTCGCGGGCCTCGTAATCAATCTCGATAATCCGGCGTTGACGCCGGCGACGCAGCAGCTATTCGCTGACAACCTGTTTCCGGCGGGCCCCAACCAGGTTGCCGGATTTTTTGGTCGTCGAATGCTCGAGACAGGTGCGCGCATCTTGGATAACACGAGCGACTATTCGCGGCTCGTGGCCGGCCTGCGAGGCGAGCTGAGCGAAAACTGGGACTTCGACGCCTGGGTGATTTACAACAAGGCGAACCAGGATCAGCAGTTGCTAAACGGGGTGTCGTTTTCGCGTTTTCAACAAGGCTTGCTGGTCGATCCGTTGACCGGACAATGCTTCGACCCGTCTAACGGCTGCGTTCCCGTTAACATGTTTGGCGAAAACAACATGTCACCCGAGGCTGTAGCGTTCGTGAAATCCCGGCCACTCAACAACCCGACGTCGCGCACCCAAAAAACATTCAGTGCGTTTGTCCGTGGTGATCTTTTTTCGACATGGGCAGGTCCGGTCAATACCGCGTTCGGCGTCGAATGGCGCAGCGACCAGGGTAGCTTCACGGCCGATGAGCTGATTTTCGCAGGGGATATCCTCGGATACAACGGCGATGCACCGGTCAATGGTACTGAAGAGGTATCCGAACTGTACGCAGAAGCTATTGTGCCGCTCGCCGACGGTGCAGCGTTCGCAGATTACCTGGCGCTCGAGTTGGGCGCACGCTATTCCAAATACAAGAACGCTGGCGCCGTCGAGTCCTATAAAGCGGGCTTCGAATGGTTGCCGAACCAAAGCGTTCGAGTTCGCGGCATGTACCAGCGCAGCGTGCGTGCCCCCAATTTGTTTGAGGCGTTTCAGGAAGAATTCGTCCGAGGTATTTTCCCTTTCGTTGGCAGGTCCCCGACGGACGATCCCTGTTCGGCATCTGCGGACCCGGTCGCTTCAGGAAATGCCGAAAAATGTGTCCTGACAGGCCTGCCAGCGAGCGAAATCGGCACGTTTGAGGCGACGGTCGGAGTACCGACGACATTTTTCCAGGGCGGCGATCCGAATTTGACTCCCGAGGTCGCTGAAACTTACACGGTCGGCGCCGTCTTCACGCTGGCGGCATTGCCAAGCCTGCAATTCTCCATTGATTACTTCAACCTCAGGGTTGAAGACACGATTGGTGACCTGGTTGCTGACGTAGCCTGCTTTGATTCTGCGAACACCTCCGGCGAATTCTGTGACTCATTTTCCAGAGACCAGGTCACATTCAATGTCGTGCAAATTGTTGAGCCAAAGGTTAACAAGGGCGTGCTCAAAACAAGTGGTATCGACACGCAAGTCAATTGGTCGACCGAATTGCCGTCCGCATTGGCATTTGGTGACAACTCGGCCAATCTTGTCGTCGACCTGATCTGGACACACATGCTGGAGAACACCTATCAGGAAACGTCGTTCGGAACGGTTTTTGAGTGCGCTGGCATGTTTGGCTGGCCCTGCAGTTCCGGGAAGGACGGGACAACCTATCCAAGTGACCGGGTCACTAGCAACTTCAATTACCTGTCCGGCCACTTTAATGTGTTCCTGAATTGGCGCTGGATTGGTGGCACCGACAACGCCGCACCATTGCTATCGGCAAGTATCGGTTTCCCTGACCCGGATCTCGCGGTTCCGAAAGTAGGTTCGAAAAATTATTTTGACCTGGGATTAGGTTACCGTATTAGCGAAAACATCGTTACGCGGCTCGCTGTTTCCAACCTGATGGATACGAGTCCGGCGTTTATGGCTGACGCCGGGGGAGCCGCGAACACGGATGCTGCTATGTACGACCTGTTTGGCCGCAGCTATACGCTGTCCTTGTCGCTGCAGTACTAGGGGCGCATAAAAGAAGTCAATTCTGCTTTTTTAAGGGGAGCAGCAATATGACGATTAGAAAGGGGAATTGCTCGAGCCTTCGCATAACGACAATGGCGAGCGCGCTCGTGCTAGCTATGCCGCTACCGGCGGCGGCACAAACGGACACGGACTCTGACGACACAGTCGAAGAAATCGTCGTCACGGGCTCGCGGCTCGTGCGGCGTGATTTTACGGCTCCCAGCCCGATCCAGACGGTCGATCGGCAGATGCTGGCGTTCGCGGGGCAGCAAACGCTCGAGGCGACGCTGAATCGACTGCCGCAGTTGACGCCGGATTTCGATCGTACGGCGAACAATCCCGGCGACGGCACGGCAAGAATAAATCTCCGTGGCATGGGTAGTGGTCGAACGCTGGTTATGCTCAACGGCCGGCGGATGGCCGCGACAGGCATCGGCTCGTCAGTCGATGTGAATAACCTGCCGCAGGCGCTGATCGAGCGCGTCGAGATCATCACGGGCGGTGCGTCAACGGTTTACGGCTCGGACGCGATTGCGGGCGTCGTTAACGTTATCACCAAGTCCGACTATGAGGGCTTCGGCCTCGACCTCGCCGCATACACGACGGAGAAGGGCGATTCCAATTCTTACGATATCAACCTGAGTTTCGGCCACAACTTCGCAAATGGCAAAGGCAACATCACTTTGTTTGGCGGCTACTATGATCGCGAGCCGTCTTTCGCCGGGGACCGGTCTTCTACGGCAGTGCCGTATTTTGACGACTGGCTAACGGGTGAGCTTGTCCCGAGCGGCAGTTTTACGGTTCCACAGGGTCTCACGTTCTTTTTCACCGGCGCTCCGCCACCTAACGATTTCATAGGTTATCTCTGGGAGCCGGACGGCAACCCGAGAGTATTCGTTGATCCCGACGACCTCTATAATTTCGCGCCGGTCAATTACCTGCAGACGCCGTTGAAGCGCTATACCGGCGGGATTTTTCTTGACTACGAACTCGGGCGAAACGTTGAGACCTACTTTGAGTTGACGTATACACGCAATACCGCCCGTCAGAACCTGGCGCCGGTACCGGCCGCCGGTTTTTACCTGATCAATACCGACAATCCGGTGTTGACGCCGGCGACACAGCAACTGTTCGAGGACAATTTTTTTCCGGCTGATGGTGCGATTCCGGGCATCCCCAACCTCGCGGCCGGACCGCTTCGGAGGCGCCTGTTGGAGCTCGGGCCACGAATTATTGATAGTCAGAATGACTATTCTCGTATCGTCGCCGGTCTGCGTGGGGACATCACCGAAAATTGGGACTTCGATTTCTGGGTGACGTACACGAAGGGTGAGGAAACGCAGTCCTTGCTAAACGACGCATCCCGGTCGCGATACCAACAGGGCTTCCTCATCGACCCCGCGACCGGACAGTGTTACGACCCGTCCAATGGTTGCGTTCCGGTGAATATATTTGGCGAAAACAATCTGTCGCCGGAAGCCGTCGAATTCCTGCGCCTGCCGCCGCTCATCAACACAACGAATCGGACCCAGAAGCT
>CAYLTW010000105.1:0-8756 GCA_964386735.1 uncultured Woeseiaceae bacterium
AAGGTGATTATTAGGGGATGATGTTGACTTGCATCCCCCATTGACTTGTTCTGGGCAAGTCAGAAATGACTCACCATCCGGGTCGGGCGCGGTGGGCGTAAAGCTGTACGCCTTGTTCCGGACAGTTAACGATCGAATCGGGAGGTGCTGATATGATCACGTAGATGCGCGGGAAATCCAGAGCAGAATCATTCACGATAACTCGGAAGCCGTAAGGGCAATGTGTATGCGATCCAAACTCACCTTCTTGATCACCGCCCTGATTGTGATCTCCGGCTGCGGCGGTGGCGGGGGAGGAACAACGCCGCCTGTCTCGGTTCCGCCACCAGTCCCGCCGTCAAATCCTTCCGCACCCTTAGCGATCACAGCAGGCAACAGCCAGGACGTTGTTTCTATCGTATTGGGCGCGGCGAATACCAAGATTCAGCTCGCACATGCAGCGGGTCACCTGGCGGCGCAGATTGTGGAGCAAGGTACGCCGTCGGGTTTTGCGATCTGTTCTGACACAGGAGAGTACTCGGGACAGATTACAGACAACGGAGACGGCCAGTATTCTGTTGGCGATGTGATGTCGATCGATTTTGGCAGCTGTACGAACGGTAGCGTCGTCACAAACGTCACGTCCAGCGGTGAAGTTACGATAACTGCAATAGACGTCACGCCGAGCGGAGAATTTCAAATTGCCGGCGATTACCAAATACCCGGTGTTCCCGACAGTGGTATGGAGATCGCCTATGCTGTGACGTTTCGAGGCGAGTCCGTCGTTGCGCGAATCGATGATGCGGGCAACCGTCTTGTGATCGGCGACAACGCGTTCACCGATTTCATGTTTCGTTTCGACACAAAGGGGCTCAACGTCAATGGTTCATATTCGCTGCAATTCGAATCGTCGGTCGAAAGCGGCCAGCTGGGCGGCGCATTCAGTTGTACCTCGGATGAGCTCTACGGAGCCATCCGAACCCGGCAACCCGTGGCCGGCAGATTGTCCTGCTCGGGCGACGGCACGGCTATTGCGCGCCAGAGCACCTTTCCGCTAAACACCGACGTGATTGAGTTCTCGGCAAGTGGCGCTGACCCGTTTCAGGTTATCGGGGCGTTCGGTCTGGCAAATGTTGCTGACGACTTTCTGTTCGGTGTGTTTGCAGGACAGCCCCTGGTGTTTCCTTTTGAGTTGCCTCAATTGCCAACGCAACAAGTCGCCCTCGCATCGAGTGCGCTGGCAGGCAATCCATTGGACGGAATCGTGTACGCCATTACGACCGCGAGCGATGTGACGTCGCCAAACTCGCTGCTTGCAATCAATTCCGTCACAGGCGCAATCGTTGACGCGCTTCAATTTTCGGCGGAACCCGTCGCGCTCGGACTCGCAGTAGATAGCACTGTTGCCTACGTCGGATTCAAGACCGACCGAATGATAAGGAAAATCGACCTCGCAACATTTAATGAGCTCACCGCAATAGACCTTGGAGTAAGCAACGACGGCCCACTGTATGCGGGAGACATCGCCGTTTCGCCAGGAACGCCGGATGATTTCGCGGTTGCAATAAGAATCGATACGAACGGCAGCAACACATTCGCAGAAACGGCGCTATACCGCGGCACCGTGAAGCAACCTCGAACGTTGTCGGTAGTGGACATCGTTACCATCGTCGAATTTTCATCGCGGGGCGATACCTTGTTCGGTGGGAATAATTTTAGTACCGGTTTCGAAATTTACGTCATTGACGTTGTCGCCAACGGACTTCAAATTCCGGAAAGGGGGTCGAACCGATTTACCATATTCTCTTCGTTGATCTGCCGCGTTTCCCGGTTGGCACGGCGCGACCCAACATCGCTTCAATTTGCGCTCTGAATCGGGTGTCGCCAATGACGCCACTGGCATGTGCAGGTAGCCCTGTATTGTCTGGCCATCGTAAGGGATATCGATGATCACCAATTGCGGATCGAAGTACTCGCCGGCCCGCTTGTAGTACTTCAGGTGCTGACTGTAAGCATCCGCTTGACCGGGAAGTGTTTTCGCCGGAAACCTGGCGATGCCGTAGAACTTGGATGCGGTCAAAAATGCCTCTCGCTCCGCATCGGGTTCGTCAGTGTCGGCAATCGCCTCGCCGCGCTCGGCGAAATACTGTCCAATTTGTGACCATTCATAGACCCAGGAACAAGTGTTTCAATCGCATGAAAGGCTCCTACAGCCCGATGGTTGGCGTAAATATACAGGGAATTTGCGGGAATGCACACGTTTGCACCGTGCTCGGACCAAAGATATACTCAAGCCAAACCGGTGCCTGTGAATAACCCGACGGAATTTCCGTATCTATCGCGTAAACAATAACGCCGTTCGGCGCAGTAACGTTTGGCATGCCCGACTTGATACTCACCGTATACTCATTGAACTCCAGGAGTGATTAACGATGAATTTGCCACTTTTCCAAGGTAAGCCGGCGGTACTTACCGCCTTGATCATGTCGGTCTGTCTGATTTTCAGCGCAGCGAGTGCGGCACCACCCAAAGCGGCGACTGCGAAGCAAAAAGCAGCCTGGGAGAATGAATGGACGAGAAAGGTCGGGGTCGAGCTGGAGTACGACCTCGATTCGAGCGGACCGGATGCCTGGGATTCGAAGGAACATCCGTTGGT
The DNA here is from genome assembly GCA_964386735.1 of uncultured Woeseiaceae bacterium. GTDB lineage: Bacteria > Pseudomonadota > Gammaproteobacteria > Steroidobacterales > Woeseiaceae > UBA1847. The sequence continues at coordinate 2,636 of CAYLTW010000105.1, forward strand.
TTTCATGACGACGGAAGGTCCGGGGTATGGAGGGCTGCTCAGTGGCGTAACACTCCCGGGTCTTGCGATCATCGATGCGGACACACGCGAGGTCGTTGCGAGCCAGAACTACGACTTGTTGTCGTGGGGCTGGAAAAACATTTTTGAACCTCATGGTCTCGGCGTGTCGCCGGACGGCAAGTGGATCTATCTACCCACCGGCGAAGGGTCGTTCACAACGACAACCGGTGGCCACGCCGGCCGTTTCCTGGTCATCAATGCGAGAACGCTGAAGATCGACAAAGTCATTCAGCTGTCGGGCCAGGCACACCATGCCAAGTCCTATATGAGCCCTGAGGGCGAACAGCGCGTGATGCTGTACGGCTGGTCGCAGCCGCTATTTGTGCTTGATCCCGGCAATGACAACCGCGCTGTGGGAAGTATCTCGCATCAGGAACAGGGCAGCGAAGGCTACCTCTATTTCGCGTCACCTAACGGAGACCAGATTATCGGCACGGGCCGCTACCGTAGCTTCGACATGCGCAAACACCTTACCGATAATCCGATCTGGATAATCGATCCGGAGAGTTGGCACGTCAAGAAGTGGATCAGTGTCCCGGACAGTGCACCGGTCTGGGTGAACTTCACAAGCGATTCAAAGCATGCGTATATCACCGGCGCACGCAACAGTATTGTCATGAAGCTGGATCTCGAAGAGGGAAAGATCGTTGCGGAACAGCGCGCCGGCGTTGATGGTCCGTACGGTAATCACTTTGGCTGGGACGATCGCTATATATATACGATTGGCAAAGGAGAAGAATCGCATAACCGGGGAAAAATGCTTGGCATGGTAGACACGGCAACTATGGAGGTTCCAGGGTCTCGAGCCATGGATCAGATCTACACGGGTTGCATACGAGGTGATCATGGCACCTTGCATCCGGACCCGGAGGCCAACGAACTATGGATCAGTTGCAATGCGAGTTTTGAAGTCGTCATATTTGATCTGGATCTCAAAGAAGTCTCGGCGAGAATTCCGCTGCCAAACGGTGGCAGCACGCATTCTGGCGCGTTCGTCTTCTATCCTGATGGCTGGCAAGAGCCGGGCGAAAACCTTTCTGACATGAACGGCTTACATGGCAGCGCACTAGAGTTAAAGAGAAAAATAATATCCGGCGATCTTTAGTTGGCGGCTTTGTACAACGAGGATCGGGTAAGCGTGTGGAAACAGGGGACGATATGAAGGCTGGTACATCAGCAGTGGTAATTGCGTTGACATGTTTGCTCATGGCAGGGATTTTGTCGCCGTTTTTAGTCCATGCTGACGATGATGGTCAGTTCGCGGAGGGTGCCCGGGTATTCAACACGGTTGCCGGAGTGGGTTGCAAAACATGCCACGGAGAGTACGCGGAAGGCGATGTCGGTGTCGGGCCGTATATTCGCGGTGCGACCGAGGGTGCGATTCGAGCAGCAATCGATGCAACGGGTGAAATGATTGTCATCAAGAACGAGATTACAGAAGATGAAATCAAAGCCGTAGCTGCCTATGTTGGCGATCTTGGAACTATGCAGGCGGCACGGACGTTGGCGAAGCGCGGACGATTTCTGCCTGAGGAAATCAGTATACGGCCGGGCACGGACGTGCAATTGATCATCCAGAACTCAAGCATACAGCCGCACACCTTCAAGAGTGACAACATGGGCATTGACGATTTTGTAATCGCGGGCCGGAGCAGCGGCAACGTCGAGTGGCAAGCGCCGGAAAGTGAGGGCGACTACTCAGTATATTGCACGGACTGCAAACTCAAAGGTCAATTCTTCACGGTGCGCGTTGCGATGAGTGCTGCAGAGTTTCATCGTATTGTGCCAACAGCCAATGCAACAGATAACCCAATGTAGTTGTCGCGGATGAGTACCAAAACCACGTCACTCGATAATGAATTCCATATGGAAGCGCCCACGTGGCGTAGTGCGTGGTTTTCCAGACACCAGGGGCTTGTTACCGTGCTGTTGGTCGCTGTTACAGTAATGATCGCAGCCAGCTGGTTGATCTTTCCTTACTACATTAAAGATCAAAATCTCATCGCGACTGTCGGCGGCGACATCAAGCAGGAAAAACTACGAAACGCCATCAGTATTGGCCAATTCCTGAATCGTACGACATTTGGGACAGGAGAGGCGCAGGTCGATGTGCTTTACGCGACACCGAAGTATTTTGCAGTCACGGATAGCGCTCGGGCGGTCACACAATTCCGGCCAGATCTCTACCTCGTTTTTCTGATTACAGAAACCACGCACGTGGAAGACCTGCCACGTCAATTGCCAGATGCGGTGCTGACAGTCGACGGTCGTGAGTACGCGCCTTTCGACGTGGAGGGACCACTGGACGTTTATCATCACCGGGTTGTAACTCTCCGTTTTCCAGCATACGAAGAAGACGGCAAACCAGTTCTGGCTGACAATGCGACGGATCTCGAGCTTCGTCTCTTCAATACCTGGGATCTGGACAGTGCGCCGCGAGTCGTGAGCTGGGAGCTGCCGCTCACCTACCCGGAGGCGTTGGTGAACCCGAGCCCCTGGACACCGATCATGGTCCTGGGTCTGTCTGCTGGGTTGCTGTCATTTGTTCTCACACCGTGTCTCTTGCAGCTTCTGGTCGTTTACGTGGTCACGCTGACTGGATTTTCTACAGATCAACTGCGTAGCGACACTGCAGCAGTTCCGGCCGAAGTAAGTCGAAAACTTCTCATGGTCGCTGTTTCTTTTGTTGCAGGTCTAACCGCGTTGTTCACTTTGACCGGCGCCGGCATCGGGCACGCTGGCAAACAAATGCAAATGTTTTTCGCTATCTGGAGCCCAACACTCAGTGTTATCTCGGGAGTTGTTGTTATCCTGATGGGCGTGTGGATTGGTGTTCGCTCACGTGTGCCGATCGTTTGCCGCTTGGTTCCCGACAGAATGCTAAAGGCGCCGTCTGGCGGTGCAGCGTCATACTTTGGGTCAGCACTGGTAGCGGTCGGTTTTTCGCTGGGTTGTATTACGTGTTTCGGTGGAGCGATTATCGCCACGCTGCTGATTTACGTGGGTTCGCTTGGTAGCGCATTGGTCGGTGCTACCGTCATGTTCGGTTTTTCGATGGGTGTTGCCATTCCGTTTCTATTGGCGGCGTTTTTCCTGTCTCGTACCATGCCGCTATTGTCGAAGATTCATCAGTATGCACCGATAATCGGATTCGTGGGTATGCTGGTTATTGTTGCGTTTGGGGTCGTGCTGATCACCGACAACTTCCATGTTTTAAGTGATTTCATCTACCCTTGGCTGGGTCTGGATAGCTAGCACCGTGTTTACAAAAACAATTGGCATGTTTGCGGCCGGCTTGATTCTGCATATTTCGATGGCCTCAACGGCATCGGCGCTCTTCGACGATGGCGCACGTTACGCGTTCATTGCCAGCGCGAGCAGCAAATCAATTTTCGTCATCGATCTGCAAGAGAAATCTCTAGCACACACAATTGCGCTTCTGCGAGTTCCCAATTCTGTCGTGGTATCTGAACGGCTAAAGGCGCTGGTCATCGGGCATAAGGCAGACAGAAGTTTGACGATGATTGACCTAAGCTCTCCGAATCTAACGCAGATCAGCTATCCGCTGGATATGACGCCTTCCACAATTGCAATGAGCCCGGTCGGTGAAACAGTCGCCATATTCGACCGAGAAGCAGGGCGGCTGGAGGTTCACTCGATCCGCCGCCGCACGGTATTACTGTCCGTAGACGATGTACAAACAGACACAGAGTTTACGTTCAGCACTGACGGTGCGACGATATTTTGGGTAGACGACAGCAACGGGTCCTTCAACGCCGTCGATCTTTGGTCAGCAAGGAAGAGTATCGAACTGGCGGTGCCCGGGTCACGATTATCTGCCATCTCGCGTAGCATTGACGGCACGGTCGCTTTTGTCAGCGAGGCATCAGCCAATGTCGTGCATATGATCGAGTTGTCGACGTTCACACTCGCGCGAGAAATCCATGTCGGAACCGGGCCGGGTCGACCGTGGGGTACTTCCGATGGACGCTACATGCTGGTGCCGAATAGCGGCGGCCGCACGTTGACCGCAATTTCAACGATGACCGGTGAATCGGTTTATACAGTCCCCGCCGTTGATCATCCCTTGTTTATCAACCCCGGCTGGCTGGATTCGATGGCCGCCGCAGTCAGTGAGTCCGGGGATGTTGCCTTCATCGACATCGATGATGGGAGCGTGACGGCTCGCTATCAGCTGGGCGGTGCACCACTCGATGGTATTGTGACTTCAGATTCCCGAACGCTGGCAATCCCGGTGCCGGAACGCGGGTCGTTGGTGTTCTTCGACATGCGACATCGAACTGTATCGTCATCAATCAAAGGCCTGCCTCCTGACATTGGGCCGGCAGCACTTGCGATCTCAAATAATCTTTGTCACTAATGGTAGGTAGAAAAGACATTCCAGTTGCCCGGCCAGAGTTAATGCGTCTTTACCTCGTTCTGTGCACCCTTGTCTTGTGGTCGTCAGCGCATGCTGAGGAAGTCGTTAAGGGTAACTTTGACCTCATCGACCATCACAGCCAATCCGTAACCGAGCACAGTTTCGATGGCAAGTTGCGGCTGGTTTTTTTCGGATTCACGCGCTGCCCGAACATTTGTCCGACGACGCTGTTCGAGGTTGCCCGTGTGATGCGGCGCCTGGGTGATGATGCTTCGAACGTGCAGCCGATATTCATCAGCGTGGATCGCGAAAATGATACTCCGGAAGTACTCGCGAGCTATGTTGCGGCATTTCATCCGGCGATGATTGGGCTAACCGGATCCAGGCAGCAACTGGACGCGGCCGCGAAATCCTTCAATGTGACACACGGGGTTGAGCCGGCGAGCGACAGCGATTCGGGCCTTGGCAGCGTTTATCACAGCGCATATCTATTCTTGATGGATCGACAAGGCGGCTTCATCGACGTATTTGGTCACGGCGCGAAAGCCGAGGTAATTGAAACCAGGTTGCGTGAGTATTTCTGAAGGTATATCCCTTATCAGGTATGTCGATGGGGTTTGCCGGTCGTGCAGCCACAAGCGGTGGCGGCAGGGCTCTTCTTGTCGACCACCGTACTGCGCCTGAGAACCCCCCGCTTGATACCAATACCACCGGTGATGATCTTGCGAACAGGTTGGCCGGTCACAGGATCCTCGGTCAAAGACTGATCATTCATGCGTTGCGTTATTTCGAAGCGCCGTGGCTTGTCGCCCGGTTTGCTCGGAATGGTTTCGTAGGTATAAGTCGGCATCGTTCGAGTTCAGCGCTTCAATGGCGCCGGCCTGTTGGCAGGGCCAGCCCGAAGGGTTTGATTATGGCAGAGATATGGTCTACCATTTTATGCACACGTTTGCAGAGCGATGCTCCATAACAGGTGAATCATGTCAAAAATTCAGTCCAGGGAACCTGATGTCATCCACCCCGAAGATATCCAGACAAATTGGGACTGGGATCGGCCAATAGCGGCACCAGGTCGAACTCACGTTGATTTCGAAGAGCGTATTGATTTCCGCCGACTGCACAAATACCGAATTGCGCGCGCCGAGCAGGCATTGAAGAACTCGGAGCTAGGGGCATTGCTGTGCTTCGATAACAACAATATTCGCTACCTGACGAGTAGCGTTATCGGTGAATGGAGCAGGGATAAGGTTTGCCGCTATGCGCTCTTTACCGGCAACTCAAATCCATATCTTTGGGATTTCGGTTCGGCCGCGTCGCATCATCGCCTTTATGCGCCCTGGTTGAAAACCGATCACTGCAAGGCGGGCATGCTCGGCTTGCGCGGCTCTGTGCCGGTAGAGGCGAATCTTTTCAAGAATGCCGCGAAAGAAATACACGATCTGTTGAAAACCGAAGGCGTCGCAGATATGCCCATTGGCGTGGACATCGTCGAGCCGCCGATGCTTTTTGCGTTGCAGGAAGAGGGACTGGATATTCGCGACGGTCAGCAAGTTCTTCTCGATGCGCGACAAATCAAGAGCAAGGATGAAATCATTCTGTTGAACATGTCTGCAGCTCTTGTTGACGGCGCCTACCAGGAAATAGCCGAAAACCTGAAGCCCGGTATGCGGGAAAATGAAA
>CAYLTW010000106.1:0-8680 GCA_964386735.1 uncultured Woeseiaceae bacterium
ATAAAAAAAGGCCGGGCAAATGCCCGGCCTGAGTAATGCCTGATCCTGTAGGGGGAATAGATCGGGGTCAGGCAGCTTTTAGTGCATCGTCGGCCGACAAATAGTCGTAACCAAGATCATGGGCAACCGCCTCATGATTGACATGCCCTGCGTGAACGTTAAGACCGTTCGCAAGATGCGGGTCGCGAGCAAGTGCGTCGCGCCAACCGAACCTGGCAAGGTTTTTCACGAATGGTAGTGTTGCGTTAGTCAAAGCGAAGGTACTCGTGCGCGGAACGGCACCCGGCATGTTTGTGACACAGTAGTGAACAATTCCGTCGACTTCGTAGGTCGGTTCGGCATGCGTCGTTGGACGACTGGTCTCGAAACAGCCACCCTGGTCGATGGAGATATCAACCATAACCGCACCCGTATGCATGTTCTTTACGTTCTCAGCCGAGACAAGCTTTGGCGCAGCGGCACCGGTGACAAGCACCGCGCCGATAACAAGATCCGCGTCGCGCGTCAGTTCGTCAACCGCAGCTTTTGTCGAGTAGACCGTGCGCACACGTCCGCCCCAGATGTCGTCGAGTTGGCGCAGCCGCGGAAGTGATCGATCAAGTATCGTAACCTCGGCTCCGAGGCCAACGGCCATGTCTGCGGCATTGGCGCCGGCGACACCACCACCAATGACAAGCACCTTGCCCGGAGCAACGCCGGGAACACCGCCAAGCAGCACACCTCGGCCGCCGTTTGCCTTTTGCAGGGCGAACGCACCGGCCTGTATCGACAAACGTCCCGCCACTTCCGACATCGGAGTCAGCAACGGTAGCGAGCCGTCGTCCGCCGTGACGGTTTCATAGGCAATCGCTGTTGTGCCGGACTTGACCAATGCTTCGGTCTGCGCCGGGTCGGCCGCAAGGTGAAGATAGGTGAACAGCACCTGGTCGTTGCGAAGCATCGAGCATTCATTCAGCTGCGGCTCTTTGACCTTGACGATCATGTCAGCGATGGCGAACACATCTTCGGCCTTGTCCAGAACCTTCGCGCCTGCTGAGACATAGTCGGCATTGCTCATGCCGATGCCTTCGCCTGCTTGCGTCTCGACAAATACTTCGTGGCCGTCATGCACAAGCTCGCGAACGCCGGCCGGTGTCATGCCGACACGGAATTCGAGCGTTTTGATTTCCCTGGGTACCCCGATCTTCATTGTTCTCTCCGCCGACGGCGTTCTTTCTATTACTATGTACACGATACCCCGAGTTTTGCGCTATTTTGTTGCTAAATTACTGACTTTTGACCGTTTTTGTGGCATTTTCCGTCTTATATATACGATCTTGAGCAAGATTCCGCCATGGCGCTTGACCGATTTGACCGCGCGATCCTCGACGCCCTGCAAAAGGACGGTCGAATCAGCAACGTACAGCTGGCATCTGCCGTGAACCTGTCCGAGTCCGCCTGCCTGCGGCGCGTTCGCGCGCTGGAGGAATCCGGCATGATCGACCGCTACGTCGCACTCGTCAGCCAGCCTAAAGCCGGGCTGCCCGGCAATGTGTTCGTCCATATTGGCCTGCAACGCGAAGAGGAGAGCGAATTGGCGGCCTTCGAAGATGCGGTGCGCAACATTCCAGAGGTCATGGAGTGCTATCTCATGACCGGCGAGTTCGATTACCTGCTGCGTGTCGTGGTCAGGGACATGGCCGATTTCGAGCGCCTGCATAAAGAGTCCCTGACGCGCCTGCCCGGCGTGGCCCGCGTCAACTCCAGTGTCGCGATTCGAACCGTGCAAAAGACGACGGAGTTGCCTTTGCGGTAGGAGCCCGCGGTTAGAGCCCGCCATGCGGGCGAATCCGCAATCGCCCGCATGGCGGGCTCCTACGACCACACCAGCCTGGTGCGGTAACAATCCACGCGCTAGTCCAATCTGGCCAAATGGGGTACGGTTCGACTCTCCTTTGCCGACGACATTTCCAGGGCCCACGATGACCTCCAGCGCGGAATCGATACCGACTGATTCCCCCAATTCCCTGACGGCGCGTTTCGAGTACGTGCGCGCTGTGACCGTGAGCCTGACCGGCACATTGATGGCCGAGGACACGGTCGTTCAGTCGATGCCCGACGTCAGCCCGACGAAGTGGCACCTCGCGCATGTCACCTGGCTCTTCGAACGATTTGTGCTGGAGCCGCGCATCGACGGCTACCGACGCTACGACGACAACTTCGATTTCCTGTTCAACTCTTATTACTATACGGCCGGGCAGATGCACGCCCGGCCGAAACGTGGCCTGCTTTCACGACCGACTCTCGCTGAAATTCTGGACTATCGAAAACATGTGGACGAGGCCATGTGCCGATTGCTGGAAAAACAGGCTGACGACGATGACCTCTGTTTTCTCACAACATTGGGGCTCAACCACGAGCAGCAGCACCAGGAGCTCCTGCTGACGGACATCAAGCACGTGTTTTCCTGCAACCCGATGCAGCCGGCTGTGAATTCGGCGCTGCCATCGCCACCAAAGGTTGCCGCTACACCGCTTTCTTTTTCAGGCGTCGAGGGCGGCATTCAAAAGACAGGCGCCAATGGCGATGACTTTTGTTATGACAACGAAACGCCACGGCACGACGCGCTCCTGCATGATCACAGCATCGCTGACCGGTTGGTGACGAATGCCGAGTTTCTGGAATTCGTCAGGGCGGGTGGCTATTCGAATTGTGCGATCTGGCTTTCCGACGGCTGGGCGAAGATCAATGACAGCGGCTGGAATCGACCGCTTTACTGGGGCGAGGACCTTGCCACCGAATTCACGCTCGGCGGCATGCGTGAGATCGATCCCCAGGCGCCCGTGTCACATGTCAGCTTTTACGAGGCAGACGCCTATGCGCGATGGGCGGAAGCTCGACTGCCTACGGAGTTTGAATGGGAACATGCAGCAAATGCCCACGACGTGGACGGCAATTTTTTTGATCGTGGTTACTGGCAACCGGCCGCCGCCGTGGGTGGCCAGCAATATTTTGGCGATGTCTGGGAGTGGACGTCGTCGTCCTACGCGCCCTACCCGGGCTTCAGGCCGCTGGCCGGATCGCTCGGAGAATACAACGGCAAATTCATGTGCAATCAAATGACGGTTCGCGGCGGGTCGTGTGTCACGTCACGAGACCACATGCGGGCCAGTTATCGCAGTTTCTTCTACCCGGACGCACGCTGGCAGTTCCTGGGATTCCGGCTAGCCAGGGACGGAAATCGATGAGTCAACGCGCCAAGAAGATCGATGAGATCCTCGATGGCTTGAGCCAGCCTGAGAAAAGGGTGTCACCCAAGTATTTTTACGACGAGCGCGGCTCGCAACTCTTCGATGCGATCACACAGTTACCCGAGTACTACCTCACGGGGACTGAAATCAGCATCATGCGCAGCAACATTTCCGAGATTGTTGAGCTTGTGGGCACGCAGGCAAGCCTGATCGAGTTTGGCAGTGGCTCAAGCCTCAAGACGCGCATCTTGCTCGAGCATCTCAATGAGCTCGCTGCCTACGTTCCCGTCGATATCTCCGAAGAACACCTGCTGGCGTCGGCGCGGAAGATTGGCAGCGAATTTCCCGAAATCGAAGTTCTGCCCGTCGTTGCTGACTTCACGCAGGAGTTCGAACTACCGAAGCCCGCGGTGATGCCGCTTCGAAACATCGTGTACTTCCCCGGCTCGACGATTGGCAACTTCACAAATGATACCGCTCTTGAGTTACTCAAAGTCATGCGCCACGAGGCGAAGGAAAATGGAGCATTGCTGATCGGCGTGGACTTGCAAAAGGACCCGGCCGTTATCGAAAATGCCTACAACGATAGCGCTGGGGTCACAGCCGCTTTCAATGTAAACATGTTGCGGCATCTGAACCGCGACTACGGTGCGGATTTTGATCTCGAGACATTCTCACACGATGCACGTTACGATCCGGACGAGGGACGTGTCGTTCTTCGACTCGTCAGTGCGAAGGACCAGGTCGTGCGCCTGGGCGACGCCGAAATCGACATCGCCGAAGGCGAAGCGATCCTGACGGAGTACTCGCACAAGTACACGCTGGAGGGTTTTGCGGCCATGGCGGAGCAGGCCGGCTTTCGCGTGACGAAGGTATGGACCGATCCGGAGCGGCTGTTCAGCGTGCAGTACCTGGTCGCAACGTGAAAGTTTTTACTCTGACCCCATTTATTGCGTTGGCGGCACGAATTCCTTTGGTGCCGAAGATCCTTCGCCGAAAAAGTATTTTTCCATCTCGGTTTCGAGAAATTTCCGTGCCTCGGGTTCGATCGGCGAAAGCCTGTATTCGTTGATCAGCATGGTTTGATGCCCCAGCCAGCGCTGCCAGGCTTCTTTCGACACGTTATCGTAAATACGTTGCCCAAGTTCGCCGGGGTACGGGGCATAGTCCAGTCCCTCGGCGCCCTCGCCAAGCATGACGCACTTAATGGTTCGCGACATTGTCAGGATTCCTCAAAGAGTCAATTAGTTTTTGCACCGGCGCGGCGATCCCGCCGGGTGGGCGCTGGTCCAGTCGATACCAGGTCGCGTCGCTTCCGTCTGCGACCGACGCATTTACCTGGTCGAACCGTATCACGACAGGATGAATATCGAGATCGAAATGGCTAAAGCTGTGGCGCAAGGGTAGTAGCTGCTCCCGACCAACGGACTTGCCATTCGCAATGCGCGCGCACCAGTCGTCGATGCGTTCGGGCGGCAGCTCGGGAAAGCTCCATAGTCCACCCCAGATCCCGCTCGCCGGTCGCCTTTCCAGGTACACGGCATTCTCTGCGATCGCCAAAACCATTGTCGTCATTCGTAGCGGTTTCGGCCTTTTCGGTTTGCGCCCCGGATAGTCGGCAACGTTGCCGGCCGCATAAGCGGTGCAGTCAGGCCTCACCGGGCACACTTCGCAACGGGGCCCGGTCCGCGTACACAGGGTTGCGCCGAGATCCATGATGGCTTGGGTATAGTGATCTACGCGCTCCGCCGGCGTGTATTTTTCAGACATGGCCCACAGCGTCGTAGCGACCTCTGAGGTGCCGGGCCAGCCGTCGATCGCCGCGTGTCGGGCGAGCACACGTTTTACGTTGCCATCGAGAATGGGCTGTCGTCCGCCGAGCGCCAGGGAAATTATGGCGCCCGCCGTTGATCGTCCAATTCCAGGCAGTGCCCGCATGGCATCGATGCTGTCCGGGAGCTCACCGCCGTGATCGTCACGAATAATCTGTGCCGTACGATGCATGTTTCGTGCGCGCGCGTAGTAGCCCAGGCCGGACCAGTGATCGAGAACGTCGTCTATGTCTGCGTCGGCGAGATTCGCAATTGCCGGAAAACTTCGCATGAACCGTTCGAAATAGGGAACGACGGTCTGCACCTGCGTCTGCTGTAACATGATTTCCGAAACCCAAACGCGGTACGGATTGACATCGCGCTGCCACGGCAAGTCTTTGCGGCCATGCTCATCAAACCAGTCCAGTAAACGTGCCGCAAACTCATTCATGTTCGGCCGCCCGCTGCTGCGCGATACGCTCGATTCGATTGATTGCTTCACCGCCCTCGTTTCGCAACTTGCGCTTCATAAAGTAAGGGCCAATAAGCGGCGGTATCCAGAAGTCGGGTTTCATTGCGAGTTCGTAGCGGACGATTGTGCCATCGTCTTCATCGCGAAACGTCCAGGTCTCCTCGCTCACGTCGAAGTCACTGGTCTCGGGATCAGCGACGGCACGAATGAACTCGTAAGGCTGAGACGTAACCGAGCCGTTTCTGCGCGCGTGCATGCAAAACAACATGATGCAGGCGCGATTGTGAATGAAATACCCCATGCCGCCTTGCTCATCAGGCCCGACGTTTTTTGCCTCGACAATAATGCTGGAGAAATCGCCTGCGATGTCCCAATCGAGAAAGACCTCAAAGATTGTTTTCCGATCGACGTCGAACCACACCTCCGACTCGAGTGAGTAAAGGCCGCCCTCGTAATCGACGGTGATCGAGCGCATCTCTGCCGCGGACGAGCAAACCGGCACCAGCATCAGCCCGGCCAGAAACAGCCCGACGAAACCCAGGCGGTATGGGCTCATCGTTTGAACAGGTCTTCGAGTACGTCCTTGAGTTTTTCTTCGACCTTCTCTTCAACCTCTTCCCGGACGCGATCCTGAAACAATTTTTCGAAGTCGACGCCGATGCGCGGTGATGCCAACGGACCCGTTACGCGCAATGGAAGGACAACCTTGGTCAGGTCCTCGAGTTCCTCTGGCGTTACGTCCTGCATGAACTCCGGCCTGTCGAACACGCGTCCCGACAGGGAATAGTCAACAGTTGCGGCGGGCAGATTCACACTGCCGCGACCGCTCAGTTGCATAAACGGCAATTCTGCAAAAAAATCCTCGTTGCGCAGGATACCGTCCGTGACCTTGCCGGTCGCTTTGACTTCGCTGAAGCGGGTGCGCGGCGGCAATACAGGTTCGGGCGGTGCTTCATTCTTGAACATGGCGCGCGCGCGCCGCAATTCATACCAGACATCGGTACCCTGCCACGTGCCATCCCTGAGCGTGAAAGACATGTTGCCGGACAACGTGCGCTGAATCTGCGCCATGTCGTTGCCGCGACCGCTTAGTTGAAACGAGCCGTTTATCGTGCCTGTCAGGTTTTCTTGCTCGAACATGGCGCGGCCCAGCGATGTCAGGCTTACGTTTTTGATTTTTTCATTTACGGAAAGGACCGGGACATTGCCGGACGCGTTGATTCGAATGTCGCCGTTGTAGCTGCCGCCGAAAAACTCCGCCGATACGGGATTGATGCGCAGTCGGTCATTGCTCACATTGATACTGACAATAACGTTGTCGAATTGCATGCGTCCCATTGTTGCCTGCGCCAGCTTTAGCTGGCCGCGTGCGTCAATCGCCCGAATCAGATCTGCCGGGATTTCGACCGGTGCATCCGCCACACCGCCGCCGTTCGCGCCGGCGCCACTCCCTGGTGCCATATACCGATTCAGGTCGATGGTGTCCGCTGCAAGATTCAGTCGAAACGTGCCAGTCGCCTCGCGCGGCACCACCAGCTCGCCCCTGAACGTGGTCGCGTCGAGAACCATGACCAGGTCATCGAGCTTTATGTCGTCGTCGCCCACCGTAGCGCTGGCATCGATCATCAGCTTGCCCAGCGCACTCGAATCCGCTGTATCCGGAATGTCGATGCCAAGGGCCTGCATCAGGCTACGCGGCGAAAACGCAGCGATGCTGATTTTCGCGGTCGGCTTCGGGCTATCGGCATAGGAAAATGCTTCGGTGTCGGCCCTGAGATCAACATCCATGAACTGAATTTCCACGCTGCCAAAGTCGGCGACACGATCTTCCGTTTTCAAAACGATGGTCGGTGCCGATAACGCAAACGTTGCGGGCACCTCGGCCAGACCATCAATGCTGCCGTTGATCGAGAAATCGTCCATTGCGATCGTCGCCGACGCGCTTTCAAACGCGACCGACGACTTGATTTCCACGCTTCCGGACACACCGGTAGGCTGCGCGTCAAATTCGAAACCACCGCGAATCGTAACCGCTGCGCCTGCAGTCACAGCACCCGTAGTAACGTTCAGATTTGAAAGCTCGTATCGCTCGTTCAATTGCGCGTTTGTGTAGCTTAGAACCGCATTCGTAATTTCGACGCCGGCGATATCCAGGGCGCCTGGCGCTGCGGTACCGGTGTCGTCGCCTTCGGAGCTGTCGGCAGCACTTTGGTCTGCAAAGTCCTGCCAGTTGCTTTCACCGTGCTTGCTGACCTCCAGACTGAGACGTAGCTCGTCGATCCTGGCTGTGCCGACCACGATTTCTCGCCGCAAAAGCAGCGGCAGCAAACGAACGCTGAGCCGTGCCGAGTCAAAGCTTGCGAAGGGTGCGTCGCTGAATCCCTCGGCATTTCCGAGATGGGTCTTGCCTATCTCAACGGCAAGCCACGGAAACAAGCTCAGGCTGAGGTCCCCTTCTATAACGAGCTCACGGCCCGTCGAGTCCCTCACCTGCGTGGCAATGTTTTCCCGATAATCATTGGGATCAAACAGCAGCGTGAAAGTAATGCCGCCAATAACAAGGAGCGCGACCAGCGCGGCCATTGCGTAGAGGAAAAACCTGGTGATCCGGCCCATTCTGAAGTTCCCAAGCGAAGGCCGGCTAGAGTATCAAATCCTGTGCGACCAAGCTGCGACCCGCGACGGGCGGGCTCCTACGTTACTCCTTGCAGACCCGGACACCACCATTCAGCGTCGCGATGGTCACGCGACCCTCGCCACTACCTTCGGTGAAATTCAGCTCCCAGCCCGGTGCGTACTTCGATGTGCGCGTCGCGTCCGGGCCGAAACAGCTTTTGATCCGGCCGTTGAATGTTTCAATGTCGAAACGGGCGGACACATCACCAGCAAACGAGACATCCACATCGCCATTGACGGTCTCGATTTCAAGTTTTCCATCCGGACGCAGCGCACCATCGAAGGTGATGTCCCCATTGACGGTCTCAAGCCCGGCCCGATCAAAGTCGCCCTCAAGTATGTCGACATCCCCGCTGACCGCTCCTGCCTTGATGTCGCCGCTCAGACCTTCTGCCGTGATATCGCCGGACACGGTCTCCAGCCTTGCCTCACCAAGCTTGTTCGAACCCCCGGCATCGACATCGCCGCTGACTGTCTCCACATCGACGTCA
>CAYLTW010000107.1:0-8644 GCA_964386735.1 uncultured Woeseiaceae bacterium
AAATACGCGAAGAGATTCAGCGACAAGATGATTGGCCTGGGCGGAAATTATGAGCAGCTATCTGAAGCAGCGAGAAATTTTCACGTGACATTCGTCGTTACCAAGTCGGAAGATAATTACACCGTTCAGCACACGCCGAGCATTTTTCTAATTGGCCCGGATGGCGGACTGATTGACGTTTTCGCGCTGAGCGAACCGTCAGCCGTCATCGCAAATGCAATGCGATAGTAGAGCCTCGCGACACCATGGAATCAGTTAGCAGAATAAGCTATACGCGAGTCAGCGTTATTCTGCTGGTCAGCTTGCTGATTGCCTCAGCATGGCTGGTATTTCCGTATTTCATTCAGGGACAACATCTGCTGAGCGGCGTCGGTTCCGATGTACGAATGACGAAGGCCGGCCGCGTGTCGATGTACCTCACTCGATACCTGGTGGATAACCCCAGGCTGGAATTGACCGCCACCTTTGCGACCGGCGAATTTTTTCAGTACGTAGACCAGGCCAGCACAGTGGGCAATCTGCGCTCGGACCGAAATTTTATTTTCTTTGTGAGTGAAAATATTCACGAGGGCCAGCTCGAATTCGAGCTTCCCGAGGTCACGTTACATATCGGCGACAACGTCTACCAACCGAATGTGTCTCTTGGCCCTAACCTGGCTGAGCATCACCGCATATCTGTCTACAGCATACCGAAGCGCGATAGCGGCGGTCGGCTGATCGATTTGGAAGCGCACGATAATATCCGCCTGTTTGTTTCCAACAAATACCTGGGTAGCGAGGAGAAACTAACCTTCGTCGGCCAATGGAACGCGCCTTACAGCCTGCCCGAATCATTGAAATCCCGTGCCGACATAACCCCGGTCGCTGTGCTGGCCCTGGGCGCAGGCCTTCTGTCTTCGGTATTGACACCGTGCTTGCTGCAGTTGGTGGTCATCTTCGGCTCGATCATCAGCTCCTTCGCAACGGTTCCCGGTGAGGCCGGCGTTAGTGCTTCCGGGTTAACACCCTACATCCGCAAGAAGATCATGCAGGTTGCGCTAGCCTTCGTCGCCGGGTTCATGCTGCTGTACACGCTGGCAGGCGCATTGATCGGATCTATCGGATATTCGGCCCAGCTGTTGTTTGCCGAGCACAGCCGCATGGTTGCAGTGGTTGCAGGCGTTATGGTGATTCTGATGGGCGTCTGGGTCGGTGTTCGCGGCACTCGCAATATGGCTTGCAGGATTCCTGACCGAAAGGCGATGAAAGCAGGCAACATGCGCGACGTTGCGGGTTCCCTGGTCGTGTCGATGGGCTACGCACTGGGTTGCACAGCGTGCTTTGGCGGTGCAATCGTGGCAACGCTGATTGTCTACGTCGGCGCCATCGGTAGTGCGAGTATCGGTGCCGGCATCATGTTCACGTTCTCGATAGGTGTGGCGATACCGTTTCTCCTGTCGGCATACTATCTGTCGAAGATGGACAGCGTTCTGTTATTGATGGCCAGCAAGGCACGAATGATCAGCCTTGTCAGCATGGTGGTTATTATCATTTTCGGTGTGATTCTGATCACCGATAATTTTCATGTTGTCAGCGACATGATTTTCCCCTATCTCGGGCTGCGCTAGGTTTCGGCATGAGATGTCTGTTGATTGTCCTGTTGCTCGGTGCCGGATCCGTGCAGGCAGCGGACATCAGCAACCCGTTGAAATTGATGTTTGTCGGCGATGCGGAAGAGAATTTGATCGATGTAATTTCGATGGACAAAGGAAAAGTCATATACCGGATTGAAACCAGCATTCATCCGGATCATATTATCGCGACGCCGTTTGCGCCGATATTGATGTACACGGACACCGCGGAAAAAAAGATCGTTTTTTACGATTTGAAAAAGCAGCGGGAGAGCAAATCGCTCGATCTCCCGGTTACGCCGCGGAATGTGGTGCTGGATACGACGGGCGCCAAAGTCGGAATTAGCGATGAGGTCGATGGTGGCTTTGTCCTGATCCTCGCCTACAGTCGAAGCATTCAATTCGTGCTCAAGGATTTTCCGCCGACCGGCGATGTCTTGTTCGATCCGAACGATGTGGATATCTACTACAGCAACCAGGCCACAGGATCCATGGGCCTGCTCGATGTCAATACTCAACGAACCTGGGAGATGCCTTTGGCCGATGAGCCCGGTCAGGTGCTCACATCGCCAAGCCGCAGCATTGATGGCCGGTACATCTACGTCGCCAATGAATCGAGCGGAGAAATCTACAGCCTGAACGCCTATTCAAAGATCATTTTCAATACTTTCAGGATTGGTGGTATGCCAGCTCGCCCGTACACCACACCGGAAGGCTCGTTCCTGTACATGATGGACGAAGCCAGCGGACGCTTTGTTACGGTCGAGCAGCAGGGTTTCAGTGAGTACTCAGACATCCACTTCGATCAGGGCGTCAACCTGGTCGCTGTCGGCCGCTTTGATCGCATGAACGTGTTCCTGAGTACCACGAACAAGCGCTGGTATATCTACGACAACATTGAGAAGGCCGTGGTCACAAGTGGAAGCTTCAAGGGCACGCCAATTGGCGCACTCGGTGCGGCAGACGGCAAGATTGCCTACGTCGCGTTTAAAGACGAGGCTGCCGTGGCAGCAATCGATCTCGAGAAACAATCAATACGTTATATTCAGGCGACCGAAACCGGCAGTGCTGCATTTACCGTGGGTCTGAGCAACAACGTCTGCCACTAGTCGATCGGTCGTTGGGCGTCCCGGGCTCCCCTGATTACCCATTCGGTTTCGATCCGCAGCTCGATGTCAGGAAAAGGCAGGGCTACCTCTTCCTGCAACGTCACACCCAGACGATTGAATCCGGCGTCCAGCGAGATATCCAGTGATTCCAGCTGAAAGCCGTTTTTCTTCGCGATCTTGTGCGACACGACATTGCTGCAAGCTATCAGGGCGGCTAGGAAAAGTTCCGTCGGAGCGAAGCCCTCGTTGGTACCGCCGCGCTCGACGGGTTCATCGGAGACATCGACGAGATCACGCGTTTTGAGCAGTGTCATGCTGTGACTTTCGGCAGCACCGGTTAATTTTGTTCTTACAAAAGTTTTGGGTCTGGTTTTCATATCGCTCATTCTTCCAATCCGCTGGCGCGTGCCTGTTCACGGGCCATTACCGCCCAGTCCAGCGAGCCTTCGCCGCGCTCGATTGCCCGTGACAAATAGTTGCGCCAGATATGTGCGCTGGGCAGGGGCATATTGACTGCGTCGGCTGCCTCCAGCGCAAGATCCGCGTCCTTTAGCCCGATCGTCGCGGTCGCGCCGTGGCCTTCCCACGCTTTGTCGACAATCATCCTGCCGTAAACCTCGTAGGCCGGCGCACCGAACAGCCCCTGCAACAAACTGTCCAGAAACATCGATGGCTGGACGCCCAGTTTCTCGACAAGAGCGAATGCTTCGCCCATCGTCTCTATCGCTGAGCCAAGCACGAAATTACTGGCGATCTTGATTGCCGTGGCGGCCTGTGGATCGGTACCGGCCTCAATCGTTTGCTGGCCCATGACATCGAGCAGAGGGCGAATCTTATCCACTGCTTTCGTCGGACCGCCAGGCACGAGTTTCAGCAGGCCGTCCGCTGCAAGGTCGGGGCGCCCCAATACCGGGCAGGCAATAAAGTCCCGGTTGGCAAGATCGTGTGCTTCGGCGGCTTTGTTTATCGCGGGTACACCATGCGTTCCCATGGCCATGTGTACGCTGTTTTCAGGCAGCGCAGCGAGCAAGCCGTTCTCACCTTCGAGGACGCTGGCCAGGATCGGGTCACTCGGTAGCATTGAGATAACAACGTCGCGATCCGAGGCGGCAGCAGCAGGGGATTGCACTGCCACCGCGCCTGCGTCTTCGAGCGCGGTGGTTTGTCCCGCAACCGGGTCAAAGACAATCAGATCATGACCGGCAGAGAGAATACGACCCGCCATACCCTGGCCCATGCGACCCAGGCCTATGAATCCAACCTTCATTTTTTGTATTCCTTCGCTGCGCGGATGCCGGTGCGCCTGTGATCAGCCGGACTTACTCGAAGTGACCGCTGGCAAGCAAAATTTCCGACGTTACCGTGTAATGTTTCTTGAGTAGTTCAACGGCTTTGTCAGCGTCTCGATTAAGTGCCGCCTGTTGCAGTTCGCGGTGCTCCTCCAGTTCATGACGATCCCGATATTCGACGACTTCGGCGAGATTCCGGTAACGAAAGGATCGCTTGTGAAGTTGGGTGCAAAAGTCGATCAGGATGTTTGAGTCGCACGCTGAAATCAGCGCCAGATGAAACTCGCGATGGTGTTCTTCCCACTCCGGCGCTGTCGCTTTCGTTGATTCATCTTTACTTTTCGCTGCGCGTGTTAGCCAGTGAAATGCCAGTACTATACGTTCCTCCCAGGCCCCATCACCGTGGGCAATCGACTCTCGCAACGCTATTTCTTCCAGCCAGCACCGCGTACGGGTTAATTCGACCAATTCCGCATTGTTCGCCGGCGATACACGAAAGCCCCGATTTTCTTCCCTCACGACCATGCCATTTGCCGACAGGCGGTTCAACGCTTCGCGCAGCGGGCTGTTCCCGGTCTCGTATTTTTCGATCAGGTCCTTCAGGCGAAGCTTCCGCCCAGGTTGTAAATGGCCGGTCAGGATATCCGCCTGAAGTCGGTCATACACGGACGATGCCTGTGTCGATATTCGACCTGCTGCCGCCGGCGATTCTTCTTCTGTTTGGATTTTATCCATGCAAATTCACAGTCAGGTGGTTTTCGATTAAAACGCCAGGCATCTTACTTTCATCGTCAGGCCGCTTCAATGTCATCGCTGGCTCGAATGACGCGGGCCGGATTCTGATCGGTGCCGTAGTTAACACCGTCATATATCTCGGAAAGACGGGTTCCGCGGTAGTAGGTCTTCAGGTAGGCCGGCCGGGCCTTGATGCGTTCGAACCATGTTTGAACCAGCGGACAGTCTTCCCACAGACTGCTGAGTCCCAGATCGCTCATGCGTTCAATGGTTGGCGCGATACAATAATCGGCGAGCGTCAGCATCTTACCCATCAGCCATGGTCCACCCGACTCTGTCAGCCCTTTTTCCATGCGCGACAACGTTTGGCGAAGCCGATCGATGGCGCTGTCGGTTTCGCGTTCATCAAATCCCTGCTCTTTGCGCATCTTTTTGTAGAACTGTTTTCGAATAGGGTGGTTCTCGACAAACGTCTCGAATTGCTCCTGAGACATTTTGTCGAATCGTTTACTCAGATATTGGTTGAACGACGGGACGCGGACAGCGGGCGTTGGTACTTCCTCAAAATATCGAAGCCACTTGCGCATATGTGCGCGACTCACGGGATCATCCGGAGACAAGGGTCGGCCGGGAAAAACGTCCTCCAGGTACTCCATGATCACCGACGAATCAATTATCACGGCACCGTCGTGTATCAACGTAGGAACCACACCGTTCGGATTCAGTTTGAGATACCACTCCGACAGGTGTTCACGTTTGGTCGAATCCACAGGCCGGTCGACAAACTCTATCTGCTTTTCCCACAATGTCAGCCGCACCTTCTGGCTGCACGTCGATTGCGGAAAATTGTAGAGTTCCAGGGTCATTGCTTTACCTCGATCACCGGCCGGGCTGTCGCTGCCTGTGGATTTTCGTTAATATTACTCATTTCCCAGTTTTGTCGAATATATTTATAACCCTTCTGGAGGCACATTGAAACGCCAAAGCGCAGTTTTCTCGGTCAAATTGTGCCACGTGGACCGAATCGGCGAATGCTGACGCCTCTATACAAGCGAGTCGGGGCATTGGTCCTGGTTTGCCTCTTGGCCCTGCTTCCGCCCGGCATTCGGGCAGAAGAGCCGCAGGTCATCCCGCTTACGGCAATCGATTCCTATGCACCCACGGCATTGTGGACGCTGGTGTTTATCGAATACTTCATTCCGGAAGTCGATCGCCGACTGGCCGAAACGGGCCACTATCAAATCAAATGGAACAAAGCATTCGGCGGCAGCATCGCCAAGACGCGTGGCGTCATGGATGCGCTGCAATACGACCTGGCCGATATTGGCATCGTAACGACGCCGTACCACCCGGATAAAGTGCCTTTTTATAACCTGCCGTATGTCACGCCATTGGTGACGGCCGATATCGGGCTGGTCGCGCGCACGATGTCGGAACTAGTTGAACGATATCCGCAGCTGGCAGAGCAATGGCGAGACTACGGGCAGGTCTACCTGACGACGGCGGGGTCGATCGACACGTACCAGGTATTGACCAATTACCGCGTGACGTCCATTGAGGATTTTCGTGGCCGGAAAATTGCGGGTGTCGGACTGAACATGCGTTACCTGACCGCCGTCGATGCGTCACCGGTAAACAGTGGCATCAGCGACTGGTATAACAATCTTGCGACCGGGCTGATTGACGGTGTCATTGGCTGGGCCGAGGGCAGCATTGCCTATCGATTGTACGAAGTGGCGCCGTACATGATCGATGTGCGTCTCGGTGCCGTCAGCAGCAAAGTGATCAACGTCAACGAGCGCACATGGGCACGCCTGCCCGAGGAAGTAAAAACAGTTCTCAGGGAAACTGCGGCGGACTACCGTGATGAGCTGGCCCGTGAGGCGGACCGAAGGTCGGCCAGGAGCCGCATTGAGTTTGAGAAACGAGGCGGCACAATCATCCCGTTGAGCACGGAGCAACGAAAGGCGTGGGCAGATGGTCTGCCCAATATCGCCCGGGAATGGGCGGATGACCTGGAAGCCGGCGGCCTGCCGGGGCATGCAATCCTGCGGGATTACATGGATATCATGCGAGCCCACGATCAACCCATTTTGCGGCATTGGGATCGAGAGTAGCCGCATGAGACGCCTCGGAAACGTGATCAGTCGTTCGTTCTGGGCATTTGTGGCGGGGATGAACAGCGTCGGCACTGTATTGATATTTGGATTGGTCGTTTTGATCAACCTCGATGTCTTTTCCCGCTTTCTGTTCAATGCGCCAATTGATGGTGTGACTGAACTGGTCGAATTGTCCATCGTAGCCATCGTGTTCCTGCAACTTGCAGACGCGGTACGCGCAGGTCGGTTGACCCGATCTGACGGCTTCTATTCCAAGTTGCAGATACGTTTTCCTCGCTTCGCCCATGTTCTTGGTGCGTTGTTCGACCTGGCCGGTGCTGTCTTTTTTGTAACCATCATCATGGGTTCCGTGCCCAGGCTCGTGGATGCCTGGCAGCGAAACTATTTTTCCGGTAACAAGGGAATCTTCGTCGTTCCGGTCTGGCCCGTGCGACTAATACTGGTTATTGGTGCACTGACCGTTGTGTTCGTGTTTCTTGGTCTCGCATGGAAGCATTTTGCGGCTCTTGGCAAGACATCGGGTGACCACGAATGAGCGGTATGGAAGTCGGGCTGATATCGGTCGTTGCGATTCTGATCCTGATCTATTCCGGTCTGTATGTGACGGTAGCCCTGGGGCTGGTGTCGTTCGTTGCCGTCTGGTTATTGCGCGGTAGCCTGGAAGCACCGGTATACCTGGTGACGCTCGCTGCCTCCAGCAGTCTGGAGGATTACATTTTTGGTGTAATTCCGCTGTTTGTATTGATGGGTCTCGTCGTCAGTCATGCCCAAATGGGACGCGATATTTACCAGGTCGCGAACCATCTTCTGGGTAGAATTCGCGGTGGTCTTGGCGTCGCAACGGTGGCTGCCAATGCTGCATTTGCAGCGATTACCGGCGTCAGCATTGCTTCAGCGTCTGTATTTTCCCGGGTTGCCGTGCCGGAAATGATGCGCTTTGGCTATAAGCCACGCTTTGCCGTCGGAGTGGTGGCGGGAAGCTCCGTGCTGGGCATGTTGATTCCACCCAGCGTGATGCTGATTATCTATGCCATTATTACAGAACAATCGGTCGCGGCACTTTTTAAAGCGGGCATTGTCCCCGGGCTGATACTGGCGACCGCATACATTATCGCTATCGTTGCGATGGCGACGTTTTTTCCGGATTACGTCGGTGGTCAGCAGAAAGAGTCCGGACAGGCGGCGCCTCAAGACTCGTTGTCGGGCAAAGAGCTATTCGGGAAGACCGCTCCGCTGGTAACGCTGATTCTCCTGGTCCTGGGTGGAATTTACGGCGGTGTTTTTACGCCGACCGAAGCGGGTGCCGTCGGTGCATTGGGCGCTCTTGTTATCGCATTGCTAAAGCGAAAACTGGATCGCGGCGTCCTGTGGAAAGTACTGGCCGAAACCGGGCACATCGTTGCGTCTATTCTGATGCTGATCGTCGCTGCAACAATGTACAGTCGAATGCTTGCGATCTCCGGACTGCCCAGTGAACTGGGTGAGTGGATCGGACAGACGGAACTGGGCCTGTATGGCATCCTGGCCATTTACGTGGTACTGCTGATCGTACTCGGGACGATCCTGGATACGACCTCGATCATCCTGATCATGGTGCCATTGTTCCTGCCTGTCATTGCGCCTCACGATGTCAACCTGGTCTGGTTCGGCATCATTACGATCGTGGGTGCGGAGATCGGATTGCTGACGCCGCCACTCGGCATATCCTGCTACGTCATCAAGTCGACGCTCGACGACGACCGAATAAGCCTCTACGATATTTTTGCGGGCGCATTTCCGTT
>CAYLTW010000108.1:0-8617 GCA_964386735.1 uncultured Woeseiaceae bacterium
GGCATTCTGGCTTTCGCTGCTGTCGAGGCATACCTGGTGTCATCCGGAATCGCGTTCCAGATCGCACCGGCCATGCTGAATAACTGGTTTATGACCTTGGGTGCCTTCATCCTGGTTGGCTGGGGCGCGTCCCACGTCGCGCACCGGCTGGAATCCAAAGCGGCGCAGTACTCCGCTTTCGCCGTTTTAGTCGTCGCCGAAGCAATCATATTTTCGCCGATGATTATTATGGCTTACATGAAGGACCCGTCAATCATTGACAGCGCTGCCGGCGTGACGGTTCTCGGTAGCATCGGACTGATCGCGACCGCAATGATCACACGCAAGGATTTCTCATTTCTTCGCGGCATGCTTGTCTGGGGCGGAATGCTGGCGCTGGGCGGCATTTTTGCTTCGATAATGTTCGGTTTTCAGTTGGGGACCTGGTTCTCGGTCGCGATGATCGGTTTTGCCGGTGCGGCAGTGTTGTATGACACGTCCAACATCATGCATCACTATCCGCAGGATCGGTACGTCGCCGCCGCAATGGCATTGTTCGCATCGATCGCGCTCTTGTTCTGGTACATCCTGCGTATTTTCATGAACCGCAACTAAGTCGATCGACGACAGTCAATTGACGCAAAAGGTGCTCGCAGACCGCGTGAAAAAATCACTGCATGGTCTTTCGCTCGCGCTCTTTTTCCTGTTTGCCTGGGCAGCATCCGCTGCCCAGGAGCCATTTGGTTTCGACGAACTTGCAGCCAGCGAGGAAATTGAATCCATTCGAACAGGGCTGGACGGCGAGGATGTCGACTCCGAGTTCCTGGCGAATGCCAGCTCGCGCATCGTGGGTCTTGAGACGCGTGCCACCAGCTGCGTCGCGGCAGCGGGCTCAGAGCGAGCACGACTCGAGCAACGCTATGAGCCGCTGATCGAGATCACGGACGATGTGCCTCCGGAGCTCATGGATCAACGCATTGTCGTTCGCGCCTCGCTCGACAAAGTGATCGCCGCACAATCGCGCTGCGCGGGCATTGTTGATGAAGCCAAGAAACTTCAGGACCGAATCACGACGCGTCAAAACGAGTTGTCGCAGGAGTTCCTCTCGAGTCGTTCGCACAACGTCATCACACTGGTTCTTGATTTTCCGACCCGGGCTGCAGCATGGCCGGCAATGCTGCGTGAATCGCTGACATTGAATCTTGTTGAAGCGCTA
Source organism: uncultured Woeseiaceae bacterium (assembly GCA_964386735.1). GTDB lineage: Bacteria > Pseudomonadota > Gammaproteobacteria > Steroidobacterales > Woeseiaceae > UBA1847. Next base: position 1,196 of record CAYLTW010000108.1, read on the forward strand.
AAGCCAATTCATGTGCTGTGGTTGATTGTTGCCAGCGGCATTTTTGCTGCATTTGCCGGCGTCTTGATGCGCTTTTTGTTCAACAGCTGGTATCAACGTGGGGGGGGCGACGACGCCCTTCCACATTTCAAGTACCTGTTGCTGAAACCAATTGCGGAGTTTGCGCCGCTTTGGCTGATCGGTGCCACATTCGTCGCCGTTTTCCAGTTCAGTCTCGAACAACCAACGATCGATTTGCTGCTAATGCGTGTCGCCTGGGCCGTATTCATGTTCGGTTTGGCGTGCGTTGTCATCAACTGGGCGACCGGACCGCTATCACCGTCGGCGAAAGTCAAGGGCCTGATTCCAGATCATGTCAGGCCGCTGCGGCTGCGGCTACGAGTTCTGTTCCTGACGATTTTTGCCAGTTTCGTTGTACTGGGAGGCGAGTGGCTGTCTGTTCGTATCACTGATCATTACGTCAGTGGCCGGGCTTCGATGATCTTCCTCGTCGCCGTCGCATTTCTGTTCCTCTTTGCGTACCTGCCAAAAATTCCCGGCATCAGGGGCCAGTACCGATTGCTGCGCGTGCTCGCCGTGACGACGACCTGCCTGAGCATCATTGCCGTTCTCACCGGCTATCAGAATTTCGCCGCCTTTCTTATTCATGGCATCACCAGGACCGGGCTTGCGCTGTTCATTCTCTGGATCCTGATATGGCTCGTCTTCGTATGCTTTGACTACCTGTTAAACCAGGAGACACCGTCGGCCGCTCGGGTTCGGGTGTCGTTAGGGATATCGAAAACCGGCACGGGTACCGGCGTCGGTTTCATGCGATTGATCGCAGACCTCGTGCTGTGGCTCAGCTTTATTGTCTACATGATTTACGTGTGGGACGAATCCGGATCGACGCTCGGCAAGTTGTACGCAAATGTGTTGATTGGCTGGCAGATCGGCGGCTTTCGACTCGTGCCAATGAAAATAATCGGCGGCATACTGATCTTTGCAGGCGTTATTGTCGCGATCGGCTGGCTCAAGCGCTGGATCGATCGGCGTTGGTTGCAGCACATCGTTATCGAGCGAGGCGCCCGCGAGGCCATAGTGACCTTGATTGGTTATGTCGGTTTCGTGATTGCCGTACTCGTTGCACTGGCGATGGCCGAGGTCGACCTGACCGGCATTGCACTGATATCCACTGCTCTTGCACTTGGCATCGGTTTCGGTATGCAGGAAATTGCGAACAATTTCGTCTCCGGCCTCATTTTGTTGTTCGAACGCCCGATCCGGGCGGGTGACTTCGTAACGGTTGGTGACGTTGAAGGATTCGTGCGCAGCATACGAATCAGGGCGACCGAGATCGAGACGCTCGACAACCAGAACGTACTGGTTCCTAATTCGGAGCTGGTGTCGGGACGAGTCGTCAATTGGGTCCTGCGAGATACGCATGGCAGGCTGCAGGTTAAAATCGGCGTCGCCTATGGCTCGGATATCGAGACCGTACGGGATATTCTCGAGTCTGTTTCCCGGGATCACCCGGAAGTCATCACTGACGGCCGAGCGCCAGCGCCGAGAGCATTATTCATGGGCTTTGGTGATAGCTCGCTCGATTTCGAACTGCGAGTCCGTATTCAGCGTATCGAGCGACGCTTCTCGGTGATCAGTGATTTGAATTTTGCGATCGACGCAGCATTTCGGGACGCCGGCGTGACAATTCCGTTCCCGCAACGCGACCTGCATATTGTTTCCTATCCCGGTATTGATGAGCCGGAGACAGTCGAGCCCGCCCCCCCGGACCGGCCCGCGCCTATCGTTGAATACGGTACAAGAAGCCACAGCGAGAAAATCGAGGTCGCCGCGAGTGCCGCGGACGTCTGGAACGCGATTACAGATGCCGAAACGATGAAGTACTGGATCATTTCGGAAGGAGAATTCTCGCCCTACGTCGGTGGCCTGTTTGACGTTACATTCCGCGGTGGTTTCCAGATGGCCGGCCGAACCGACATTTACCTGCCGCATAGACGCCTGCGCGCTGTTGTTTCCCTTGGCGCCGACGAGAAACCCTTGCAGTCAGGTCCCATTACGATCGAATTTACGCTGGGTAAGGCGGACAAACTGACCACAGTCACAGTCAATGTCGCAGGAATACCCGACAGCGAAGACTGGGAAGAGTATTACCGATTGTCGGTTGACCGTTGGAAAACGGCGCTGGCCGATCTCAAGGCCTACCTGCTGACCAAGTAAGTCGACACTAGGCGCTGATTTTTTTCACCCCGCCCATGTACGGAAGCAGGACATCCGGTACACGAATACGGCCATCGGCCTGCTGGTAGCTTTCCATCACGGCGATCAGCGCTCGCCCAGCCGCCACCCCCGAACCGTTCAGAGTATGAATCAGTTCAGGCTTGCCCGCGGTATTTCGCACTCGCGCTTTCATGCGCCGCGCCTGGAAATCCGTACAGTTACTGCAGGAAGAAATCTCCCGAAACCTTTTCTGCCCCGGCAGCCACACTTCGAGATCGTAGGTTTTGGCTGCACCGAAACCAATATCACCGGCGCACAGAGCCACGACCCGGTACGGCAACTCCAGCCGTTGCAAAACCTTCTCCGCGTGCGCGGTTAATTCTTCAAGTGCCTGTACCGAGTCTTCGGCAGCGACCAGTTGCACCAGCTCTACTTTCTCGAACTGGTGTTGACGAATCATGCCGCGAGTATCCTGGCCGTGGGATCCCGCTTCCGAACGAAAGCACGGCGTATGTGCCACGAATCGTTGCGGCAAGGATCCGGCATCGAAGATAGTCTCGCGAGCCAGGTTCGTCAGGGGAACCTCGGCGGTTGGAATCAGGTAGAAAGGCGTGTCGGTCGCGGTCTTGAAAAGATCTTCTTCAAATTTTGGTAGCTGTCCGGTGCCGACCAGCGCATGGCTTTGAACCAGGAACGGTACGTACGCTTCTTCGTAACCGTGCTCGCTGACGTGTGTGTCGAGCATGAACTGAATTAGCGCGCGCTGCAGCCGCGCGAGCGGGCCGCGCATAACAGCGAAGCGCGAACCCGAAATCTTTGCTGCGGCATCGAAATCAAGCATGCCGAGATCACGGCCCAGATCGATATGATCCTTGATTTCGAAATCGAACTTCGGAGGGGTCCCCCAGCTTCGAATTTCGGCGTTGTCTGACTCATCGGCACCGTCCGGTACATCGTCCATGAGCAGATTCGGGATGCCGAGTTCGATGTCCTGCAACTCTGCCTGAACTTCAGCGAGTGCCGCCTCGGCACTATCGAGTCGATCTCCAAGGTCCTTTACCGCCTCCAGCAACGGTTCCATCGCCTTACCCTGTGCCTTCGCCTGGCCGATGCTTTTCGCGCTGGCATTGCGCTCGCTCTGCAGTTGCTCGACCCCAACCTGCAATTCCTTGCGTCGCTCCTCAAGGGTTTTGTAGCCCGCAACATCCAGAGAAAATCCGCGGCGTGCAAGATTATCCGCGACATCCTGTGTCGACTGTCTGAGAAGTTTTTGATTAATCATCGGTGACGGGTTCCGAGCGTTGCCGCTCCCTGTTTTGGCGCTCTATTTCCGCCAGCTTCTCGCGAATCCTGATCTCGAGGCCGCGCGGCACGGGATGATAATACTTGCCAGCCTTCATGTCCTCTGGAAAATATCGCTCGCCGGCTGCCAGCGCGCCATCCTCATCGTGTGCATAGCGGTAATTCTCGCCGTAGCCCAATTCCTTCATCAGGCGCGTCGGCGCATTGCGAAGATGCATCGGTACTTCAAGCGAGCCGTACTTCTTTACATCTGCGATTGCCGCTTTGGCGGCTTTGTACACGGCATTACTCTTGGCCGCGCAGGCCAGGTAAACCACAGCTTGCGCGAGGGCGAGCTCACCCTCCGGACTGCCCAGCCGCTCCAGGGTCTCCCAGGCGTTCAGCGTTAGCTGCAACGCCCGGGGATCCGCGTTGCCGACATCTTCGGATGCAACGCGGATCATGCGGCGCGCAACATACAGTGGGTCGCAACCGCCATCAATCATGCGCATGAGCCAGTACAAGGATGCATCCGGGTCGCTGCCCCGGATCGACTTGTGCAATGCCGAGATCTGGTCATAGAAATACTCACCCTGTTTATCGAATCGACGCCCACCGCCCGATACGACCTCGGCGACCGTTGTCGAGCTGATCGCAGTATCCTCGGTAAGGTCCGCGGCGAGTTCAATCAAATTGAGGGCACGGCGCGCATCGCCGTCTGCTGCCACCGCGATCAGACGCAGATCTTCGTCAGAGATAGAATAATGACCTGCCAAACCACGTTCCTGATCGGCCAGGGCGCGCCGCAAAATATCCACGAGGCTATCCGGCTCGAGCATTTTTAGAACATAAACACGCGCACGAGATAAAAGTGCGTTGTTCAGTTCAAACGACGGGTTCTCTGTTGTCGCGCCAATGAAGGTCAGCGTACCGTCCTCCACGAACGGCAGAAACGCATCCTGCTGCGATTTGTTGAAGCGATGCACCTCATCGAGAAACAACACAGTGCCGCGTCGCGAGGCCTGGCGGTGCTGCTTCGCCGCAGCGACAGCTGCTCGAATATCCTTGACGCCGGCCATTACCGCCGACAACGCGATGAAATACGAATCGGTACGTCGCGCAATCAGCCGGGCGAGCGTGGTCTTGCCCGTGCCGGGCGGTCCCCAAAAAACCATTGAATGCGGGCGACCCTGCTCGACGGCACGCCGCAGCGGTTTACCCTCTTTGAGCAAGTGCGACTGGCCGAAAAATCCGTCGAGGGTCACGGGTCGCATGCGATCGGCCAGTGGGCTCTCAACGGCCTCGGCTTCTTCCGCGGCGAACAAATCCGTCAATTGAATCCCTCTAGTTCAGGTACCGCGCCTCGAATCGTTGGCTCCAGCCTCCCAGCCCCGCCGCGGCGACAAGCAGTCCGGCGATTATACCGGCACCATCCGCCGCGACGTCGAGCCATTCGGCGCTGCGATAGGCGACCATTCGCTGGCATAGCTCGATTAGCAGCCCGAACATTACTAGGCCCAACGCGATTCTCCAATAGGAGCGTGGCCGATACTGGCCGGCGAACCAAACGGCCAGCAACGCGAACACGATCGCGTGCGCCCACTTGTCGAACTCACCGAGCCAACTGACGATTTTCCCCCGGTCAGGCCAAAGCCAAACGGCGGGCATCAGGGCAGCCACGAGTACCAGAATCAGCAGAACAGCGCTGGCGGTTCGCCACCATGAGACGTACTGCAACGGCAGCATCAGGGCATTTCGGACGCGGACAATGGCGGCGTCGCCGGTGTGCCAACAATGTCGACCCCATCGGGGGCGACGAACCTGAAATGATCAGGGTCAATACTTTCGTTAATGACAACATCGCTCAATGAAACCCGCGTTGTCTGCTCGAGATTGTCAAAGAAAACCATTTTGGTGAGAGTACGATCCCTGAATGCCAGCTGGAGCCGACGGAAACCACTGTCAGTGTTGACGGGCCGCATCCGAACCCAGGTAAGCCCGCCATCTTCAAAACTGCCGTCGTACTCGAATTCATTCATCGCCGATGTCGAGCCTGCAAGTAACAAGGCCGGCGTGTTCGCGAGCGCTTTAGCCTGCGGCTTGACCGTAACCTGCGCGAGATCGAGATCGTAACTCCAGATGTTCAGGCCATCGGCTACCAGCCATTGCTCGTACGGCCTGTCATAGGCCCAACGGAACTGACCGGGTCGCTTGATTTCAAGTGTGCCGCTTGAAACTTCGAGTACCTCGCCATTCGCATCGACCAAAGTTTGCTCAAAACGGCTGGCGAGCGTGCTGACGTCGGTAAGGAATTCGCGGACCAGCGCCCTGCCCGTGCCGGAGCCCGGTACCTCGTCGCCGACGACCGGTAGAGCGATCGTTACAATGCTCAATGCTGCAATCGTTTTGATCAATCTTCCATTCCTGTCAATCCCGGGGTACGACTAGTTTTTTTCGGCAACCGAAGTTGGTACGAGAATCTCCCGTGAGCCATTCGGCTGCAGAGGTCCGACCAATCCTGCGGCCTCCATCGATTCCACTATACGCGCCGCGCGGTTGTAGCCTATTTTCAGGCGTCGCTGGACACCGGATATCGATGCCTTCTTCGTGTCCAGAACGACGCGAACTGCCTGGTCATACAACGGATCCTCTTCAGCATCCACGCCGTAGGCCGGCGACTTGTCGATTCCGGTCAGACTCGGAGTTGGACCCACAGGACCATCAAGAATTTCATTGATATAACGCGGCGTGCCACTTTTCCTGAGATGTTTCACGACACGATGAACTTCGTGGTCCGCCACAAAGGCGCCGTGCACACGCACAGGCAGCGAGGTTCCTGGTGGCAGGTACAACATGTCACCGTGGCCCAACAAATTTTCGGCGCCCATCTGATCGAGGATCGTGCGTGAATCAACCTTGGCCGATACCTGGAACGCAATTCGCGTTGGTACGTTTGCCTTGATAAGGCCCGTTATGACGTCCACTGACGGCCTTTGCGTCGCGAGCAGCATGTGAATACCGGACGCGCGTGCTTTTTGCGCGAGCCGAGCGATGAGTTCCTCGACCTTCTTGCCGACAATCATCATCATGTCGGCAAGTTCGTCGATAATCACAACAATGTACGGCAGCGGCTGCAAGGTCGGATGTTCGATCGGATTTTCTTCGTCTTCGAACGGTGGCGGCGTGAACGTCGGGTCCTTGATCGGGTCGCCGCTATCAATGGCATCTTTGACTTTGCGGTTATAACCACCGATGTTGCGCACGCCCAGCGAGGACATCAGCCGATAGCGCCGATCCATCTCGGCTACACACCAGCGCAATGAGTTCGCCGCTTCACTCATATCCGTGACGACGGGCGTGAGCAGATGCGGGATGCCTTCGTAGACCGAGAGCTCGAGCATCTTGGGGTCGATCATAATCAGGCGAACCTGCTCAGGCTGAGTTTTGTAGAGAATGCTCAACACCATCGCATTGATGGCGACCGATTTACCCGAACCGGTAGTTCCGGCAATAAGCAAATGTGGCATGCGTGCGAGGTCAGCGACAACCGAATTTCCGCCGATGTCCTTGCCCAGTGCAAGCGTCAAAGGCGACGCGAGTTCGTCATAAGCCTGCGATTTCAGGATTTCGCCGAGCGTCACGAGTTGCCGAAACTCGTTCGGAATCTCAAGACCGACATGCGATTTACCCGGGATAACTTCAACGACGCGGACGCTGACGACCGACAGCGATCGGGCGAGATCCTTGGCGAGATTCGATATCTGACTCACTTTGACGCCCGGTGCGGGATCCAGCTCAAAGCGCGTAATAACGGGTCCGGGCGAAACGGACTTCACTTCAACGTCAATATTGAAGTCCTTGAGTTTAAGTTCGACAAGCCGCGACATGGCCCGAAGCGACTCCGGCGAGTAGCCGGGTTGC
>CAYLTW010000109.1:0-8590 GCA_964386735.1 uncultured Woeseiaceae bacterium
GACGTTGTTGCTAACGTACAAAGCGAGCCCCCGCTACCAGAATTAAAGGCAAGGGGCTTGAGCGTGACCTGACCGAGTAGCGCGTGTGGAGCCGTATTCCCGATGTTATCCGGGACCGCGTGATCGCATTGGCCTTGGAGCGACCGGAGCTGAGCCCTCGCGAGCTGGCTGTAATTTTTACCGACACCGAACGCTACTTTGTCTCGAAAAGTTCGGTATACCGGCTTCTGAAGGCTCATGATCTGATCACTAGTCCGGCCTTCATCGTCATCAAGGCCGCCAACGAGTTCAAAGATAAGACCACGGCCATCAATCAGATGTGGCAGACCGACTTCACGTACTTGAAGATCATTGGCTGGGGATGGATGTATTTATCCACCATTCTGGATGACTTCTCCCGTTACGTAATTGCCTGGAAGCTATGCACCGGCATGACCAGACACTGAAGAACCGGATACTGCTGGAACACTACTTTTTACCCGGTGATCTTGAAAAGCAAATCGAGCTGTTCGTCGATCACTACAACCACTAGCGATACCACGAGAGCTTGAAAAACCTGACGCCGGCCGATGTTTACTTCGGACGCGGACGGTCTATTCTAGCGAAACGAGAACGGATCAAGAGAAGAACCATCGCGAAACGTCGTTTGCATTATCAACGACACGCCGCGTAATATGAAATCGATGAGCAAAACACTCGCTTAGCTTGACAGTACATCTATCCCATTTGTTTGAAGACGGACAAAAATAACAAGTCGGAGAGTCTTTTATGGGTCGACTATGGCAATTCGTGCGAGAAATGCGGCGCCGCCGCGTATTCAGAACCGCCGTCATCTACATCATCGGCGCGTGGGTCCTTTTGCAGGTCATTGCGCTGGCATTCCAGTCTTTTGGTATACCGGACACGGCTCTGCAGTACATATGGTTGGCGGCCATCGCCGGTTTTTCGCTCGCCCTCATATTCGGCTGGCGATACGACATCACGCCGGAAGGAATCGCACGGACGCCTCCCGCAGACGTCATCGACACCACAGATCTCAGTCTTCGCAAGCCTGACTACATCGTTCTGGTCGCGCTCACGGTTGTCGCCACGATCTTTGTAGGTAGTACGATCAACGAGATTCGGCAGGGACCATTGCGGGGCGCGGGACCATGGTACGCGGCGGACCGGCTGGCGACGGCAATTGCTGTGCTGCCACTCGAGAATCTCTCGGGTGACACCAGCCAGGAATTCCTGTCGGCCGGCCTGCACGATGCGCTGATAACGACGTTGTCGCGGATTACCCAGTTCAGAGTCACCTCGCGTTTTTCATCGCGACGCGTAACTGGAGACATGTCGGTCCCAGACATCCGCCAGTTGCTGGGTGTCGACAAGATACTCTCGGGCTCGGTCATGCGAGAAGGTAACCAGGTACGTGTCAATGTGACACTCGTTGACGCCGATACCGAGCAACCACTGTGGACCGAGAGCTTTACACGCGAGTTCGACGGGTTGATATCGATGCAAAATGAGGTGGCCAGCGCGGTCGCTCGCGAAGTCAAGGTGCAGCTGACGCCTGATGAAGAACGGCAGCTCGCCCCGACCGACGGGCCTGATTCGGCCACTTACGAAGCGTACCTCCGGGGCATGTTCCAGCTTCATAAAGGGTCGCAACGAGGCTATCGGCGCGCGATCGAGATTTTCACGGAAGCCGTCGAGAACGATCCCACGAGTGCGCTGGCCTATGCAGGTCTCGCGATCGGCTACTCGCAACTCGGTCACAGCCCGTTTCCGGCCGCCGGCGCATATCCGCGGGCGAAAGAAGCAGCACAGCGCGCGCTCGAATACAATCCCGATCTTGCCGAGGCGCACCTCGCCGTCGGCATGTACAAGATCTATTACGAGTGGGACTTCGCGGGCGGTGAACAATCTTTCTTGCGCGCCCTTGAGCTCAACCCGAGCCTCGTCGACGCACACTACCATTACGCGTGGTTACTGGAGTTGTTGTTAAGAGACGAGGAAGCCATCGAATACGGCGAGTACACGAAGGAACTCAACCCGCTGTCCCCTTTCTACACGTCCTGGCTGGCAGAGCAGTATCGCGATGCCGGTATGTATGAGGAAGCTATTGAAGAAGCGAAGACCACGCTCGGCCTGAATCCCAACTATCCCGTTGCCTGGCTTGCGTTGGGACAGACCTACCTGGACATGGGCCGGATCGACGAAGCCATCGAAGCTCACGAAAACCTGCGAAACAACCGGTTCTGGGGATTTTTCCTTGCGGCTACACTCGCCAACGCAAATCGTGACGAAGATGCCGCGGCTGTGCTCAGGTTTATCGAGGAAGGAAACAACAACCCTTTCACGCTGGCACTGATTTACGGTGGACTGGGCGACCGGGACGAGTCGATAAAATGGTTGCAAGCTGCCAAAGAACAGAAGATCCCGTGGTTCCCGTGGGCGGTGTCGTGGTACCCGCAGACGAAATTTCTGCATGACGACCCGCGCATGCAGCAATTCGCGGCGGAGCTCGGCATCGAGTTTCCCGACTGACTTTACTGCGACGTTCAGGTTCGCCACGAACTGCGCTGCGGCGACCTCGGTCAGATCGTAGCTCGATCCGGTCACGTGTCCGAACTGCCAGAGTGACAGCTGCAATCAATCCATCCTTGGACCCTCAATCGCTCCGGGTGACGGCAGGTCCGGCCAGGAGATTTTCTCAGTATTCTCTTGAGTCTGGGGAGGCAAGGAGTGCGCCGCATGGGAAATGGCCGCTTGCGGCCGAGGCTGTGTCAAAAGAGCCGCAATTTTACTCGCAACGGGACAGCGGCCCACATCTGCAATGATTGCCCAGCGTCGAAGACTTCTGGTCCCACTTTAATCACGTGTCTATCGAAATACAGTTTACACTTGCCGCCGCTGCTCGAGATTCCGTGGTTTTGCACAGGCTCGGCCGTTAGCTGGCCTTCCTATTGTCGATTCTGCCACCGGGCGGATGACTGCTCTGGGCGAGAGCGGTCACTCGCGGAGCAGGGCGCCTGGAGCTATGCGGCAACCAGCGGAACCTCCAGTACGGCGAGGGGCTCCGGGGACGTTGCTAACGTACAAAGCGAGCCCCCGCTACCAGGAAAAATGCGCCGGTGCCTTTTCGGGGCCGGCGCTTTTATTGTGTCTGCTCATTACCAAAAAAAGTCCCGAGCAAAAATTAGGGACGCCTACAATTTGCAGACGCTGATCATGTTGTGGCCTCGGTGCTATTTCGCAAACAAGCACGGAGCGTGCTGAAGGTGTCGACGTCCAGCGGCTGCTGCACGAGCTCACGCATGAAATTCGAGAACTGCTGCATCATGAATGCTCCCTTCGCTTACCGCCAGTTGTAGCGAAAGCGGATGCCGGCCCAGCGTGGCGGCGCATGTGACTGTAATGCGTAACCCGAGCCGCTGACGTCGATCGCGTAGGTCACGGCAGCTTCGTTCGTCAGGTTGTTGATGAATACGCTGGCACTCCAGCGATCGTCTGCCCCCGAGTAGCCGAGCTCGCCATTAAGCAGTGTGTAGGATTCAGATCTGGACGTTCGGTGGTTGATCGTATTGAAGTACTGCTTGGCGACGTACGCACCGTCGATGCTCGCGCTCAGTGTCCTACTCGAAACAAGCTTCCAGCTCTTGCGAAGCGAGCCGTTGATGGTCAGGTCGGGCGCCTGCGCAGCTTCCTGTTGGGCAGAAGAGCCGGACGGCAGCGGCACATCGTCGACCGTGGCATGCAGGGTGGCCAGCCCGAGCACGATGTCCCAGCCGTCCGCCGGTCGCGCGGCCAATTCGAGTTCGATTCCGCTTGCTTCGGCCGGGCGGTTGAGCAGGGAAGAAGTTAGGCCGCTGAACGTAAACGTCTGCTTGCCGTCGTAGTCGTAGTAAAACGCGGCGCCATTCAGGCGTATTGAGTTACCGGCCAGAGACGACTTGAATCCGAACTCGTAGTTGGTCAGTATCTCGCCGCCATAGACCATTTCTGTCGGCAACAGCAGTGCGTCCACGGGTGCGTTGAAGCCGCCGGCCTTGTAGCCTCGCGAGATACCGCCGTAAACGAGTAGTGTGTTGTTGTGCCACTCAAGCTGCAGCTTGCCGGCCCAATCGCCGTCATCTTGGCTGGCGAGGGGGCCAACTGTACCGCTGTTGAAGCCGCCGATATCGCTGATCGTGCCGCTACCGGGAAATACGAAAAAGCCGATGCACCCAGTGCCGGTGCACAGCGGGTCGAAAGTGTAGTCCTTGTCGTCCTCTGTCCAGCGGAGTCCGGCGATCACTCGCCAGTCCTCGTTGAGGTCATACTCCAGCTGACCAAAAACGGCCCACGAAGTGGTTTCCAGCGCGAAGCGGTTGAGTTGATCCGCGTCGAACAGCGGCGAGGCAAAGCGGCTGCTGTAGTCACCGTCGATGCTTAGGTAGTAGACACCTGCGGTCCAGTTGAGCACATCACGTTCGCCATTGATACGTATCTCCTGCGACCACTGGGTCGAGTCCTGGGTGGACTCGAAGAAGTACAGCGGGTTTGGTGAGCCGTCGGAGTCCTCACCATAGGACTTGTCGAGTTGCGACCAATCGGTAAGGGCAGTCAGCGTGAACGCCGGCAGATCCGTAGTTAGTCGCAAGGTGCCGCCGGTTCCGTTGCGATTGAACTTGCCCGGCTGATCAAAATCGCCGGACCAGGCGTCGCCGTCGTCATCCCGATAACCCAGCGCATCGCAACCGGCGCAGGAGCCGAGACCGAACAAATCGGCGTTGACATCGCTGGCGAGAAAATCGCCCAGGCCGTCTGGGCCGGGAACCGCCGCTCGATGTGTGAAGCCACCAACGTCGGGATTATTGTCCTCCGCGGTGTATAACTTGAGCCACAAGCCGGCACTCTGGCCGATGTCGAACTCAAACTGCAGTCGAGCCGCAAACGCGTCGGTCTCGTTAACGTCGGGGCCTACACGATTCTTGAGGTAGCCGTCGTTTTGACTTGACAGAAACGAAAAACGTGTACGCGCATGATCGCTCAACCCACCACCGATTGCAGCCTCCAATCGCCGCTGGTTGTACCCGCCCAGCGACGCATCGGCGTAGGCATCAAAAGTACTGCCGGGACTGACGGTGAGATAGTGCACGAGGCCGCCCGTGGCGTTGCGGCCGAACAACGTCCCCTGCGGACCGCGCAATACCTCCACACGCTCAATATCGAACAGCTGGAAACCCGTCGCGCCCAACGAACCGACATAAGCTTCATCGACATAGATCGCAATAGGTCCTTCATTGTGGTCGCCGAAGTCGTTTTGGCCGACACCGCGAATGGCAAACAGCATGACAGTTGGGTCAGAAGTGAAAGATGCACTCTGAAGATTGGGTGTCTGATTCGCGAAACCATCGCTGGTGTAGATACGCAGGTTACGTATGGCCTCGCCCGTGAAAGCCGTGATGGAAATGCCGACGTCCTGGGCTGGCTGTTCGCGCTTCTGCGCGGTGACGACGATCTCCTCGATTTCCTGGGAGAATGCGGTGAAAGACAGAGACCACAGAACGAAAAGTGCCATGGCCCTCTGCACCGATAATAAAGTCACTTTCCTATTCCTTTGCAGCAACACGCTTCGGAATTTTTTTTGGTGTCTTTCTCGATAATTATATCAGCTGCAATGAGCAGAAAGCCACGTCGTAGGCTGATCAAGGGCGGCAGACGACCCGTCACGGTCGGTCGGTGAAATGAGAAGTATCAGCTTGCGTAGGCATTCGCGGAGTAGGGCGCCTGGAGCTAGGCCGCTATTAGAGGGACGTCCAGTATCGCGAGGGACTGCCGGACACTTGCTAACGTGCAAAGCGAGCCCCCGCTACCAAACAAGAAAGCCGGCCCCAAAGGGGTCGGCTTTTTGTTTGGATAACGTGGCCGATTTGAACCTGCGAAGCAAGCAGGTACGCCCGGTTGAAGATGGCACTTCGATCAGGTTCGCGCAGCGTGATGATAGGTAGAAGTCCTGACACGAAAGGTGTTCCGCAGCGCGGGCTGACATCTTATAATTCCTATAAGCCAATCAGTCGCTGAGCGCGGTCCGTTCGTTTACAGGCAACCGCAGCGCTAATGCCCTGATATCGCTTTTTTTGTGTCGGGGAACCAACAGGAACCGCGCCATGAAAACGATCATCGAACCATTCCGAATTAAATCTGTAGAGCCGATCCGACTGACGACTCGCAACGAAAGGGTGGAATTGTTGCGTGCGGCCCATTACAACCTATTCTTGCTTAATTCCGACGACGTAATCATTGATTTGTTAACCGACTCAGGTACTTCCGCAATGAGTGCTGCCCAATGGTCGGCGCTAATGCGTGGCGACGAGAGCTACGCAGGGTCACCGTCCTATCGGCGCTTCAAGTCCGCGGTCACGGCGTTGATGCCATTCGAGCACGTTATACCGACGCACCAGGGGAGAGCCGCCGAAAGCATTCTGTTTGCACTGATCGGTGGTCCAGGCAAGGTAATTCCATCTAATACGCACTTCGATACAACGCGAAGCAATGTGGAGGCGACGGGCGCAGAGGCTCTTGACCTTATTATCGAGGAAGGCCTCGATCCTTCACGCATACATCCGTTCAAGGGCAATATGGACATTGCGCGACTCGAAGCATTACTCAGCGCAGATACCAACAACATTCCCTGCGTTATGACGACGATTACAAATAATGCGGGCGGTGGCCAGCCTGTGAGCATGGCAAATATTCGCCAGACGGCGGAACTGTCCCACAAATTTGGGGTTCCGTTCTTCATCGACGGCTGCCGCTTCGCGGAGAATGCTTACTTCATAAAACTGCGCGAGCCGGGGTACGCCGACAAGACCGTACCCGATATCGTTCGTGAAATATTCCGCTATGCCGATGGAATGATAATGAGTGCGAAGAAAGATGCATTCGCAAATATCGGTGGCTGGTTGGCTCTTAATGACGACGAACTCGCGGAACGAGCGCGCGCCCGGTTGATTCAAGTTGAAGGATTTCCCACCTACGGTGGGCTTGCCGGACGTGACCTGGAGGCGATCGCACAGGGTCTTGTCGAAATCGTCGACGAGGACTACCTCGCGTATCGACTGAGAACCAGCGAATACTTTGCAGAGCAATTAACTGAACTGGGTGTTCCAGTAGTGCTTCCCGCCGGCGGCCATGCGGTGTTCGTTGACGCGCGGGAGTGGCTGCCGCATATCCCGCCACTTGAATATCCGGGACAATCGGTTGTAGCTGCCTTGTATGAATACGGCGGCATACGGGCTTGCGAAATCGGCACTGTTATGTTCGGCCGCAAAACGGACGGTACTGAGGAGCCGGCGCCAATGGACCTTGTCCGGCTGGCGATGCCCAGACGCGTGTACACGCAATCCCATGTGGATTACGTCATCGAGGTATTTGCGGAGTTGAATGACGTAAAGGAGGGCCTGCCGGGTCTTAAAATTATCGAAGAGCCGCCGGCTTTGCGACATTTCACGTCCAAGTTTCAGCTGCTTGGGTAAAGCGAGGCAGAACATGATTAGTAAAACAAACGCGTACCTGATCCGCAGCCGATTCCAGTCCGCGTTTTTCCCCGAGAGCCTCATTGCCGCAGTTCTTATTATCTACTGAGCACAGAGGAATACAGCCTGCTTCGCTGAGGATCTACCTCAATCCGGTCCCAGAGTGACCGGTTTTCTTGTACGTTTCTGCACTATCATATCCTTATGGCGCAGTCCTCGAGGCATGGAAAAAATTGGTGCAGCCGTTGCGGACGGTGGGCATTGCTGCTCGTTCTGGTCGTTCTATTCGTGCCCGTGGTAATACGGCAGATATTCCCGCCAGAGCCGCGGCAATTCGAGCGGGTTATGCTCGATGATAACCGTTACTCCGAAATCGCGTTTCATAATGAGGCCCAAGACCTTGATCTCGGCGGCATGTTGTTTCGGCCCGCAGGAGACGAACCGTTTCCCGCGGCCGTAATTATTCATGGCTCTGGCACCAGTCGCCGCGCCAATGGCTGGTACCTGAAGCTTACTCAACACTTGCAGGATAACGGCATCGCCGTGTTGCTGCCGGACAAGCGAGGTTCGGAGAAGTCCGAGGGTGACTGGCGTACATCTGGATTTCAGGATCTCGCAACAGACACGCTTGCAGCGCTTGCGTTTCTCCGGGAACGACCGGACATCGACTCAGCGAGAGTCGGAATCGTTGGAATGAGTCAGGGTGGCTGGATTGCGCCGATCGTTGCCAATCAAACCGGCGAACTGGCGTTCATTGTTTCGATCGTCGGTTCGTCCGTTACTCCGCGGGAGCAGTTGCTGTATGAGGAGAACTACAATATTCGCCAAGTGGGCTTCCTGCCTGGCATCTCGAATCTGCTCGCCTACGCCGGCTCCGCCAACGTTCGGTACCTCGCACAACCCGATTTGTACAAGTTGATTGTCGACTACGATCCACTACCGTACTGGCGTAACGTTACGATCGAAAGCCTGGTTTTGCTGGGGGCTGACGACACCAACGTGCCATCGGCCGAGAGCGCGAGGCGCCTGCGAAGCCAGGCTAATCCGAAAATCCGCGTGACCGTCTATCGCGGATCAGGACATGC
>CAYLTW010000110.1:0-1391 GCA_964386735.1 uncultured Woeseiaceae bacterium
CGATCTCACAACCGCATAAACTGCTGCCGCGTTCGTGACCAGGCGTAGCCCAGCAACACAGCCACAAAAAACACCTCTGCGCCGAAATTGATGACCGAGCTAATGAGGTCCTGTAGCCATTCGGGAATCTCGAACGGCAACAGATTCGTGAGGACACCAAGCACCGCGTCAGTGATCAGGTTAGTCACGTACAGCGACAGCTTGATCGTGAATATAGACACCGCCGCGGTGATCCCCGATTCGAACGCAGACTTGAATAGTGTCTCGACGTCATGAGAATGGGCGATGGGCAGCAACATCCAGACGCAGATGATCAACGACGTCGTCACGCCGCTGGTGCGCCCTAGAAAGCCAAGATCGGCACTGGGAACGGACTGCAACCACGTGAGCAGCACGACAGCCATCCAGCACAGTGCCCACAGGGCAAGCAGGTGGGGCGCCACCTTGATCCAGTTTGCCTCCGCTTCCGCGGCCGTAAAATCGCGTGCTTGCGCCTCGCCTCGTTGCATCAGCACTCGCAGGTAGACGCCCACGAGAACCGCCGGGATGACGAACGGATAGAACAGGACGTTTATGATCGACGCCAGCCATGACGTCGATTCATCCGAGCCCAGCAGCGCAAAAAGGATTGCTTTTACCGCGCCGGCGGCGATCGCGGCACCCAGGACCACGGCCACCAGCTGCCAGAACTTCTCCATTGTCGTCTGCGACGCCTCGACCGCCGTCGGTAGGGCCGCAATATGTCGCGCCGAGACCGCCATATCCGACAGTCCGGCAAATGCGCGGGCCCGCGATGACTTCCAGGAATGGCCTCCGTCGTCCTCGAATATCTTGACGTCATGCGGTTCGACCGGCGCACCGGACGTACCCCATATGAATTGATTCACGCCCACCGCCTCGGCTATCTCGCGAGCGGTGCGCCGTCGAATATCGAATGCAAGAACGCCAGGTACCGCTTTGTTATCATCGAGGTTTCGTAGTTCGCCGTCGTACCAGTCATCCCCCGGTAACTTTGCCTTCTTGCGGGCAATGGCGGTCGGCTTGCCGAACAGTCGTTGTCCCTTTTTACCCAGTCTCGCCAGCGGGATAAATACGAAGGATTCGGCACCCCGTTGCTCGAGCAAGCGGTCGAATCCGGCGCTGTACTTGTTCGGCACGGCGGTAACGTCGAGGCCATCGATCTCGATTCGGACTTCAACAGGTTGATTTTTTTTCTTGGCCATATGTCGAGGTGCCTGCCAGGCAAGTATTCGTGCTTGTGCGGTGATGATATGGTTCCGGTTGCATTTAGCAAGGACTACGCAAATGCGGGGATTCATTGAGGAATTACGTCACCGGAACGTTTTGCGCGCTGGCGTAGCCTACGTCGTGACGGGCTGGCTAATAGGATT
>CAYLTW010000110.1:1491-8587 GCA_964386735.1 uncultured Woeseiaceae bacterium
CTGTAAAAGGGTCAGGATAAGATCACTAAACGCCACCGATGTGAATGCGTGAGTTTTGCGTGAACTAGCTCTGCATCGTCCTGCATTGTGCTGCAAATTGGGCAACGGACGCCCCGGTAACTTTTTGAAATATAAAGCCTCACGCGACCCTACTCGCGACTGAAAAATCACGGCAGGCGCCGGGCGCAGCTATTCGGCGACGTGTGGAGTGAAATTCCGCGTGTCGGTAAGCCTAAGGCTCAGTAGGCTCGTCCTGAAAATTCGAAAGCGCGACTATTGCTTCCGCATGCATCTCTGCAAGAAGCCTTACGCTTTCTTCTGGCCTCTCCCTCACGAAGATTGATAGCCAATTACGGAGTTCTTCAGGTTCAAATTCGACGCGCAGTGAGAAATCTCCGGATAACGCGAGGCCTTCCACCTTCCCTCTTGTACTCGTTGCGGAATGCCAAATCATCGGCTCGTCAATTTTCCAGACTTGTGGCCGCTCGAGCCGGCTATAGGTTTTAAGCCATGTCGGTGTACATACATCGACCTACTCCAACCGTTGAATACAAGCTTCATATCAATGTCTCTTGAGTCGATTACGGCGATCAAGAATGACCTGCTTTTGACGCTTCGTCCATGGAAGCGCGCAAACCGGAATCAGCAAGAAGTACGATAGTGCCCACTTTGGTGCCAATTCGGTTATCACTCAACGTAACCCACCATCACCTAACGCGCATCGAATGCGCCGCAATACGTTACATTAGGTGTTCTTGGGTTGCCGTAAGTTGTTGATTTTAGTTTCTGCAAATTCACGGTGGACGTTAGGCGTAGCGATCCAGCGACGTGATTTTCCGCGTGTCGGTGTGCGACGATATTTGTTGCAGAACTATACGACGTAACAGGTCAAATCGTAGCGCGAATTGTCTTGGGCGTGATTAGAAATTGATTTAGTGATAGCGCTTGAAAAAACAAAGCCCTTATTTGGAAGACGATAGTCGATTCGTAGGTACTGAATTCGATGCCATTGAACGAATTCTCCGCTGACCCAGCATATCCTTGTATTCTGATCCACCCAGCATCCGTGCGTGTGACCAATACTGCATGCGTCAGATCAGGAGGCTCTTCTGGCTCCAATCTTAAACAATGACAACATAAACGATTACCAGAGCAAGCGAACATATTGCCATGCTCCAAACCGCCATGGATACAACCAAGCCCTTTTCAATTGACGTCCGAATCATCAGCCTAAGAATATCTAACGTTTTGACGTATTCGCGCAAGCCTCGTTGAAATGCCGCCACAACAACAAAGAACAAGATGAAAGCGAGTGCAACGGCAATAATGATGAATCCCTCGTCGGGAGTAAAAACAATTCCAGTAGTCATCGGCCTCTCCAGATAATTGTAGATATTGGATTGATGGCCAAACGATACCTCAGTCGTCGTTGAAATTGCACAATCAAAATTATACAATGTAAATTATACAAAAAGGATCAAAATGGCTGAGCGACTTAGTTTGCACCGCAAGGCACATTTTCTCGGGAAGAAGCTCAAAGGGCTCCGAACCAGAAACAACCTAACGCTTGAGGACTTGTCAACACGTTGCCTGCAGGTTGATCGGGTTGTAGGACCGTCCGTCTCTTACTTGTCGATGATCGAGCGTGGCGTGAGAACGCCATCCGTGAAGGTGTTGCAGATCATCGCGGATGTTCTTCAAAAAGAAGTTGAGTGGTTTCTCGATGAGAGTCTGGACAGCGACATAACCAACTCAGCACCGATGACGCCGGTGAGCGGAATAGCACTTGAACCAGGGTTCTTGTTCTCGGCATCACAAATGGAAACCACTATACCGGAGCTTTTGGACCAGACAGGTACAACAGGAATCCAATTTGCACAGTTACTAATTCGATCATTTGAGGAGTCAAACAACAACATATTTCCGGACATAGAACGAGAAGCGAACATTACGGGGCATCGGCGTTTTCCAATTACCGTCGACGATTTGCGTGTCCTCGCAAAGAAGCTAGGGTTAGAAATATTTTGGTTCACGAATAGTCTCTCGAACAAATCGCGTTCCGATAGAAAACCGTCGCTGAACAGACTTGTCCGTTCCTTTTATGATCCACCGGGCAAAATATACATAAACGCCGTACTAAAGGAGGAACCGGCACGACTCAAGTATGAAATCGCCAATCATATTGCACATAAAGTCTTGCATGATGGAGACGGCGCACGATTCGCGCAAGTGTCAGGCGACCTGCTCACAGGTAGGCGACAACCCGATGATTCGGATACTAAGGATATTCTCTTTGCGTGGCGGGATTTTGAGTGCAACTACTTCGCAAATGCCTTACTTGCGCCAAGAGCAGAATTCCGAAAATTTTTGGATAAGCATTCTTACTCTATTGAGTCCGGTTCTGAGGTGGAGTTGACGAAACCGTTCGTGATGCGACGGATGGCGAGTGTCTCTCAGTATCGACACTGGCATTATTTTGATGCATATCCACCGGGAAACCTGCGGACGGTTTACCGCGGAAACGGAATTCCACTGCCTTATGGCAATATGGCAATAGCTCCGGATCCCTGTCCACACTGGAGCGTCTTTCAAATGCTAGGTTCACGCTCAAAGAAACCTATGTCACAGATTTCGATGCTCAAAACTGATTATGACGACAGACTATATTGCTGTATTTCAAGCAAAAGCAGCGATGCTGCGGGTAATCCGTATGTAGTTTGTACAGGGATCGATGTATCGCCTGCTCTAGCGGCACAGGGAAACGATCCTGCTAAGGTGATCGACGCAATTAACGAAAGCTGCACGAAAAACGGTGGCTCTGGGCCCATCCCCAAGGACGCGAAAGAGCAACTGAATTCAATCGGAAAGATCTTAAACATACAATGGCTACGCGAGAGCACCAAAAAAAATGCCACCATAATCTGTAGGCGTAGTTCGAGTTGTCCGCGCGACAAACACTGCCGGTCAATGCCGCCAATGCCCGCGACGCTCAATTCACGGATCGAGGAAATTAAAGGCGAAATGGCAGAAGATTGACTTGGTTTTCTTAGCGATATGCGCGTGAATTCATGTTCACGGGTATCGGTGATCTAGCAAATCCACAGCCGAAACAATGCGGTCAATAGTCACCTTCCAACGATCAAGACATTCGATCTTTATCAATTATCTCTTCGCCCGCCACAAGTGCCCACTTTGGCGCCCAAACTAGGATCACTCAACGTAACCCAGCATCACTTAACGCCGTTCGAATTCGCCGCAGTACGTTACGTCAGGTGCTCTTGGGTGCTGGTAAGTTGTTGACTCTCTGTTCTAAAAATCCGCGTGTCGGTGGTTCGATTGACCGCGAACCGGCTGGGGCCGGTTCTTGCGCTCGTTACGCTCGGGTCGCTCTGCGCTCCTGATTCGCTTCGCGAATCGGTCCGCCCCTGGCCACCATTCTTTATCAGGTGCATTCTGGTGACATGGTTTACACCATATACCGGAAACACAACCTCTACCGCTCGCAAGCTATTCGACGGCGGGCCCGGTTTCTGAGTATTTACTTATATTTCAATACATCGGTTTTCATCCCGCCAATCAAAGGGCCAGAAATACATCAATATGCTAATGTCATGGGCAGCACCGCAAATCGACTGGTTAATCGATGAATTACAAGTCCTGTCTCATCAGCCTTCTCACCGTTGGGTTTTGCAGTGCAGCCACTGAACTAATGTCGCCAGCATTCGCTCAACAGGAAATCGTCCTTCCTGCGACGGATTGATCATCGTTGTCCGATCCCACTGCATTCAGCACCCTCGAACTAAAGCCGGAGTTGCTAAGCAATCTCTCTGAAGTCGGCTATACAGAAATGACGCAGGTGCAGGCACGTACTTTGCCAAAATTGCTCGCCGGTGTTGATGTGCTTGCGCGTGCCAAGACCGGCAGCGGCAAGACGGCGGCATTTGGTTTGGGTCTCCTCAACAAGCTGGACGCTACGTCCTATCGGGTACAGGCGTTGGTGTTATGCCCGACCCGGGAGTTGGCGGAGCAGGTTGCCAGGGAGATTCGTCGTCTCGCAAGGACAATTCCCAACGTAAAGATACTCAGCCTGTGCGGTGGTGTGCCACTCGGCCCTCAAAACGCATCGCTGCAACACAGCCCGCACATTCTGGTTGGCACACCCGGGCGGGTGCTGAAGCATCTAAGTAAAGGAACTGTGAGTCTGAAAGCCTTGCAGACACTTGTGCTCGATGAAGCGGATCGAATGATGGACATGGGCTTTGCCAAGGAGTTGGATGCAATTCTCGGTTTCGTGCCTGACGATCGCCAAACGCTCTTGTTCAGTGCTACTTACCCGCAGGCCATTGCCGCTATCAGCACAAGGATTCAACGCAATCCGCAAACCGTGGATGTCACGGAGGAAGAGCAGCCCGCACGGATTACCGAGCACTGGTGTTCGGTGACCCGGGAGAATCGCCGCAATGAATTGCTTAGAGCGCTTAGGGCGTGGGGCGGGGCGCTCAATCTGGTGTTCTGCAACACAAAGAAAGATTGTGCGGAAGTGGCCGCGTATCTGCAGGCACAGAATATTGTTGCCCTCGCTTTGCATGGCGATCTGGATCAGGCCCAGCGCACAGAGGTGTTGGTACGATTCGCCAACAGGAGTGCGAGTGTGTTGATCGCCACCGACGTTGCGGCGCGCGGCCTGGACGTCAAAAACATGGATGCCGTTTTCAACCATGAGCTGCCTAAGCAAGCCGAAGTGTACGTTCACCGCATTGGTCGGACGGCGCGCGCGGGAAAAAAGGGGGTGGCGGTGAGTCTGGTGGAGCAACGGGAAGAATGGCGATTGCAGGATATCGAAATTCTGTTACCCGCAACAACGCGTCAGCGATGCGAAATTCCTGATGCAAAACGATCGGCTGATCCGCTGCTTCCCATAATGACCACAATACAGATCAATGGTGGGCGGAAAAACAAGTTACGACCCGGAGATCTGTTGGGGGCGCTGACAGCGGAAGGTGGGGTGCCCGGTGAGGTGGTGGGCTCGATTGACCTGTTTGATACTTACAGCTACATCGCTGTGCGTAACGCGCAAGTGAAAGAGGCACTGTGGCAGCTAGCGAATCGGCCGATCAAGGGGCGACGGTATCGGGCTCGTGTGAAAAAATAAAGCAGCCCCGGCAAACTTTGGTTCAGGCAACCCGGGTTTTCTGATTCGACATCTGTGCTCGCAAGTATTCGTCGTAGGTGCCCTTGTAGTCGATGATTCCGTCTGAGGTCATCTCGATAATACGTGTGGCAAGCGACGACACAAAATTCCGGTCATGGCTAATAAAAATGAGCGTGCCAAGATAGTTTTCCAGTGCCAGGTTCAGTGCCTCGATGGACTCCATGTCGAGGTGATTTGTCGGCTCGTCCATGATCATCACGTTAGGCTTTTGCAGGATCAGTTTGCCGAATAACAACCGGCGCTGCTCGCCGCCGGATGCAACTTTCACCGACTTCTCGCTATCGTCCCTGGAGAACAGCATCCTGCCGAGTGTAGCGCGCAACAGCTGTTCATCAGCGTTGGCCGGTTGCCACTGCGTAATCCAATCAAATAAGGTCATGTCCTTGTCGAATTCGGCCGCGATGTCCTGTGGAAAATATCCGGTTCTGGAATTCTCGGCCCATTTGACCTCACCGTTGTCGACCTCGAGCTGTCTCAGCAGACAGCGGACCAGCGTGGTCTTGCCGATACCATTGGGCCCGAGAATTGCAACGCGTGAGCCGGCTTCGATAGCCAGGTCCAGGTCCGTAAACAACGGGCCCTCATCAAATGCCTTAGCAATGTTTGTCGCCTCTACCGCGAATCGACGCAGCGGCTTATCCTGTTCAAAGCGAATAAAGGGACTTACCCGACTCGAAGGCTTGATGTCTTCGAGGTGAATTTTCTCCAGTTGACGAGCTCGGGAAGTAGCCTGACGAGCCTTCGAGGCATTGGCCGAGAAGCGGCTCACAAAAGTCTGCAGCTCGGCCATCTTGACTTTCTTTTTCGCGTTGTCGGCACGCACACGTTCTCGTGCCTGCGTGGCGGCTGTCATGTATTCATCATAATTGCCCGGAAAGACGTGCAACTTGCCGTAATCCAGATCGGCCATGTGAGAGCAGACGCTATTTAGAAAGTGGCGATCGTGCGAAATGATGACCATCGTGGATTTGCTGGTCTCCAGAAATTCTTCGAGCCAGCGTATGGCGTTGATGTCGAGGTTATTGGTCGGTTCATCAAGAAGCAAAATATCCGGAGCTGAAAAAAGTGCCTGTGCCAACAAAACCCTGAGCTTCCAACCTGGTGCAACGGCACTCATGGGACCTTCATGTTGCCCCACCGGGATGCCGATACCCTCTAGTAGTTCACCGGCCTGCGATTCGGCGGAATAACCATCCATCTCGGCGAATTCGATTTCAAGTTCGGCAACGCGCATACCTTCCTCGTCACTCATCTGCGGCAGTGAGTACAGCCGGTTGCGTTCCTGCATCACCTGCCATAGTTTCCCGTAACCCATTATCACGGCATCGAGCACTCGGTAATCCTCATAGGCAAACTGATCCTGCGAGAGCTGGCCGATCCTGACGTCAGGATCCGTGGAAACATTGCCCGCGGTAGGCTCCAGCTCACCAGTCAAGATTTTCATCAGGGTCGATTTGCCGCAACCATTCGCGCCTATCAGGCCATAACGATTGCCATTGCCGAACGTCACGGAGACATTTTCGAACAGGGGTTTGGCGCCGAACTGAATCGACAAATTTGCAGTAGAAATCAAGGCTGTGTACCGGTGAAAGGGATGGTTTAGCGACCCGCACGCAACGATCATCAGACAGTAAGCGACTGATAAATAGGGAATTGCGAAGTCAGGGAGCCGTGTAGGATCGCGGATAGTAACAAAATTGCCGGCAAAAGGGGTCGAACCGATTTCCCAGCCCAATAAGCCAGCGTCCTCGAGTAAATGGCCTCGACCCGTACAAGCAACAATAACGATAATTGCGACCGGTGCACGGGCCAGGCACGATGCGACTGACATACGATTTACACATGTATGCAGATGTCGTGAGAGCGGCCGCACTTTTCTCTTTT
>CAYLTW010000111.1:0-8443 GCA_964386735.1 uncultured Woeseiaceae bacterium
CCTGATTGCCGCACTTCTGGCGCCGTCGCTTGTGCAGGATGCAGACCGGCGCCTGTTGTCGAAACTCCTGATCGGCCTGGCTATCGGATCCCCCCTGGGCCTGGTGATTTTTCTTAGTATGGATATTGTTTATCTCAAGGCGTTCGCCGGTCTTGCTGTCGTGTTCACCTTGATACTCACATTCCGCGGTAACCAGGCCCGTTCCCGGCCGCAGCAACCGGCGACCGGCAGACCCGAGCAAGTCGCAATCGGCATCATCTCGGGGATAATGGGTGCCAGCCTCGCCATGCCCGGACCCATTCCGGCGGCGTGGATGTCAAGCAGGGGCTTCAGCAAGGAAACGATACGAGCTACTATTTTAGTGATGTTCGTATTTGCCTATGTGGTCGCGCTGCTACTTCAGTTTGCCCTGGCCGGGATTGGCGCGGATACCTTGAAGCTCTGCGCCATGCTCACGCCATCGACAGTGATCGGAATACTGGCTGGCCGAATGCTCAGCGGTCGCCTGACGGAACAAACATTTCGCTGGGTTTTGATAGCAATTCTTGGGAGCACCGCAATCATTCTATTTGCGACACTCATCTGACCGTGAACCAGGTATGCAAACGAAATTGAGCTTTTCCGCGGAACCGGGTCGTATCGCCTCGATTCCAAGGACACCACTGTTTAGCGGCCAGACACCTTTAGAGTCGATGCCGAATCTCACCGAACATTGTGGCGGCGCCCGATTGTTTGTAAAGAGAGATGACTGTACCGGCCTGGCATTTGGCGGCAACAAAGTTCGCCAGCTCGAATTTTACCTCGGTGAGGCACGCGCGCAGCACGCCGACGTAATTTTGATTACGGGTGCGGTGCAATCGAACTTCGTGCGCGTGGCCGCTGCAGGTGCGCGAAAACTGGGAATGACCTGTCATATCCAACTCGAAGAACGGGTGGCAAACAAGGGCCCACATTATCGCGACTCCGGCAACGTGCTCATCGATAAACTTCTTGGCGCAACTTTGCACTCCTACCCTCAGGGCGAGGACGAAGCCGGCGCAGACCGGCAACTTCAGCAGATCGCCGTGGACCTTCGGGAGGCCGGACGCAGACCTTACATTATTCCGCTCGCGCCGGGACACCCTCCACTGGGCGCGCTGGGCTATGTCGTTGCCGCAAAAGAGTTGTTGCATCAACTGGAGGACCAGTCGCTGCGCATCGACATGATATTCGTTGGCTCGGGATCAGGGGCAACACATGCCGGCTTATTGTTTGGGCTGCGCGCGCTCGGTTCGGATATACCAGTAACGGGTGTATGCGTTCGACGCGATGCCGCACTCCAGCAAAAACGCATTCAAGATACATGTGCTCGTATAGCCGATTTGTTGGAACTGGATGCAATCGTGACGGACGACGACATTGTGCTTATCGACGACTTTCTCGCACCGGGTTATGGCGTACCAAGTCAGGCAACTTTACGCGCCATTGTTCTTGGCGCGCAGACCGAAGGGTTGATGCTCGACCCGGTCTACAGCGGCAAAGCAATGGCGGCGACGATTAAGGAGGCAAGACTGGGGAATGACAGTGCTAATTACATGTTCCTGCACACAGGCGGGACGCCAGCACTTTTTGCATACCAGGATAAAATTGAAGAGGCTCTGACTATCGCCTCAGACCATTGATGATCGTGGCTCCACCCTGAGAATAAATTCAATTACTCGTGGCGCCTGCGCATCTTCTCCACACATTAGGCCTCGACAATACGATAGAATTTCTTATCCTTTACCGAAAAGTTAGAGGTAATACAGATGCGCCTGTTACATGCGATGCTTCGCGTAGTTGATCTCGAAAAAATGATCGAGTTCTATACCGAGGCTATGAATATGCAGTTACTTCGAAGGGAGGATTTTCCTGAAGGGCGGTTTACGCTGGCATTCATCGGTTATGGTGCCGAGAAGAGCCATGCCGTTATTGAGCTCACGTACAATTGGGACAAGGACACCTATATTAAAGGTGATGCGTTCGGCCATATCGCCATTCAATGCGATGATCTTCAGGCTACCTGTGAACGTGTCCGCTCCAGTGAGGGAGAACTGATCAGTGAACCCCGTAAAATGAAAGGTGGTCCGGTGATGGCATTTGCTCGCGACCCCGAGGGTTATGAGATTGAGCTGCTGGGCCCCGATGTTTTTGATCTTCTGAAAGAAGGTTTTGATTAGGAAGGCAGAGCCACCCACCGTTTCCCCAAATGTCTGCTTTCAGTGCAAATTACGGGCATTGCTTACACGTGTACGAGGTACAAGTACCGCCTGAGCTCATTGGCTTCAATGGCTGGCAGAAACTCAGTGTTTGCTTCCTTCAACCAATGCTCACAGATGAAACCGAATAGCCCCGATCGACTATCTGGCGTACTGCTTCGTCCTTGAATTCTGGACTGCATCGTTGATTACTCACTGCTCTTCCTCCTATGCTCGAATCATAGACCGGAAGTGTCATCGATACCGTGGGAAGTCCAATCATAGACCGGAAGTGTCATCGATACCGTGGGAAGTCCAGAGTACATTTTGGAAATGTACTCTGACCCCATTTTCGCTCTGACCCCATTTTCTCTACGGGAACCGAACCCCTGAACTGTTATTTTTGATCGAACCACGAAAGCTCTCGAGAAGTTCATCCGGGCAAAACACGAACTCTTCCTTGAACGCGATCTCAATATCGGCGAAATCATCGATGATTCTGAGTTCATTGGTCTCGCGCTGCAGCCCCAGGACCTTGTAGCCTTTGCTAACGATGAACGTGTAGACGTCGAGACCTTTTTGTTGCCGTTTGGAATCGCCCTCCGGGTGCAGAATTTCGCAATAGATGTAAGGCCTGAACTGCGAAATGGTCCCGGACAAACCCCGTAGTACGTGTAATTCAGCTTCCTCGACGTCGACCTTGATCACCGACAATTGCTGCAGCCCGATAGTATCGATTATGCGGTCACCGATCACCGTCAAAACATCGAACGAAAAATTCCTGGCGTCTCCACTTTTGAATTCAGGCATTAGCGAACCGGTCTTGTCACCTGGTTTGCTCGCAAAGAATCGGGCGACGCCTTCGCTGTCAAAAAGGGCAAGAGGAAACAAGCTGCTATTCTCGAATACGTTCAGGCGAATGAGTTCCTGTGTGTATAAGAGGCAGGACGGGTTGGGTTCAAAGCCGATGTACGGCCTACCCCTCGACAGTACTCGGAGCTTGATAAGGAAAAGTCCGACATTGACCCCGATGTCGACAACGGCGCCTTCCTTCGTGTCGATGAAGACCTTCAGGCAGTCCCCCATCCAAAACTCGCCCGGTGTGATATGCCCGCGTTCGACCACCCCGTGGACTACCGGGACCTTGAGCTCCATGCCCATGTAGTTGGACGTAACGCTCTTAAGCCTGACCCCCGCCAGGAATTTAGCCGTCTCTCTTTTAATCTTTAGAAATAGGTTGCTCACAAACCAAGCCATGTGACGCCGAAAGCGTCCGGGAGCATAGCACGTGAAATTCGACCTACCGGCCCCGGCACGACTCACAAATTCCGAATCAGGCGGTATCACTGCGGCAGAATTAGAACAATTTCAAACGTGTTCTGTCTTTGTCTCAAATTTCAGTGGAAATTTACAAAGAGCCCATATACGGACATTGCTGACCGCTTGACGAAGCCCATATATCAAGAACAATCATGGCTATTTCACGTTTACGCAATTGTACTTTTTATTACTTGGCCTTTGTACGTAGAAATACGTACTATTGGCGTCCGTAAACAATAAGAAAAGCCAAACCCGTCTAAAAACGGGGACGGAATGTAACGGGTCCTCGCTTTCTCCGAGACACCAGGGACGTCTCCCGGAAGGGATGTCAGGATCGCCGGGCTGCAATAATCTGTACTCGGTTTTTTGCAAAGCACAGTTGCGCTTCTGACGGCGCGACTAGCGTGTGCATATGATCAGGAGGAAATACCAATGAAAATCAAGAACAACAAAAGTATCCAGGCCCCGAAAGTGGCCATGGCCGTGCTGGTGACATTAATCGTGGGGATTTCTCCCCAAATTCTAGCCGATCCGAAACCGCTCGACCGCGCGCGCGCCGAACTGCGTACGCTAAACGATTCAGGCATCAGCGGTGAGCTTCGCTTCAGGTCCAATGGATCGGAGTTGATCGCCCGGGGAAAAGCCAAAGGCATGGATCCGAATGTGTTTTATATCAGCCTCTATTACGACATTCTCAGCGTTGCGACGGGTGACTTTGCATGTGAGCCAGGGTTCGATTTTAGTGACCCGTTTTTGGGAGCGACCGCGGATGCGCCGGGCCGCCTTACTCTTTTCGAGATGGGTATCGATTCATCGTCGGGTATACCTCTGCTTATCTGGGTTCCTACAGACGATCATCACGGTGACGGTAAGAGAACCGTGCATGGAGCGGTCGATGTCGATCTTGACAGGGTCAGGACTATCTCGATCCGGGACACGAGCATAAATGACGGCATAGGTCCGTTGGCAGTCGTGGCGTGCGGGGTCATCGTCCCTGAGGATTAAGGTAGCGTTGCAGGTGGCCCCGCTTGATCCGCCAATGATTGAGTTCGGGGCCCCACGTTTTCTGGGTCGATGAAAATACGTTAGTTCTTCATCGTTAATTCGCGGAATACCGCCCCAGACGACAACCGGGTGCGACGTTATAGCGTTACGTCCTGGTCTGTTCCGGCCGTATCGAAATCAGCCATCCTGAGCCCGTCCATCAAACGCGCCGTATACTCCGACTCTGTGTGAGTATTGAAGTTTTTCTCAAGCGCATCTAACGGCGGCAAGGCCCTCATGGCCCTGGCGTCAATGACGCGTTGCCGCGCTATTTCGAGCTTTCCCGCCTGGGCGGCCGCTGAGATACTATGAATCAGTGCACCAAAATTGGGTTTGAGTAGATTACTCCGAAGCGCCCATTGCTCCGCGAATTCATAATCCTCGGCGGCAAAATAAGCTCGTGCAAGAACCAGAGTAAACCAATGCATCCAAGGATCTTCCGGGCTGAGGGTCATCGCATGCTCAACGGCATTTATGGCGTCCGCCGGCCTGTTAGCTGCCGCAAGCTGCATGCCGTAGCACGCCTGCGCCATTGCATCGCTAGGATTCAGCTCGACCCCTCGAGCAAGTGCAATGACCGACTCCTCTGTTCGGTTGATGACTCCGTAGGCGTGCCCTAGCGCGTGATGGGCGAATGCGTCCCTGGGATCGAAACGTACCGCCTTGTCGGCAAACTTAAACAATTGTTGTTTGGATTCGTCCGTGCGGGGAGCCCAGCCATTCAGGTACGAACGGTATATAACGAGCGCCTTCGCCGCATATGGCCAACCCCAGTTCGGGTCCAACTCAATGGACCGGTCAAACCACTCGTTGGCTTCGTCATATCCTTCCTGAGTCTCCGTGCTTACATACCACCAGCCGCGATGTGCTGCTTCCCAGGCATCGAGGTTATTCGGATCGGCGCGCATCGCACGTTCGCTCTCCCGCGCAAGTAGCGCTGGATTTATCTGGCCTACTATCGTTCTGCTAATGTCTTCTTCCAGATTCAATAAATCTGCGAACTGCCGGTCGAAGCTGTCGGACCAAACCGTTCGTCCGTTCGTGCTATCAGTAATCGATACATTGACGCGAATATTCTCCGAAGACGATCGTAGATTGCCGGTTACAAAATACCTTGCGTCCAGCTTCTCACCTGCAGCGAAAATGTCTTCGCCCAGACCGGGGATAAAAGACGCTGCCCTCGCGATGACCGGAAAGCTGGGCCAGCTCGATAGCCGAGCAATCAGTTCTGTGGCTATTCCGTCGGCCAGGAGACGCGAGTCCGTATCATCGCGGTCTGTCACAAACGGGAGTACTGCGATCGCAGGGCGTCGCCGCGCGTCGGCAACTTCCTGTTCCTTGATGACAAATTTGTCGTATGCAAACAGACTCACGGCAATGAGCAATACGCCGATAATTGCGAAGTCGAATATGCGTCCCGAGGTTCCGTCACCAGTGGAGGTATCCCCGGTTTCTTCGTCTCTGACGATTCCTTGCGGCGTAATCTCGAAAATCCAGGTAAGCACCAGGGCGATCGGGAATCCGAGCGCAATGAGTACTGTGACGCCCTGCATCACCCATGACGGCGCCATGAACGTCGGTAGTAAGATTGAAGCGAGCTGCAGTAACAGCCAGGCAGTTACGGCATATGCTGTCGCAATCTTGAAAATGCTGCGACGACGTAGCTCTGTGAACAAATCGCTTATGCCAGACATTGCAGTTCTCCATTCGGTCGCCGCAATATTACCCCAATAGCCGCTTTCGGGCGTATAGCGAACCTCGAACGACTACCCACTTCGGAGCGGTTATACTGAAATTCCAGAGGTAACGTTGGTCATGTCGGTATCTAGTCGACGGCCTTGCGGCTTTCCTCCACGATGCGGTGTCAAAGGATGTCAATGAAATGAGTGTTGCAAGGTACGCAAAACAAGGATTGCTCGTCTGCCAGATCGTGTCACTGGCATTTCTGATTGTTTCTTGTTCAAAGGATAAGATCCCGTCATATAGCATTGGTACGGGTAGCGTTTCGGGGAACTATCAGAATGTCGGATCTGAAATCGCGAGAATCGTAAATGAGAATCGAACGATAAACGGTTTCCAGCTTGAATACGAAGTAAGCTCCGGTTCAGCATCCAACATCAGAGCGATCGCCGCCGGTGAGACTCAATTTGGTATTGCTCAGGCGGATATTCAATATCAAGCCGTAAAAGGATTGGGTGAGTGGAGTGACGAAGGGCCGCAGCAAGACTTGCGCGCCGTCTTCAGTATGTACGGCGAATCTGTAACCCTCGTAGCCGGGGGAGACACCGAAATTCGATCAATCGATGATCTTAGAGGGAAACTCGTCGATATCGGTTCATCCGGCTCCGGTACACGACGAAATGCCATTGATGCGCTTGGTGCGGCAGGAATCGACTGGAAGAGCGATATTCAGGCACGTGAAGAAAGCCCGGATGACAGATTGGCCAAATTCATGCGGGGCGAACTGGACGCGTTTTTCTTTACGGCCGGTCATCCGAATACGGAAATAAAGTTTGCCACCTTCTCTGTCCGTGGAGCTCGAATAATCCCGCTGATGAACATCGACAGATTAGTCTCTGCAGTTCCCTATTATTCCAGAACATTGATTCCATCAGGGCTCTATCCAATGGCCAACAACGAAGTCGATATTGAGACGATTGGAGTCAATGCGACGCTGCTCACGTCGGCAGAGGTATCGGACGACGTTGTATACGCCGTAACAAAAGCCGTCTTTGAGAATCTCGAATTTTTGGCTAATTCTAATGCCGATATCAGCGCATTTTTGGATGACAAGTTTCTGGAAGGCCTGACCGCTCCTGTTCACCCGGGTGCTTTGCGGTACTACCAGGAAATTGGAATGCATAATCCTTAGAAACCCGGCTACAAGACGAGTTTCGGATTGCCGCTAGCCGGAGCGCGCTTTGTACGTTAGCAACAGCCTCGGCGCGCTCGCCGCGCATGAGGTCGCCTTGACAGCTGCCTAACATTTCATGCCAACCCGATGAGAGTCTCCAATCTGGTTTCAAATCAGTGTTGCTTTTCACTACGGTAAGGGAATGTCGATATTTTCGCTCCAGGAAGATAGAGCGATCGAAAAGGCAGCACAGAGGGTCAGAGCCCTGATTTGTCATATGTACTGGGGTAAGTCCACACCGTCAAGTTGCACCACGTTTGGATAAAATGTCATTGCCAATTAGCTCAAAAGGCTCTGGCGAAAACACGGCATCCAATGTAAGGCCAAAGAATTTTGCAAGTCGGAGCGCGAGCCCCAGGCTCAGATTGTATTGGCGTCGTTCAATGTAACCGATCGTTTGTGGATGTACTCCCACCGCCTCGGCAAGCTCTTTTCTCGAAACGGAGCGCTCGGCCCGCAACAGTTTCAGACGATTATGAAACTCGATCTCCTTATTACTGCCCACTGCCGTCCTCCAGGTTCCAGGCCAGCAGCATTCGTGGTGCCAGGGCACTCATAAGAAACGCGAATACCGCGACCGCAAATGCTGCCTGTCGCTGCAATTCCATGCCCGCAGCAACGGTGGCAAAAACGATCAGGAACACCAGCGTCAATCCGTAAGCGGTTTTGTATGCACTGTTGCGAACCGAAGTCTGGTACTCGTCCAGCCTCTCATCCGCGAGTTCGAAGATCCCGCGCAGCGAGAGATTCAATAGCACCACTGTCACACCAAGCGGGACCGCCGCCGCGGCCAGCATCCAGAATCCATTCTCGAGTATCAAAAACGCCAACGCCACGCCTGCGGCAGCAGGAATCGTGGCCAGCACGACAGCTCTGCGTACCACCGTACTTTGCAAGCGATCGGCGAACGGGCCATTCACGGTCTCATAGAGTCTTGCCTGATGATTTG
>CAYLTW010000112.1:0-8382 GCA_964386735.1 uncultured Woeseiaceae bacterium
CTTCGGGAGGTAGAAGTCGCTGGTTCGAATCCAGTTACCCCGACCATTTTCCCGGCTTATTTCCATCGCTTATTACGATTGGCAATTTCAATACCTCGCATACCTGGCGTATAAATAACCTGAAACCATAACAGTGGCCCTGATAACAGGGTCGCATAAGCCCACAACAAGATGGGACAAATGGCATAAGGGAGAACGCGATATGCGGGTAGCTATCGTGCGGATGGTAACAGGCGCGTTTGTGGCGTACCTGGCCTGGTGCGTGAGGCGCTAGGCTAACGACGCCTATTCGAACACATGCTAGGCTGGGCCAATGAGACCCGGTCCAAATCCGATTACATTGCTTCTGGCCGCGGTAACGCTTGCCACCGTTTGCCCGGCACCGGTTGTGGCCGCGGACAGCAATGATCTAAACATTGAGATTACGCCGTTTGCGGCCTACCGAACCGGCGGATCCTTTGAGGTCGAAGCATCGAATGCCTCCTATCGCCTTGATGACTCGGAAGCATTTGGCCTGATTTTCAATTTTCGGCAGACAGACAAAACACAGTGGGAAGTTCTGTATTCAAGGCAGCAAACCCAGGCCCGATTACGTGACTCCACCGGCACGGCGCCGTCAGTTAACACGGACATTAACGTGCTGCAGATCGGCGGCACCTACCAGGGCGACGGCGACATCGTAAGGCCGTATCTTGCTCTGACCCTGGGCGGTACTCACATCAAGACGAGGTCGAATGGCAGCCAGAGCGATACATTTTTCTCGGGCTCCATTGGTGTGGGTCTGAACATGATGCCCGGCAAGCGCGTTGGCATTCGACTGGAAGCGCGCGCCTATGGCACATTGATGAGCTCGAATACGAACCTGTTCTGTGAGACCGGACCTGATGCAAATGTCTGCGCCATCCGCATTGAGGGCACGATTCTGAGCCAGTTCGAAGCGTTCGCAGGAGTCATATTCCGCTTCTAAACTGATCGGCCGGAGAAGACAACAGTCCCATCGAACCTCAAGCGCCGCACGTCGAGCTAAACCGTCGGCGTGATATTTGCGTTGAGGCGAAACAGGTTCGTTGGGTCATACTGGTTCTTGACACGCAACAAGCGCTCATAGTTGCCCTGGTAGTTACCGTTAACCACTCGCTGGAGCTCGGTAGAGACTTCGTTAGTGTAGAAGCCATCGGTAAATTTTTCGACCGATTGCCAGTAGTCACGTAACCACGCAACGTGCGGATCCCCATCCGAATCGAGATCCCAGGCGATAAAAAAGATCATATTGGCCATCGACTTGCGGTGTGCGAAAGCCGTTGCGTCCGCCGCGACTCGTCCGATTGCGCCACCTGAGTGCTGGAAGTACAGCGTCGTGGATCGTCCCGGGTCGGACTCGAATCCTTCGACCAGCCCGTCCACGAGTTCGCCGGGAATCTCATTGACGAAGCCACCCTTGAGGTATTGACCCTCGTTCCTGGGATCGGTGTTGTCCCAGCTTTTTTGCACGGCGACATAATCTTTGGCAGCGACATTTGTGAACATGGGTTCGCCGAGTTTTTTGATCGGCGCCAGAGCCTTGTCCGCGCCTCCCTCGGGCCCTGAATAACAGATGCTCAGGCCAGCTCCCGCCTTGCTGGCGTCAGTCGGCGCGGCAATCATGCAGTCGCAATACAAGTCGTCGGGCGCCGTGTGCATAAATTCCGAATAAAAAGACAAGACGTCTTTGGCACGCGACATCGGAAACATGATTTCGCCGGCAACCACTTCCCGTTGCATCGGGTGAAGCGCGAATTCGAACGAGGTCACAATTCCAAAGTTGCCGCCGCCGCCGCGAACACCCCAGTAGAGATCCTCGTTTTCCTCGGCGCTTGCGTGAACAAGCTTGCCGTCGGCCGTGACGACGTCCACAGCTTTTACGTTGTCGAGCGCCAGCCCAAAGCGACGAGCTACTCGCCCGAAACCGCCGCCGGTAGTCAATCCGCCGACACCGGTATGAGATACCGTGCCTGCCGTGGTAACCAGGCCAGCCGGCATGGACTCACGATCAATCTCTCCTAGCAAGCTGCCTCCCGCAACGTATGCCGTCCGAGCCGACCTGTCGATCCGAACATGTCGGAACGTCGACAGGTCGATTTGCATGCCACCCTCGCAGGTCGACTTGCCGGAGTACGAATGGCCACCGCATTTCACGGCAAGCAGCAGATTGTTGTCGCGCGCGAAATCGACCGCGTTGCGGATGTCTGTTACGCCGACCGGCTGAACAACCAGGGCCGGGTGCCTGTCGATACCCGAATTCAGAACACGACGAGCGATATCGTAGCCTGCGTTACCAGGCAACAGCAGCCCACCCCGCAGCCTGTCGGAAAGCTCCTGCACGGCAGCCTGCGACATGATGACCTCGTCGCCGGAGCCGCTGACACCGGCGACATCGCTGTAGGGGGTAGTCAGGGCCTGCATCGCTGCGTAGACCTGTGACGCCGGCAACACGGCGCTGACGCCGGCCGCGATTGATGAGCGGAGGAAGTTTCTACGGTTCATTGCAAGCCCCTGTTCAATATTATTGTTACGGACTCCGGCCATCATAGCCAAGCCGCGCGATTCGTGCCATTCGCGGGCCAGGCGTCAAATTTGGCAATTTGTGACCTGCGTTGTGTCCGCACACGGGCCGCCAATCTAAAATTAAGTCAAATTGGAGGACGTTTGCCTCAAGGCGACACGACTATTGTCTAAACTACTGAAAATAAAGCGATTGATGCGCTTGTCGCTATTGGCGGCGGCTGTCTGCGGCGTGCCCGTGATCGCGCAGGCGGCCCCGGGGGACATACTTTTCGCCGATGACTTCGAAGACGGTACGCTGGCCAACTGGACCACCACGAACGGCTCGATCTCGGGGGTCAGCAATTTGCCTGGATACGCGGGGTCGGGCGCCTGGGGTGCCTTTACGAGCAACAGCGCCGTGACCGTAACGAGCCCCGGCTTCAATGCCGCGGTTCCCGAGGTGCAGCTCGATATATGGATACGCCGCGGCGCAGACTCCTTTAGTGAAGACCCCGACGCCAATGAAAATTTTGTGCTCGAGTACCAGCGTGCCGACAGCAGCTGGGCCCCGCTGCGCACCTATCTCGGATCCGGCACGCCCGGGCAGCAGTTCTTCGATTCATTCATCCTCCCTCCGGATGCGCAGCACGGTGCGCTGGCGATTCGTCTGCGACAAACCGGCGGCAGTGGTTTCAACTGGGATTACTGGCACTTTGATGACATTCTCGTGACGGAAATCGCACCGGCCCCGGGGCTCGGTGTCGGATCGTGCGACGACTTTGAAAGTGGTCTGACCACCAACTGGACGATCAACCCGACCACGGGATTTGCAGGAATAAGCGGGGCGACATGGTCGTCTCCGACCAATTCCCTGTATCTGAACGGCGGCGTCGTCAACGTTCAGTCCAATGTCATTGACACGAGCGACCCTACCTTCGGCGACCTCACGGTCTGGATTCGCCGCGGTTCGGACGCGTTCTCCGAAGACCCGGATATCGGCGAGGACCTGGTCGTCGAGTATCTTGACGGCCTGGGAACCTGGATAGCGCTGGAGACCTTTGCCGGTAGTGGAACGCCGGGCGTGATATACAACCGAGCCTACAACCTCCCGGCCGCCGGCCGCCACGCGGCTTTCCGGCTGCGATTCCGCCAGACTGGCGGCTCCGGTCCTCCGTGGGACTTCTGGCACGTTGACGATGTGTGCTTCGACTTGAGCACGGACCCGGTGTTGCTGGTCTCAAAAATATCACAGGTACTTTCCGATCCGGTCAACGGCACAAGCTCGCCCAAGGCGATACCCGGCGCCAATATTCGGTACACGCTCGGCGTTACGAACCAGGGACTCGGCACGGTCGACAATGATTCACTCATGATAACCGACGTCATGCCGGCCAACACAGCACTCTTTGTCGACACCGGCGCTGGCGACCCGATTACATTTGTTGATGGCCCGGTCACGAGCGGTTTGGCCTACTCGTATTCGACGGACGTCGTCTTTAGTAACCAGGCTGGCGGCGGCGCTCCGTTCAACTACACGCCGATTCCGGACGCACAGGGATTCGACACGGCGGTTACCGGCGTCCAGGTGAACCCTACCGGCGTTATGAACGCTGCCAGCGGCGGCAACAATCCGAGTTTCAATCTTTTGGTTCGTATTCGCATCGAATAGCGCCAATTGACAGGCCGAACGTGGCGATGTCATTGTCGGTGCGCCATGGAAATCGACAGCAAATTGCCCAAGGTCGGCACGACCATATTCACGGTCATGAGTCACCTGGCTGCCGAATGCAACGCCATCAACCTGTCGCAGGGCTTCCCGAGTTTCAATCCGCCGCAGGAACTGCTGGAGCGAATAAGCTATCACCTGAACCATGGCGCCAACCAGTACGCGCCGATGCCGGGTGTCGTATCGCTTCGCGAGGCGATCGCCGAAAAATCAGAGCGGCTGCAGGGTCGGCGGGTCAGTGTGGATGCCGAAATCACGATCAGCACCGGCGCGACCGAAGGTATCTTCAGT
This sequence comes from uncultured Woeseiaceae bacterium, assembly GCA_964386735.1. GTDB lineage: Bacteria > Pseudomonadota > Gammaproteobacteria > Steroidobacterales > Woeseiaceae > UBA1847. The sequence continues at coordinate 4,541 of CAYLTW010000112.1, forward strand.
ACCATCCAGGCCGTGGTGCGGCGTGACGATGAAGTCATCATTTTCGACCCCGCCTACGATTCCTACGAACCTGCAATCACCCTGGCGGGCGGATTTACCAGGCACGTGCCGCTGACACTCGCCGAAAACGGTTTTGATTTCGAGATCGACTGGCAGCGGCTCAACGACACGATTTCAGACAAAACGCGCCTGATCATTTGCAACTTCCCGCACAACCCGACCGGCGCGCTGCTGTCGCCCGCCGACCTTGATCGGCTGGCATCCATGACCAGGGACACGAATGCGTTTTTGCTGTCTGACGAGGTGTACGAGCACATCATCTTCGATGGCGAGCAGCATCATAGCCTGGCGAGTCACGATGAATTGTGGGAACGCTCGTTCGTTGTTTCGTCGTTCGGCAAGACCTTTCACGCGACGGGCTGGAAAGTCGGCTATTGTCTCGCGCCAGCGAAACTGACAGCCGAGTTCCGCCGCGTACACCAGTTCACGACGTTCACAGTTGTCACGCCAATTCAGCATGCGCTCGCGGATTTCCTTCGCAGCAGCCCCGAGTTCCCGCAGCAATTGTCGGGGTTTTATCAGCAAAAACGCGATCACTTCTGCCGTTTACTCGAGGGATCGCGATTTCGCCTGCGTCCCGCGCAAAGCACGTTCTTTCAGATTCTGGATTACAGCGACATCAGCGACGAACCCGATGAGATACTTGCGAAACGGTGGACACGGGATATCGGCGTTGCGTCCATCCCAATTTCCGTATTTTGCGAGACGCCACCCGCGGGTCGACACCTGCGATTCTGTTTCGCCAAGGACGATGAAACACTCGCGACGGCAGTCGAGAGACTTCGTACCTTGTAAGCGCCCGGCCCGCGACTGGCTTTTTACGTTACGAAGTAGACCGCTGCGAGGTACTTGTTTGCTCGCTGCTCGCTGCGCGAGCTTTATGCTTCACAAACAAGCACACCCACAGCGGTCTGCACTCCAATCTGACAGCAAGGCCGCGACTAGCGTACGACCGAAGTTGGTCGGTTCTTACGGCGAACTGCGATCTATGAAGGGCTGCGGATGGGGGGACTCTTCATCGAAAATAAAGCGCAGCGTAGCGAGCCATTTCGATGAGGAGCCACCCATCCGCAGCCAAGTGAGTCGGCAGTCGCGGGCCGGGGCGGGCTCTTACAATAGCTGGTACGCCAGTAGTGCCCCGACGTAGCCCAGCGTCGTCATGTAAAGCCAGGCGAACAAGGGCCACCGCCAGGTATTGGTCTCGCGGCGAATCACGGCAAGGGTTGCCGCGCATTGCAGGCACAGGGCATAGAAAATCAGCAGGCCGATTACCATCGGCAAGGTGAAGACCGGTCTGCCGTCGGGCCACGCGGACGCTTTCAATCGGGTCGACAAGGTCGACTCGTCCGCGTCATTGCCAACCGCGTAAACAGTACCAAGCACGGCGATGACGACCTCGCGTGCAGGGAAGCCGGCGATCACGGCGGCGGACACTTTCCAGTCCCATCCCAGCGGTCTGAAAGCAGGTTCGACCAGTTTGCCCGCGCGACCGAGATAGCTTTGCTCCAGCTGCATGGCCGAAGCTTCGTTTTTGATCTGCGCATTCGCGGCCTCAAGCTCCACGCCTGACAAACGTGTAGCGGCCTCTGTCTGTCGCGTTTGCACCAATTGTTCAACATCGGCGGAGCGCGGGTAGTAAGACAACGCCCAGACAATAACAGCGACCGTGAAAATCACGGTCCCGGCCCGGTGCAGAAATACCCTGGCACGGCCAAGCAGATGGATGAGTACAGTTCTGAGGTTTGGTCGCCTGAATTCCGGCAGCATGATCGCGAACGGTGGTTTTGGCCCGCGCAATGCCGTCTTGCGCATCAGGAGCACTGTGAGAATTCCCATTACGATGCCAAACAGGTACAAACCGAATAGCACCAGCCCCTGCAGATTCAAAACACCGATTTTCTTTGCCGGTACAAACGCGGCGATCAGCAATGCGTACACCGGCAGGCGTGCCGAACAGGTCATAAACGGCGCCGCAAGGATTGTTGCTATTCGATCCCGTCGATTCGGGATTACGCGCGTGGCCATGATGCCGGGCACGGCACAGGCGAAACTCGAGATCATTGGAATGATCGACTGGCCGGAAAGTCCGACCGATCGCATCACCCTGTCCAGCAGGTAGGCGGCACGGGCGAGGTAACCCGAGTCCTCGAGAAGAATTATAAACAGAAACAGAATGATTATTTGTGGCAGAAAAACGAGAACGCTGCCGACGCCCGAGACAACACCATCGGCCAGCAGGCTCGAAAACGCACCGGTACCCAATTGAGCCCTGATCATTCCGCCGAGGCCGGCGGCCGATGCATCGATCAGATCCATAAACGGCGTCGCCCAGGCAAACACGGCCTGAAACACGATGGCCATGACGAGGAACAGACCGATCGTTCCCGGTACCGGTCGATTCAGGAATTCGATTACACGCGACCGCCAGGAGTAAAAAACGGGGGCCCGCTGCAGAACGTCGGACAGCACACTCCGGACCCAGCGATAGCGCACACGCGCTTCCTGGGCCAATGGCGGCTCCAGGCCAAACACCTGGTCCTGATGACGCCGCACGGTATCCAGCGCGTCATCACCGAGCTGTTGCAGCAACTCATTATTCGATTCGTTCGGGCCGTCGATCAGCAATCGCTCTACTTCGGCGTGACGAAGATTCCTGCCGGACCGCAGGATCAGGTCGATAGCTGCATTTGATAATGCAGGCCAGGCGCGTTCCGGCGCGGGCGGCGCACTTTTGGCGAGCTTGCCTATGCCAGCACGCAGGTCGTCGATGCCGCGCCCGGTCGACGCAACCACAGGATAGACCGCTGTACCGCCGAGCCGTTCGGACAATCGATCGATGTCGATACTGAGGCCTTCCTGCTCGGCGGCATCAATCATCGTCAATGCGATCGCGACGGGTACGCCGAGTTCGAGGAGTTGTTGAACGAGATACAGACCCTGGTACAGGTTCGTTGCGTCTACGACCGCAAGAATGCCGTCCGGCGACGGCGTGCCATCCATGCGGCCGAGAATGACGTCGATCGCTATTTTCTCTTCGAAAGAGTGAGCGCTGAGCCCGTAAGTGCCTGGCAGGTCGATCAGGTCAATCGATCGGTCGCGCACGCGCAGCACGCCAACATGGCGCTCAACCGTAACGCCCGGGTAGTTGCCGATTTGTTGGCGGAGCCCGGTCAGGCGATTGAAAACCGTGCTTTTGCCACTGTTCGGATTACCGACCACCGCAATGCTGGCGTCGGACTGCCGGCTCACGGGGATTTCGTTGGCGGGTATTCTGGTTTCTTTGGAGTTAGCCACCGGTCGTGACTGGGGACACCGTGAAATGACGCGCCTGTTCCTGGCGCAAGGAAATGGCCCGTCCGAACAGGCGGAATTCCAGCGGATCTCCGCCCAACGCGCAGCTGGTAAACTCAATCTCGGCGCCCTCGACGAGCCCTAGCGTCATTAGTCGCTGTACCTGCGGGTCCGCCGTGTGAACGGCGTCAATCCTTGCCTTTTGGCCCTGCTGCAGCGCTGCGAGCGTCTTGTTCGACATTATGTAAAACCGAATGTTGTTGGGCCTGAACCCAGATTCTCAAATGATAATGATTCGCATTACTGTGTGCAATAGGCAGATTTACGGATACTGCTGTCGTGGTAAAACAGGGTAGTCACGAGAGAGCGTTCAGCTTGCATTCATTGGCTAACGGTTAGCGTTACGTTGCAGTTAAAAATACCGAGGAAGGTGACATGAATAACAAACGAACAGGGCAGCCCGCCGCGCTGCTCGCGCTGCTGATCGCGGG
>CAYLTW010000113.1:0-2810 GCA_964386735.1 uncultured Woeseiaceae bacterium
ATGCGGTGATCGGTCACGCGCCCCTGCGGATAATTGTAGGTGCGAATTCGTTCGGAACGGTCGCCCGAGCCGACCAGGAGCTTGCGCTGTTGCGCCTGCTCGGTTTGCTGTTGGGAAACCTTGGCATCGAGTAGCCGCGCCTGCAGCAGGGACATCGCGTGAGCACGGTTCTTGTGTTGTGAGCGTTCATCCTGGCATTCGACGACAATGCCGGTTGGCAGGTGTGTGAGCCGGACGGCCGAATCCGTCTTGTTGACGTGCTGGCCGCCGGCACCCGATGCGCGGTAAGTGTCGACGCGCAGGTCTGCACTGTTGATTTCGACGGCTTCGACTTCATCCGGTTCCGGCAAAACGGCGACGGTACAGGCCGACGTATGAATGCGCCCCTGCGACTCGGTCGCTGGCACGCGTTGTACGCGATGTGCGCCCGACTCGAATTTGAGATTTGCGTAGATGCCGCTGCCCGTGACGCGGCTGATAATTTCCTTATAGCCGCCGTGATCACCCTCGCGAGCGCTGAGTATTTCGAGCTTCCAGCCACGGGCCTCGGCGTATTTGGAATACATGCGGAACAGATCGCCGGCGAAAATCGCGGCCTCATCACCGCCGGTGCCGGCGCGAACCTCGAGAAAGACATTGGAATTGTCAAACGGGTCGGGCGGAATAAGCGCCTTCTGCAATTCGAGTAACAACGCGTCGCGGCCGCTGTTGAGTGTCTCGAGTTCGTCCAGGCCCATTTGCCGAATTTCTTGATCGGGGTCGCCGGCCATTTCCTCGGCCGCTGCCATGTCGCCGCCCAGGATCTCGAATTGCGAGAAGAGCCCGACTACAGGTTCGATGCGCGCGTATTCCCTCGACAGTTCGCGGAACTGGTTCTGGTCGCCAATGACATCCGGGTCCGCGAGCAGTCCGGCGATTTCCTCGAACCGATCTCGTACGGTCTCGAGCTTCTGTCGAATGGACTCTTTCATTCGATGTGTCAGTCCTTGTCGAGTCCAAACAGGGCGCGCGCCGTACGAATCGTTTCATCATCGGATGATTCGCCGGCTTCGCGCAGTTTCACACTCGGGTTGTGCAGCAGTTTCTTAAGCAGCGAGGCCGTCGAAAACTCGATCACTTCGTCAATGTCGGCGCCCTGCGCCAGCCGACGTCGGGCCTGCTCCAGAACGACGCCGCGAATGGCATCACCCTGATCGCGCAGCGCCGTGATGATGGGCGCAACTTGCTTGGATCGTTCGATCGACAGGTAGCGGGCGATCTCGTCATCCAGTATCCGGTTTGCGTCGATCGCCGCGGCCTTGCGATTGCCCTGACCTTCGAGTACGAGTTTGTCGAGATCATCCACCGTGTACAAATAGACGTCGTCCAGCGTTGATACCTCTGCTTCAATGTCTCGCGGTACGGCAATATCGAGCGCAAGAATCGGTCGCCGCTTGCGCGCCCTGATCGCAGCTTTGACCTGCTGAAACGTCACAACCGGTTCAGCACTTGCGGTCGAGCTGATCAGGATATCTGCTTCCGGGAGCGTTCCTTCGAGTTCTGACAGCGGCAGCGCAAAACCGCCGAACTGCGTCGCCAGCTTTTTCGCGCGCTCGATGTCGCGATTGGCGACGAATAATCGACCGATACCCTTGCGGGTCAGGTGTTTCGCAAGCAGTTCGACCGTAACGCCCGCGCCGATCAACAAGGCCGTGTGCTGCTTGAATCCCGCGAAAAACTGCTCGGCGAGGCTCACGGCTGCGTAGGCGACGGAAACAGCGCCCGAGCCTATTTCGGTGTCCGTGCGAACCTTCTTCGCCACCGAAAACGTATGCTGGAACAATCGGCTCAGCCGTTTGCCGACAGCGCCGGCCGTCTCGGCATCACGGTAGGCGTCCTTGAGCTGGCCCAGAATCTGCGGCTCGCCGAGGACCATGGAATCCAGACCGCAGGCGACCCGAAAAATATGCCGAATCGCCTCGTCGCCATCCAGTTGGAACAGCGAATCGCCGAACGAAGGATTCAGGTTCCTGGAATCGTGCAGCCATTCGCTCAGGCGTTGCTGGCCAGCGTCGTCCGCCATTACGTAAAACTCGGTGCGATTGCAGGTTGACAGCAAAACCACTTCATCCAGACCCTCGAGGTCGCGGACATGGCCCAGCGCACGGGCGATCTCATCGCCCGAAAACACCACATGCTCACGAATTTCGACAGGTGCCGTGTTATGGTTTAACCCGAGTATTTTGAGGGGCATGGCAGGATTAGATGGGGTGCCGACAGGGCATCTGAAGGAAAATGCTCATTCAGGGCGTATCATAAGCGAACTGAACGCGTAGTTCCTTGTCTGTGTATGTTATTCAAGGGCTATTCAGCGCAATATCGCCACTGTGTTAAGGGACATAGCCGCGATATCGGCAGTAAATTAAGGGAACAATGCAACAATTCAACAGACGGCTTGCGGCGGTTTTCGCCGTGACGGCCTTATCATTCTTGAGCCTGGTGTCGGTCGCGAATAGTGCGGAGCCGAGTGACGCGAGCACGCATTTAGTGCAGGCGGAAATAGCCCTGAATCGCATGGACTACCTCGAAGCCGCCCGCGAGTTTCGCCTGGCGGCTGAACTCAGCAATAGTGTTGATATCGCCCGCAAGGCAACGCGCATTGCCTCCAGTTACGGGTTTCAAGAGGACGCGCTGAAGTCGGCCGAGCGCTGGCTTGAACTCGACAAAGACAACAACGAGGCGCTGTTTCATCTCGCCCGCTTGCAGTTGCGTCTTGGCAAGTTGCGCGATGCCCGCCGCAATTACAAAAAACTCATCGAGCGCGGTGATGA
>CAYLTW010000113.1:2910-8181 GCA_964386735.1 uncultured Woeseiaceae bacterium
CACACGATGGATGCGCTGTTCTACCTGGCCCGCATTGCCGATTTTCGCGGTGAGTCAGATCGCGCAATACGGCTGTATTCACAAGTCAAGGAAGGCTCCAATACAATCACCGCGCAGCGACGTGCGGCGGCGTTGATCGCGTATCAGCGCAATACGCCGGAATTCGCGATCGAGAGACTGGATAAGTTCGCGCATGACAACCCGGCATTTGCCATCGATATGGTGCAGTCGAAAGCACAATTGCTCGCGTCGCTCGAACGCTACGATGAAGCGCTGACCTACTACGACCAGATGGTATTGTTTCGTCCGGACAGCGAAGGCGTCGCACTGGGCCGCGCCGAATTACTGCTGCGCATGGATCAGGTCGACGTATCGATCGAGCAATATCAAAAGGCCGTCAGGCGCTGGCCCGAAAGCGCGTTATCCCTGAACGCCCTCGGCTATACGCTGGCGGACCGGACAGATCGGTACAAGGAAGCGGAAAAGCTGATTCGAAAGGCATTGAAATACGATCCCGAAAGCCCGGCTATTATCGATAGCCTTGGTTGGGTGTTGTACAAACTCGGGCAATACGACGCAGCGCTGGTTGAGCTGAACAGGGCGTACGAAAAACTCGATGACCCTGAAGTCGCATCTCATATTGTCGAGGTACTCGCGGCGCTTGATCGACATGACGAGGCGCTGGAATTGCTCGTTGCCGCGGAAGAAAAAACGCCAGCGAGCCCGTTGCTCCAAGATGTTCGCGAGCGCCTTTTCGCGGGCCCGGACTAGGGCGGCCGTGATTCGCGGCTTTATCGCCGCGATCTCACTGCTATGGCTGCTAAGCGCCTGTGCAACGCAAAAAGGCGTGGACCTGCCCGACATCAGCCAGTGGGATAGTCGTCAGGCGATCCTGGGCCAACTCGACAAATGGCAGTTCAGTGGCCGAATTGCGGTCAAGACGGGCGAGGACGGCTTTAACGGCACGCTGCGCTGGATTCAGGACGAGGATGCGTTTCGAGCAACCGTGAGTGGCCCCCTGGGATTCGGCACCGTGCGCATCGAAAGTGACGGCGAGAAAACCGAAATCATCGACAAGGACGGCGTGAAGACAGTCCTGCAGGACGTCGAAATGGAGCTGTACTACCGTTACGGCTGGACCATCCCGGTCGACAGCCTGCGTTATTGGGTTCTCGGCATACCGGATCCGCGTGCGCCCGCAAAAACCGAATTCGATGATCTCGATCGGGTGAGCCGGCTGGATCAGGGCGGCTGGAGCGTCGACGTCGGCGCCTATCGGGAGGCCGGCGGGCAACAGATGCCGGCTCGGCTGGTCGCATCGAGACAGGAAACAACCGTGAGACTTGTCATCCACAAATGGGTATTTCGAGAGATCGTGTCGCCCTGGTAATCACCGCCGTTGACAGCTATTCAACGTCCCATCACAATTGCGCCGCTGCTAGGTGTTCTGACAGACATTTGGGGCGTAGCCAAGTGGTAAGGCATCGGGTTTTGATCCCGTGTACCGCAGGTTCGAATCCTGCCGCCCCAGCCATATTAGAACTTAGGGGGATTAGTGGATCTCGCATCAATGGCCGTGTTTTCAGGGAACGCGCACCCTGAACTGGCCCACGATATTGCGCGCTGTTTGCATGTTCCTCTGGCCAAAGCGCAAGTTGGCCGATTTTCGGACGGCGAAATCAATGTAGAAATTCTCGAGAACATCCGTGGTCGGGAAACGTTCATTATTCAGCCGACCTGTCCGCCGGCGTCCGAAAACCTCATGGAATTGCTCGTCATGGTCGATGCGGCTCGCAGGGCCTCTGCCGCGAGAATCACTGCCGTCATCCCGTACTACGGATTCGCCCGCCAGGATCGGCGCCCGCGCTCCGCGCGCGTACCAATCACGGCGAAACTGGTCGCGAAAATGATAGCAACAGCCGGCGTCGATCGCGTCCTGACCGTCGACCTGCACGCGGACCAGATCCAGGGTTTTTTCGATATCGCCGTCGATAATGTCTACGCATCACCACTTTTGCTTGGCGATGTCTGGAAGCACAAGTACGAAAATATGGTCGTCGTATCGCCCGATGTCGGCGGCGTCGTTCGCGCACGTGCTCTCGCCAAGCGCCTTGACGACTCGGATCTCGTCATCATCGACAAACGTCGCGACAAGGCCAACCAGTCCGAGGTCATGAATATTATCGGCAGGGTCAAGGGCAAGAATTGCGTCATGATCGATGACATGGTGGATACGGCGGGTACGCTTTGCCATGCTGCCGGCGCCCTGAAAAAACGAGGCGCCACCTCGGTTTCCGCTTACATTACTCACCCGGTTTTGTCGGGCCCGGCTGTCAGCCGAATCACCGAGTCCGAGCTAGACGAGATTGTCGTTACCGACACGATTCCATTGAACGAAGAGGCGAAAGCCTGCAAAAAGATCCGCCAGCTGTCCACGGCAAATCTCCTCGCCGAAACCATACGGCGAATTTCAGACGATGAGTCGGTCAGCTCGCTGTACGTGGACTAAGCCGCAGGAGCCCGCTGTTGGAGCCCGCCATGCGGGCGACCGCGGTGGGCCCCGGACCGCGAAAGGGGTAGCCGCCCATCGTCATGGCTCGCGATGCTGCGCTTTACTTCCGATGAGCGGCTACCCCTTCCGCAGTCCTGGCAGGAGGCTGGTGATACACGGCTCTATGGGTTAATATGCGCGCCGCTGCGCGATCTGGTCGCAAGACGCGCGCTTTCAATATCGGAATTAACCCAATAATTATCAATCAGTTAACGGAGTTCAGTCATGGCTGACGAATTTGATCTGATTGCGGAATACCGGGAAGACCAGGGGAAAGGTGCGAGCCGCCGCCTGCGTCTCAAAGGTAAGGTACCCGCAATTATTTATGGAGCCGGTCGTCCGGCGCGGTCACTGGTTTTCGACCACAACAAGGTTCTCAAGCAGCTTGAGAGCGAATCGTTTTATTCGAGTGTCCTCAATATCAAGGTCGGCGATAAAAGCCAGGCCGCGATTCTGAAGGACCTGCAACGTCATCCCGCGAAGCACCAGATCATGCACATGGATCTGCAGCGCATCGTCGCGGATCAGGACATCAAGATGAACGTGCCGATTCACTTCCTCAACGAAGAGATTGCGCCCGGTGTCAAGGAGGGTGGCGGCAAGGTATCGCACCTCAAGACCGAGATTGAAGTCATCTGCCTGCCGAAAAACCTGCCGGAGTACCTCGAAATCGATATCGCCGGGCTGGAGCTCGACGCAATGTTGCACCTGTCGGATATCAAGTTGCCGGAAGGCGTAGAAATCCCCCAGCTCGCGCAGGGCCCCGAACACGATCACGCGATCGTCTCGATCCACGTCATCAAAGCGGCACCAATCGAGGAAGAGATCGAGGAAGAGGCCGTTGCCGAAGGCGAAGAGGCCGTTGCCGAAGGCGATGCGCCGGCAGCCGACGAGGGCAGCGAAGATACGGGTGGCGAGAAGTCGGGCGGCGAGTAGTTTCGCCACACTTTCGCAGCAAAACGACCGCCGCCCGGTTTTGGGGATGGCGGTCTTTTTGTTTAGCAACGTTTCATAAATTGCGTACCATTCTCGAGCCATGTCTAAAGCGATAACGATGATTGCCGGGCTGGGAAACCCGGATAGCAAATACGAACGAACCCTGCACAACGCCGGATTCTGGTTTGTTGATGCGCTCGCGCGAAAATACGGCGGCGATTTTCGCTATGAGAAAAAATTCGACGCTGACGTATGCCGCATAGATCTGCTTGGCAACGATATCCGGCTGATCAAGCCGCAAAGCTACATGAACCTGAGCGGCGGGCCGATCAGAGGGCTACTCGATTACTATCGGCTTCGACCGCAGGACTTGCTGGTCGCGCACGATGAGATCGACCTGCCAGCCGGTACGTTGCGTCTCAAGCAGGGCGGCGGTCACGGCGGCCATAACGGTGTTCGCGATGTAGTGTCGCATTGCGGTGCGGACTTCCTGCGTCTTCGCCTGGGTGTTGGCCATCCCGGTGACAAGCGCGATGTCACCAACTACGTCCTCAAGAAGGGTTCCGCCGATGTTGAAGCCGCCGTCGAGCGAAATGTTGATGATGGCGTTGCGATCATGCCGATTCTGATTGAAGACGGCGTAAACGCGGCAATGAAAAAACTACACACGAAGCAATAGATTCGATGGCAATTACCTGTGGCATAGTCGGGCTGCCCAATGTTGGCAAGTCCACCCTCTTTAACGCGCTGACGGCGGCCGAGATCGCGGCCGAGAATTATCCATTTTGCACTATCGAGCCGAATGTCGGCGTTGTATCCGTACCCGACACACGGCTTGCCGTACTGGCCGGGATAGTTGCGCCGGAAAAAACCATTCCGACGACGATGGAGTTCGTTGATATTGCGGGGCTCGTCGCCGGCGCGTCAAAAGGTGAGGGTCTTGGAAATCAATTTCTGGCGAATATTCGCGAGACCAATGCCATCGCTCACGTCGTGCGGTGTTTTGAGAATGACGACGTTACCCACGTGGCTGGCCGGATCGATCCGATCGATGACATTGAGACGATCAACACAGAACTCGCTCTCGCCGACCTCGAGTCCGTCGATAAGCAACTCTACAAGGCGGAAAAAAACGCCAAGACAGGCCAGAAAGATGCTCTGTACCTTCGCGACACGCTGAAAAAGGTTAGAGACCATCTCGACGAAGGCCTGCGCGTCCAGTCGCTCCCGATCGACGAAAAGGAAGCCGCAATCGTCAACGGCCTGCACCTGATTACGGCGAAGCCCGTTTTGTACATCGCCAATGTCGATGAAAGTAGTCTGCGGAACAATCCACACCTCGATGCCGTCGTCGATCATGCGACATCCGAGGGTGCTGAGGTCGTATCAATTTGTGCGGCGATTGAGGCAGAGATAGCGCTGCTTGACGATGAAGACAGGGAAGTATTTCTCGAAGATCTTGGATTCGATGAACCCGGCCTGAGTCGCGTTATTCGAACGGCGTACACGTTGCTGGGTCTGCAGACGTTTTTTACGGCAGGCGAGAAAGAAGTTCGCGCCTGGACGACGAAGCTTGGCGCGACGGCGCCACAGGCGGCTGGCGAGATTCACACGGACTTCGAGAAAGGCTTTATCCGCGCCGAAGTGATCGGCTACGACGATTTCATTACCGGTAACGGTGAGCAGGGTGCCAAAGAAGCCGGTCGCCTCCGACTCGAGGGCAAGGAATACCTCGTCCACGAGGGCGACGTCATGCACTTTCGCTTCAACGTGTAGGAACCCGC
>CAYLTW010000114.1:0-7969 GCA_964386735.1 uncultured Woeseiaceae bacterium
CTGCTGTCTTCCTGTTCACGGTACATTTCTTCAATTGCCACTTCAGACCGGACAAGTTCCCCCAGGATATCGTCATGTTCACCGGCGTTGTTCCACTGGAGGAGTTCAGACGGGAGCACACGCTGGAATACAGGCGGCTGTTAGAAGACGGGCGCCTTGAGAAGTTTTTGGTGGATGCACCGTCAGCACCGATGACACGTTATTCCAAGATACTGGGTGGGTCTCTGATCATTATCGGATTGTCGCTACTGGTCCTGGTTCTGTCCGGCTTTCTGGGACACGTGTTTTGATGGTCGAGGTAGCTATGCGATACTTTCTGTTAACGGCAATAATTTCAGTCCTTTTGATGGCTTGTACGGACAGCTCGGAGCCAACCGAACCGGCTGCTGATCTCGTCGCCGGCAAATCACTCGCCGAGGCCAACTGCGCGGGATGCCATGATCTTCGCGGCCGGGGCGCCGCTCCGGGAATCCCGCATTTGGCAGCGCAAGTGGAGGAGTATTTGCTCGACTCACTGCGTGCCTATAGAGAGGGCAAACGCTTTCATGCTGCGCTACAGGACATGACGGCACACATGAGTGCAAAGGAGCTCCGAGACGTCGCGGCCTTCTACGCGAGCCTCGCGCCAGTCAAGCAGACGACCCGCACAGAGGGACAGGAGAGTATGCTGTCTCCCTACCAGCAAGGTAGCGCCGCTGCCGCAGACTGCGTCACATGTCATGGTGCCGATGGCAACAGCCAGATCCCCGGCACCCCCAATTTGGCCGGGCAGCAACCCCGTTATTTTGTCGCTGCCGTACGGGCTTATCTGGACGGTTCGCGCGAAATTTCTACGATGGAATCCGCGTTACGCGGGCTGAGCAAGATCGATATGGAAAACATGGCGCTGTATTACGCGTCACAGACCCCGGCGAAACGCGAGGCACCGGCTGTCGGTGATGCCAAGGCCGGCGAGCCGCTGAGCGCTCAATGCGGCGGGTGCCACGGCGCACACGGGGTCAGCCATGATGCGGCGACGCCGAGCCTGGCCGGTCAGGACGCGCAGTACCTGGTGCGCGCAACCAAGGCCTATCGGGATGACACCCGTCACCACGATGTCATGCTGGCCGATAGCAGCGATGAAGAAATCGAGAGCATAGCGGCGTTTTACGCGGTGCAGAAATCCAGGTCAGCGGAAGACGGGCGGATGTCCGCGCAGCAACTGATCGACAAATGCGATCGTTGTCACGCCGGCGAAATCGACAATGCGGCAATGGCGATCCCGAAAATCGGCGGCCAGGATCGGGAATACCTGGCCAGAGCTCTGCGGGCGTATCGGGATGACCGGCGCGAGAGTTCCATGATGCACAAAATGACCTTGCCCTACAGTGACACGATGATAGAGACCGTCGCATCCATTTACGCAAGTCGACCGACGAGATAACGCTCTTTACTTGGGGCTCAGCGGGGACGACCCGTACCGTGGGAACGATACCTACTTAGTGCCCCTCCCGGTAACTGGCGTAGTAATTTAGTAGCGCTTCGATCTGCTCGGGCTTCAGGGCACTCATCTTCTCCTGCATGGGCGGTAGCTGTTCCCGCTCGCCCGCGGCATATTGCTGCATGACGTGGCGCAGATACTCTATCCTTTGGCCGGGCAGGATACTCGACTCGGCATTTCCGAGGCCTTCCCTGCCATGGCAGATGGCACAGTCTGCCTTATGGATCTTCCCGCCCTCGGCGGCCAGGGCGGCATCGAAGTCCTCCCCCGCCGGCTTGTAGGGCATCTCCGCGAAGTGTGCGGCCAATTCGACGATGTCATCGTCGCTAAGCTCCGCCGAGACCTGGCACATGATGCCCGGCGGCGAGCATTCGCGTGCTCCATCCTGATAGGCATACAGGGCATCTTCCTGCACTACCGCATCGATTCCCGCGATGATGGGGGCGTCTGGCGGCGAGCCGCTGACGCCGTCCGCGCCGTGGCATCCGGCGCACATTGGCAGAACTTGGGCAGCATCGCCAAGGACCGGACCGCTGAGGGCAATCAGTCCGAAGATGCCGACCGTCGCAAGTAATTTGTGCATGTCTCAAGCTCCTTTTCGCGCGGCCGACGGCCGCCCACAAACCCACACGCATCATAGAACTCAGAGACGCTGAGTCAATACGTAGACTTGCTTAGAGCTTTGGCTAATTCCCAGTAGGGTATTGACAAGTTAACTATTCAGTCTAAGCAAATCTGAGCAGACAATGCCGATCACGCCACAGCGCATTTCCAAGACGCGAAAGCACGCAGTCGGAAAAAACGATAGATCTTGGTTGATACAAGGTGACGGCCAAGATTGAACAAATTGTACACGGCAGCATGTACCGCCAGGAACCGCTGGGCCTGCCGCATACTTTTAACTCGACAGCGCGCCATGAATAATGCTGCCTACCATCAATCTTCACGAACACCTCATCAAGGAAAAATGTATCTCGATAGCCCTGGTGCTTCTTCTTCAAACGACGAACTTACTTCAACCCGAATTTAATGCACCACAGACGAATTGACTCGCAAGTAACGGTGATTCCACGTTCAGCCAGCAAATCTTCGATATCTCGATGGCTGAGATTGAATCGATAATAGAGCCAAACGGCGTATTGAATGATTTCCGGCGGAAATCGGTGACGCTTGTACATCGTGGTTGGCCTTTTCATCCAACAATTACGCTTGAACACCACTTAACTTGTCAATACCCACCAGGGTATTGCGCATACGCTGCCGGAAGGCAGAGTTATAGCGCTGAAAGACGGGCAAGTGCTAAGACAAAACTGAAAGTACCGGAAAGTCGGGCCGATGGCCCCACTAACGGCCCGAGCGTCAGCAGGATCTCAAAACATAATGTTCAGCATGATCAGCGAAACCACCAGGAACAGGATGGTCATGACGCTGCCCGCACGGAGGAAGTCGGAGACTCGATAATCACCAGGACCCATAATCAGGGCATTCACCTGGTGGGTAGGTATCAAAAAAGAGTTGGAGGTCGAAATCGCCACAGTCAGTGCGAACATGGCAGGGTCGGCGCCGGTTGCCAAAGCCAGGTTAATAGCGAACGGCACCAGTAACACCGTGGCGCCGACGTTCGACATCACCAAAGAGAAACCGCTGGCGAGGAGGGCGATCATAAGCTGCAGGATCCAGGGTGAGACGTCTCCGATCTGCGCCAGTAAGTGTTGAACGACATATTGCGCGGTCCCCGAGGTCTCAACGGCGATCCCCAGCGGCAGCAGCCCGGCGAGCAGGAACACGGTCTTCCAACTGACAGCTTTGTACGCGTCATCCATGCTCAATACACCAGACACGATCATGCCGACAGCGCCCGTCATGAGCGCGACTGGCAGGAGTATGTCGGTGAATATGATCAAACTGATTGCGAGTGTAAAAAAGGCCAGCGCCAATGCGAGCTTGTACGGTTTTCGTTGTTCACGTGGATAGTCGGTTGTCACGATCACGAAGTCGCGGTTATTTTCGAGCCGTGACAGGTGTTCCCATCGCGCGTGAGAGAGGAGCATGTCACCCGCTTCCAGCGGGATCGTAGCGACTTTGTTCGTAATCGCCTTGCCGGCTCGAATGATAGACAACAGGCTGAGCCCGTAGGTCATCCGAAAATGCAGCTCCTTCGCTGTTTGACCAATGACGTGAGAATCGGGTGGCACAACGATTTCCGCGACGCCGGCAATTGAGCGCGCCAGCAGGTGTCGAAACTCACGAAGTTTCGGCCGCAATTTCAGTCCGCACGCGTCGACGAAGTCTCTCAGCTTGTCCGGTTGCGCGATGATGGCAAGCGTCGCGGGAACAGCGATTAGCGCCTCGACTGGCGGCGACACCAGGACCTTGCCGGCATAGCGCGATGCGACTATTCGTACGTCGTATTCGGCCTGCACACCGGCGATATCCATCCCGGCCAGATTGCTGCCTTCGGGAACTTCGATTTCGCGAACCGCCGCCCGAATTCCATGGAGGCTTCGCATGTAGCGCGTGGTACCCGTTCTGCGAGATGCACTGACCTTATCACCCTCCGGCAACACCGATTTGCCGAAGAGTACGAAGAAGAGCAAACCGCTGGCCACCAGCGCAATGCCGACCGGGGTCACTGAAAAAAGACCGAAATGCTGCATCGCCTGATCCGCGTCGAGGCTGCGATTCGCGTTGTCGATCATGTCGTTCAACATGATGAGCGGGCTTGATGCGACCAATGTCATGGTGCCGCCAAGGATCGCGCAGAATCCCATTGGCATAATGAGGCGGGACATGGGCAGGCGCGTGCGCGACGAGATACGTGACACAACAGGCAGGAACAGCGCGGCCGCGCCAACATTTTGCATAAACGAGGAAATGACAGCGACCGAGCCCGCCGTAAGCGAAACGATTTGTTTTTCAGTCTTACCGCCATAGCGCAGGATCGCCCAGGCTACGCGTTCCATGACGCCGGTCTTGTCCAGACCGCCGCCCAGGATCATGACGCCGATTATGGAGACAACCGCGTTACTTGAAAATCCCGAGAACAGGACATCGGGCGTCAATAAATTCTGCAGCCCGGGCACGAAGATCAGCAGACCCAGGAGCGTCATGATCAGCACTGCAGCGACATCGACCCGAAGCAGTTCTGTCGCGAACAGGAATACGGCAAATACCACGATCAGCAAGACGACGACTATTTCGGAGGTCAGTGCTGGCAGCGGATCCATATTTTCAGTATTCCTTCGACAAGTTCTGCAATGCCTGGCCGGCGCGGTCTGGATCATAACCAAAAGGCCCCTGGTCAGCGCAATAGACGATTTTGCCGTCGTCGACGATATACAGGCGAATAGGCCAGGTATTGTAGGTTTCCAACAATTCATTCCCTGGCGCATCAAGTACGAGTCGCATTTTGAAGCGTTTTTTCTCGACTAGCCAATTGGCCATATGTCTTCGATCGTCGACGCTCTTTGCGTAGTAAAAACGAAACTCATCTTCGTTGGAATACTCATCGTCATTTTCGAATTGGCGCGGGATTTTCCATCCGTCCTCGGTGTGCGCTTCTGCCGTGTAAACCGTCAGGAATCGCACGCCCCGATCTTGCCAATTCGCCATCAAAGTATGAAGTTCAGCAATGCGTCGTCGAAAATGAGGACAGGTGTACGAGGCGAAATTCAGGACGAGCGGGGACGGAGGATGCTCATTGAAGAACGACGACAGACGAATGGCCTCACCTTCCATGGTAATAACCGTCCCGTCAGGGGCGTCCTCGCCAACCGGCACACCGTCGCGAACGCCTTTTGTCCATCGCATGAATTCCCGATCGGCCGGACTATCCTTTCTGTCACCGGCCAGACCGGCTGATTTTATGACGCTTAATAATTCTCCGACATAAAACGCACGAGGCAATTTGGTGCTTAAGGCATAGAAGCCGGCGAATGCAGAAACCAGGACCAGAAGGCCCACCAGGACGAAGCCCCATGCGACAGCTGTTGGCTTATCTGCCATGCCGGAAAAAATCAGAACAATTCCGACAAGCGGTAATACGATCGCCTGGATAATAACGGTTCGCTTAACTTCAGCCGGAAGCTGGGCGCCTTTTCGAATGATCCGGACGGGCCCGGCGACTCCGACTAACAACAGGATGATTCCTCCCATGAGCAAGGCAGAATCATGTTGGCCTTGAATTGCAGCGATGGACGAAAAGGACTTGCCTGCGGAAAACCAAGAGGCTATTCCAATGACGGCCAGGAACAGGGTTATAAGTCGCAGCGCCAGATACGCCGGTATTTTCGATGCCCGGATTTTCACGACCCCATGATATGTCTATTTATGCTGTCAGGTTTTGAGTTTTTTCCTCCAGTCCGGATACAGCTGGTCTGCGTCATGTGTAAAGCTTTCGAAGGCACGCGCAAACTCGCGATGCTCTTGGGCGAATTCATATATGTCCGCCCCTTGCTTCCAACACTGCTCGGCCTGGCGCATCGACTTCGCGCCGGCGGCCGGTCCGTCGATATGGCCATAACTGCCGCCACCCGCTGTCATGATGACGTTGGAGTGGCCGAGATTGGCAAAGAATCCGGGAATGCGAAGTGCATTCATTCCGCCGGAGATAATCGATGTTGTCGGATTCATGCCGTGCCATTCCTGGTGGAAGTAGGGCCCGTCCGCCTTATCCTGCTCAAGCATATAGGCTGTCGCTCTGTCGGCCGCCTCTCCCTCCATCTTGCCGAAGCTCATCGTGCCTGTATGAATTCCGGAGGCGCCCTGCAGCCGGGCCATCTTGCAATGGACGAACGCTGTATAACCGCGCTTTGATTGTGGCGATGTAATCGCCCCATGGCCGGCACGATGGTAATGCAGATATTGCTGAGGAAAGTATCGCCTGGCAGTTGTTACTGCAGCAGCGCCTGCAACGTAGCCATCCACG
This sequence comes from uncultured Woeseiaceae bacterium, assembly GCA_964386735.1. Lineage (GTDB taxonomy): Bacteria > Pseudomonadota > Gammaproteobacteria > Steroidobacterales > Woeseiaceae > UBA1847. The sequence goes on from CAYLTW010000114.1 coordinate 6,408, forward strand.
AGAAACGCGACGTGGTCGGCAAATTCGCCGAACGTGTCGAGGATAAACTCGCCTCGCGCGACCATCTCGTAGTGGTCATCGGCAGTGATATTGGCCGAAAAAAGTTTGGCCTCACCGGTTTCGTCCTGTGCGCGCCGCATCGCATCCGCTACTAACGGAATGGTTTCTTTGAGCGGTGAAAAGATCTGGTTTCCCTGTGGTTCGTCGTTTTTGATGAAGTCACCGCCGAGCCAGAAGTCGTAGCAGGCATTGGCGAACGGAAGAGGGCGGAGCCCGAGTTTGGGTTTAACGATAGTGCCGACGATGAATCCACCATTCTGATGCGGTCGACCGAGCACCCGCCAGAGGTCTGAAATCGTTGTGGCCGGGCCGTCAAACAGCCGCAAAAAATTCGGCGGAACGTAGAAATCATGGATTTTCGCGTACTCAACATCACCCATGCCCTGGTTGTTGCCAATCGCCAAAGTCAGGAATGACGCAATCATCGCCCGGCCGTCGATGATATTTCGATCGAACAGTTCGACCGGGTATGCCAGTTTTATGAGCTCTTTGCTTTCATCTGCCTGGTAGACGAGTGCGTCGACTCCACGCGTAAAGTCATCGGTCGTCGAGACTTCGACGTTGGTGCCGGTCGACGATTCTGCAGCGAAGTGTGCGGCTGTTTCGACAAATGTTCCGAAGCCTGTTTTTGGCTTCATATGGTAGGCAACGAGCACGTGCTTCCCGTCGCTGATGAGTTGGTCTTCTGTTAGATCGAGATTGACATATCGATCGGTTTGGTCGAGTGCCATGTGTGCTCGCCTTCCTGCTAATAGTTGACGGACACCCTAACTGAAGGAGTAATATAAGGATATTCACTGTTTTTTATAAAATACATAAGGTTTATTTATGCATCTCACACTTCGACAATTGCAGTGTTTCTCCGCGGTCGCCCAGAACCTGAGTTTCACACGCGCCGCAGAAACGTTGCACCTCACTCAGCCCGCCGTATCCATGCAGGTGCGTCTACTTGAACAGCAGGCAGGCATCGCACTTACGGAGCAGTTAGGAAAGCAGATTTATCTCACCGAGGCCGGCGAGGAAGTGTGGCGCTACGCCCGGACAATCCTGCAGCAGATTGATGAAATGGACGATGTGCTGAACAAGATGAAAGGCCTGGCGGGTGGGCGGTTGCGAATCGCTGCTATTTCATCTGCGAATTACTTTGCGCCGAAACTGCTTGGTGTTTTTCACCAGCGATTTTGCGACGTTGGCGTCAGCATGGATGTAACACGGCAGCAATCCGTTCTCAGGCAAGTCGCGGACAACGAAGTCGACATGGCGATAATGGGTCAGCCGCCCGAGGAAATGAACGTCGATGCAATCGCTTTCATGGACAATCCCCTGGTGATCGTCGCGCCTCCGGGTCATCGCCTTGAAAAAAAGAAAAACATTGCGCTCAAACAGTTGGAGAAGGAAATTTTTCTTACTCGTGAACCGGGATCCGGTACGCGGGGCGCGATGCACCGTTTCTTCCGGCAGCACAAGCTAAAGCTGACCACTGGCATGGAGATGGGTAGCCT
>CAYLTW010000115.1:0-7965 GCA_964386735.1 uncultured Woeseiaceae bacterium
GTTGATTCGTCCGGCGAACCACGAAATCCGGATAGGCCGAGGAGGCGATGTTCTTTGTCGGCAAAAAAGCGCAGCGCAGCGAGCCATGCCGATGAGGAATATTGCCTTCTCGGCCTGTTGTACCTGGTCGGTCGCGGGCCGGGGTGCGGTCAGGCTGTGGCATAATTGCCGCCACTTCAATCGACCCGATGTCAGATGAGCTCAAAACCGCGCAAAATACTCGTTACGAGTGCCCTCCCGTATGCCAACGGGTCGATTCATATGGGCCACCTCGTGGAATACCTGCAAACAGACATCTGGGTCCGTTTTCAAAAACTCCGCGGGCACGACTGTATTTACGTGTGTGCGACCGATTCGCACGGCACGCCGATCATGATAAAAGCGCGCGAACTCGGCGTATCGCCCGAAAAACTGGCGCAGCAATATAGCGAAGAATTCGTCCGTGACTTCACGGATTTTGGCGTCGCCTTCGACAATTACCACACGACGCACTCCCCCGAGAACGAGGCACTCACAGTTGAGATGTACGAGGCGCTCAGGGCCGCGGGTGACATCTATACGAAGACCATTGAGCAGGCTTACGATGAACAGGAAGGAATTTTTCTGCCGGACCGTTTCGTGCGGGGCACCTGCCCGTTTTGCAAAACCGAAGACCAGTACGGCGACGCCTGTGAAAATTGCAGCAAAACCTATACACCGGCGGACCTGATCGACCCGGTCTCCGTGCTGTCAGGCACAACGCCCGTAAAGCGCGAATCCGAGCATTACTTTTTCAAGCTCAGTACCTACGGCGACAAACTAAAGCGCTGGATGAAAGCCGCAGAACTCGACAAGAACGTCATCGCCAAACTCGATGAGTGGTTTGAGGCTGGATTGCGCGACTGGGACATCTCGCGCGACGCGCCCTATTTTGGATTTCGCATACCTGGCACCGACGACAAGTATTTTTATGTCTGGCTTGATGCGCCGGTAGGCTACCCGGCCAGCTTCAAAAATTATTGCGACCGCCGCGGCGATATCGATTTCGATGAATATTGGCGCCCGGGCAACGATACCGAGGTATACCATTTCATCGGCAAGGACATCATGTACTTTCATACGCTGTTCTGGCCGGCCGTACTCGACGGTGCCGGCTTTCGTACGCCCACCAGCGTCTTCACCCACGGCTTTTTGACTGTGAACGGCCAGAAAATGTCGAAGTCGCGCGGTACCTTCATAACGGCCCGAACCTATCTCGATAACCTTGACCCGAGTTACCTGCGCTACTATTACGCGGCCAAACTGGGCCCGACGATCGAAGACATCGACCTGAATCTCGAAGACTTCACAGCGCGCGTCAACTCGGACCTGGTCGGCAAGCTCGTCAATATCGCAAGCCGATGCGCCGGATTCATTAACAAGCGCTTCGACAACACGCTCGACAGCGCGTTAGCGGACGAAGCCCTGTTTTCGAAGTTTGCCGCAGCGTCCGGAGAGATCGCAGATCACTATGAGAACCGCGAGTTCTCGAAAGCGATGCGATTGATAATGGCTCTCGCCGACGAGGCGAATCGCTACATTGATGAGCACAAACCGTGGCTCATGATCAAAGACGAGGCACAACACGCGAACGTTCAGGCCGTCTGCACGCAGGGCATCAACCTGTTCCGCAGCCTGATGATCTACCTCGCACCAGTGCTGCCCGACGTGGCGAACAAGGCGCGCGAATTTCTTGGCGATGAGCAATGGTGCTGGAATGACGCGTCCTCACCCCTGTTGGGCGCCACAATACGCAAATTCAAACCGCTATTGACGCGGATCGACGCCGTAAAGGTTGCCAATATGGTGGAACAATCCAAAGAGAATATCGCAATGCCAAAAGACGATGACAACACGATCAGCATCGATGATTTCGAGAAAGTCGATCTGCGCGTTGCACGCATTGAGAAGGCCGAACCCGTGGAAGGCGCCGACAAGCTGCTGGCCCTGACAATCAGCCTCGGTGATTCCAGCCGAAATGTTTTTGCCGGCATCAAGGCGGCCTATGATCCGGCATCGCTCGTCGGGAAACATGTCATCGTGGTTGCCAACCTGGCGCCGCGAAAAATGCGCTTCGGGGTATCCGAGGGCATGGTACTCGCCGCCGGGCCGGGCGAAGCGGACATTTTTCTGCTATCGGCTGACGAAGGCGCTGAAGCCGGTATGCGCGTCAAGTAGAATACGTCGCAATGGGCGATATCATCGTCATTCTTGTGGGAACCGTGCTGGTCAACAACATAGTGTTGACTCGATTCCTCGGCCTGTGCCCGTTTTTGGGCGTCTCGAAAAATCTCGAGGCCGCGACCGGCATGTCGCTCGCGACGGCTTTCGTCCTGACATTGTCCTCGGCCATATCCTATCTGTTGCACGAGTATGTTCTTGTGCCGTTCGACCTCGAGTACCTGCGAACAATCACATTTATTCTCGTTATTGCCGCAAGCGTGCAATTCACCGAGATTGTGGTACGACGCCTGAGCCCGTTGCTCGACCAGGTCCTCGGTATTTTTATTCCTTTAATTGCAACCAATTGCGCCGTACTTGGCGTAGCACTCCTGAATGTGCAGCAGTCGAACAACTTCATTGAGTCTGTGTTTTTCGGCCTCGGCGCCGCCGGCGGTTTCGCGCTTGTTCTTGTCATGTTTGCGGCGAGTCGCGATCGTACAGATGCCGCAGATATTCCGGCGCCGTTTCGTGGTACTGCGATCGCCTTGATGACGGCTGGCATCATGTCGCTCGCGTTCATGGGCTTCGTCGGGATGGCACGGCCGTAACTGTGATGATGCCTGTCTGGATAGCAGTATTGACGCTGGCCCTGATCGCTCTGTTAGCCGGGCTTGCTCTTAGCTACGCCTCGGGAAAGCTTCCGGCGAGCGACGTCAAACTGGTCGAGCAAGTCAACGAACTGTTGCCGCAAACCCAGTGTGCGCAATGCGGCTACCCAGGTTGTCGAGGATATGCGCAAGCAATCATCAACGATGGCGCCGAAATCAATCTTTGCCCGCCAGGCGGCGACGATACCGTGAGCAGACTCGCCGACCTGCTTGGCAAGGAGCCGTTGCCACTGTCCGATGCGCCGCCGGCAGGCAGGTCTGTCGCATCTGTCGATGAGGCTCTTTGCATCGGTTGCACGCATTGCCGCAACGCCTGCCCGGTGGATGCAATTGTCGGGGCGCATCAATTCATGCACACGGTTATCGAAACCGAATGTACGGGCTGCGAACTCTGCATCGCGCCCTGTCCCGTGGACTGCATCAGCTTGAGGCGCGTCGCATGAGCGCCCCAACCTATGACCTTGGCAAGCTTCACGGCGGCCTGCGCTTGCAAGGCAGAAAATCAGGCTCGACGAGCGAATCCATCTATGAGATGCCAGTACCGGGCCAACTGGTACTACCCATCACGCAGCATGTCGGCGACCCGGCGCAACCTATCGTCGGCATCGGCGAACGGGTACTCAAGGGACAACTGATTGCTGAACAGGACGGTTCACTTGGTGCGCCAATCCATGCCTCATCGTCCGGAAAAATCGTCGCCATTGAACGCTGGCCGATATCGCGACGTAATGGTGATCCCGGTCCGTGCGTCATTATCGAAACCGACGGTAAAGACCGGCCGATCGAGCGCGCCGACACGCCACCGGCGTTCGATACCTTGCCGCCGGACACCTTACTGCAGATGATACTGCAAGGTGGCATCGTCGGACTGGGAGGGGCCGTTTTTCCAACCGCGCAGAAACTGATGCAGGCGAATACCTGCAAGCTTAATTGCCTGATCTTGAACGGCGTCGAATGCGAACCCTACATAAGCTGTGACGACTTGCTCATGCGCGAGCGCGCCCGCGACATCGTTGGTGGCGCACAAATCCTCTTGCACGCGCTCGGGCTCGATGCTTGCTATATCGTCGTGGAAAGCGACAAACCCGAGGCCTTGCACCAGCTCGCAGAGGAAATCGGCGACATCGAAGACGATCGAATTGTGCTAAAACAAGTGCCAACAATCTACCCATCGGGCGGCGAAGACCAGCTTGTACAACTTGTCGCCAATCGCGAGGTACCGAGCGGCGGCCTGCCAACCGACGTCGGCTGCCTGGTTCAGAATGTCGCAACCGCAGCAGCAATTTACGACTGGATTCATGATCACGAGCCGCTGATATCACGAACAACAACCATAACCGGGGACGGCGTTGCCCGGCCAATGAACATCAGGGTCCGGATCGGCACGACCGTCGCAGATGCCGTCAATTTCGCCGGCGGTTACACGGACAGGGCGAAACAACTGATCATCGGCGGTCCGATGACCGGCAGATCAGTCACCACGGACCGGGTTCCGATCGTCAAGGCGACCAACTGTATCCTCGCGATCTCCGAGACGCCGTCACCGGGTCCGGAGTTGCCGTGTATTCGTTGTGGTGAGTGCGCCGCGGTTTGTCCGGTTCAACTTTTGCCGCAACAGCTGTTCTGGTATGCCTGCGCCGACGACGAGAAACGTTTACGTTCCTACGGCCTGACCGATTGCATCGAGTGTGGCTGTTGCGATCTCGTTTGCCCTAGCCATATTCCGTTAACCGCCGACTTTCGAAAAGCCAAGGGACGCATCCACGAGCTCGCCATTGAAAAAGCACGCGCCGAACGAGCACGCCGTCGCTTTGAAGCACGCAATGAGCGCCTGGATCGTGAGCACCAAAACCGCGAGCAGGAACTCGCGCAACAAAAAATGGATGCAAAAAAGGCCGGACCGGCAGCGATCGCCGAGATATTGAATCGAAAAAAAGAACGGGACCGGGACTAAGCGTGGAATTCAAACGCCATGAGGCCCCCTATCTGGCACCAGAGGCCAACGTCGCATCGATCATGCGACAGGTTCTGTTTGCGTTGATTCCTGCGGCGCTGGCCCACGTCTGGTTTTTCGGCCCCGGATTCATATTGAACTGGCTAGTTGCATCGGCCTTTTGCATGGGAGGCGAAGCGGCGATGATGCGCGTCCGCGGTCGCAACCCGGCCAAAGCACTGTCGGATTACAGCGCGCTTGTTACGGCCGCCCTGCTCGCATTCGCGCTTCCGTCCCTGACGCCCTGGTGGATTACCGCGACCGGCGCGTTGTTTGGCATTGTCGTTGCCAAGCACTTGTACGGCGGCCTCGGCTTCAACATATTCAACCCGGCGATGGCCGGTTACGTCGTCATCCTCGTCGCCTTCCCGATGCAACTCAATCTATGGGTCGCGCCCCGCATGGGTGACATCGACTATCAATATCTGACCTTCATCGAAACACTCGTGCATATGTTGACAGGTTCGCTCCCCGACGCCCTGTCTTTCGATGCCGTTAGTCGCGCAACACCGCTCGATGCCATGCAGTCCGGGCTGAATGGCTCCCGCACCGTCGACGAAATACGGACCTTGCCAATCATGGGTGACTTCGGTGGTCGTGGCTGGGAATGGATCGGGAACTTCACGGCAATCGGCGGGCTCTGGTTGCTGATCAAGAAAATTATTCGCTGGCAGATTCCGGTCGGCGTAGGCGTGGGTCTTTTGTTACCGGCTACAATAATGTACCTGGTCGAGCCTGGCAGCCATCCAAGCCCTGGTTTTCATCTCTTTGGCGGCGCCACGATCCTGTGTGCATTTTTTATCGCGACTGATCCGGTATCGGCCGCGACAAGCCCCAGGGGTCGCTTGATATTTGGCGCTGGCATCGGTTTCCTCATCTATGCGATTCGCACCTGGGGCTCGTACGCCGATGGTGTCGCGTTCGCTGTCCTGATTATGAACATTGCCGTACCCGCGATCGACTACATGACACAGCCGCACATTGTTGGGCATGACAAAGGCAGCGATACCTCGTGAATAGTGTCATCAGGAGCGGCTTGACTCTGGCCGCCATTGGGGCGGTCTGTGCGGCGCTGGTGTCATCGACTTACATGCTGACGCGCGACCGCATCGCTGCAAACGAACAGGCATGGCTGGAGAAAAGCCTCGAGCCAGCGCTCGCCGGTATCTTTTTCGATGGCGGCGTTTCCGAGTCAATGCTGGTCATCCCGGTGCCACACGAGTTGCCCGGAGCCGACGATGTCATCGTGTACCGCGTCTATGCCGACAATCGGCCCGTAGCGGCTTTATTTGCAGTCACGGCACCCGATGGCTACGCGGGACCGATTCGAATCCTTGTCGGCATCGAGTATGACGGTACTGTCACGGGAATACGCATTCTCGAGCACCGCGAGACGCCAGGTCTGGGCGATCGCATCGTGTCCAGCCGGTCTGACTGGGTATTCCAGTTCGACGGACGCTCGATTCGAAACCCCATTGCCGGGGGCTGGGCGATCACCAGTGACGGCGGGCAATTCGACCAACTGACCGGCGCTTCGGTGACGCCAAGATCCGTCATCACGGCAATCCGGGAAACGTTGATATACTTTGATGCCAATCGCGAAGAACTGTTTGCGGCGCCGGCGACCGAGGTAGATAAGTGACAGCGGGCGGACTGGTACAACGAATGCAGATTGGCTTGTGGAGGGACAATCCAGGGCTCGTACAACTGCTGGGTTTGTGCCCCCTGCTCGCGGTCACGACAAGTTTCGTAAACGGCCTTGGCCTCGGCATCGCAACTCTGCTTGTACTCAGTTTTTCAAACGTACTTGTGTCGGCCACTCGGCGCCTGATTCGTCCCGAGATTCGAATCGCCATATACGTTTTGATTATTGCCAGCCTCGTTACGAGCATCGAATTGATTTTCAAGGCCTGGTTTCCGTTACTCGATCGATCGCTTGGAATTTTTATACCGCTGATCGTTACAAACTGCGCGATCGTCGCACGCGCCGAAGTGTTCGCCTCTAAAAACACAATTTCCGCGAGCCTTGCTGACGGCATCGGCATGGGCGTCGGCTTCACATTACTGTTGATCGCAATCGGATTCTTTCGCGAATTGATCGGTCAGGGGTCAATCCTGTCTCGAATGGATTTGCTGCTTGGCGGCGACCCGATGCCCGGCCTGGTACTCGTCGATGGTGGCTGGCTGCTGGCTATTCTTCCGCCTGGCGCGTTCTTCGCGCTGGCGCTCGCCGTGGCCGCAAAAAACGCAATCGACCGCAAGAAAAAGATGATCAAACGCGCGTGAACAAACAAAAGCGTACCGCCATCTTTGAGAAACTGCGCGACGGCGATCCACATCCGGATACTGAACTGAACTATGTCTCGCCTTTCGAATTGTTGATCTCCGTGATCCTTTCAGCTCAGGCCACCGATGTCAGCGTCAACAAAGCCACCAGCAAATTGTATCCGGTTGCGAACACGCCGGAGTCGATACTGGCCCTGGGAGTTGATGGTCTTACGCCGTACATCAAGACCATCGGGCTGTTTAATGCCAAGGCCGCAAATATCATCGAAACCTGCCGAATCCTCGTTGATGAGTATGACAGCGTCGTGCCGCGGACGCGTGCGGCGCTGGAGTCGTTGCCGGGCGTCGGGCGCAAAACGGCCAATGTCGTTTTGAATACGGCGTTTGGCGAGCCAACGATCGCCGTGGACACTCATATCTTCCGGGTCGCGAATCGTACCGGCATCGCGCCAGGTAAATCGCCGCTTGAGGTGGAAAAGCGATTGCTAAGGCTGACGCCGGACGAGTTCAGGAAGGACGCACATCACTGGCTGATTCTCCACGGCCGCTATATCTGCAAGGCACGCAAACCAATGTGCGCCGAGTGCCCGATCGTTGCATGGTGCGAGTATCGAAAAAAGGAACCGGCATGATTTTCAGTCAGGACCGTGGCGTACTTCGCAAGATGTACCTGGATGCCTGGCGAAAGCACTGCGATGCCGCCCCGATGTCTTCGCTGGAAGCGCAGATTGCCGACGTCATCGCGTTGCATCCGGAATATCACGATGCGGTAACGGCCGAGGGGCTGGATCGTGACTACACACCGGAGGGTGGCAAATCGAATCCGTTTTTGCACAT